>DATCXQ010000571.1:0-3687 GCA_036565725.1 Blastocatellia bacterium
TTCTAGAGCGGTTATCAGATCAGTGTACGGATTTATTCTTCGTCGCGGAGCGACGGTTGAACTTAGACCGGCGTTTTAACGCCGGTGTCGAGTATTGGAGAAACCCTCAGTCGCGGAGCGACGGTTGAAGAATGCGAAGAAAAGGTTGAATGTAGCGACGAACTCACAACAATATCAATCGTCGCTCCGCGACTGGATAATCATTCGCCACTCGACCGGCTAAAACGCCGGTCTAAGCTCAACCGTCGCTCCGCGACGAAGAAGCGCCTCTCTGGGAACGCAAAAGATTTGGATAATGACGAGCCTCAAAGTCAGGCTACCGCCACATTCCGTACACTGATCTGATATCCGCTCTAGTATCTACACCGTCCGGAATCTTGGTTCTCAGCCTGCCGCAGCAGGCGACAGAATAAAGCCTTGTCATTACCCACATCTTTTCACTTGTGGAGGACTTCTTTGGTCGCGTAGCGACCTATGAGTTTAGCCGTGCGTTTTAACGCACGGTGGAGGCGCGGTTCTTTATCCCGTCGCGTCAGCGACGGTTGAATCGTCACGTTCGCACAATTCAACCGCCCCCTTCAATCGTCGCTGACGCGACGGGGATTTGCTTTAGATCCCCGGACCGTGCGTTAAATCGCACAGCTAAAGTCAGGCCGTCGCTACGCGACGAAGAAAAGGAACCCGGAGAAAGAGACCGCGCGTGGATGGAGATTGCTCAAGAAATTGAAAAACTCGCCCAGGCGAAAGCGCCTCTCCGGTGAAACAGAAAAAGAATCGCGGCGCCGAACAGACGCCGCGATGATGAAGGTCAAGCCGCGCTCGGCTATCGCCGCTCAAGCTTTTTCAGCATCTCAACGGCATTTTTATTCTTCGGATCGAGTTCCAGAGATTTCTTGTAGTTGGCGATGGCGAGTTCCTTCTCCCCATTTGCCATGTAAGCTTCGCCCAGGCTGTCGTAGACATTCGATGATTGCGGATACAATTCGACGTTCACTTTAAAGACGGCGATTGCGTCGGCGATCTTTTTTTGCTCCAGCAGCGAATATCCGTCGCTATTCAAGCGCTCTTCCGCCACCGCATCGTTATTCGGCGTCTCGCGTTTGATCTTTTTATAAGCTTCTATGGCCTCCGCAAAATTGCCTGCGATCAACTTCTCATACGGAATCAGCTCACCCTGAGCGAGTCGCCTGGCCTCGGTCGTTCCTCCGGTGAACCGAATCTTGACCGAGTCCACTTTTCCGTCCTCCCCTTTTGCGAAGGCGTACTGGACGTTCGCGTCCGTTCTGGTGAACTCACTCTCGGAGAGAGCGAGCAACTCGACCTTCGGCGACAAGGTCAGCTCGGCGTAGAGCTTCCCGTTTTCTTTCGTGACGGTCAGCGCCCAATCAGGGTTGACCAGGAAGCGGCCGGCGTAACCATCCAGCCTGGCCGGATCGACCGAAACTATTTCCAACGGCTGCGGCAAGTAATCTTCCCATTGATATTCTTTCGCGATGGCCCGGATGATTTCATTCATGATCTCGCCATTATCGGAATTGACCATCACGGCGGCGCCGTAGCCTTTATCCCGATTCACCAGAAGTTGCGATCTGAAGCCTTCGTTCGCGCCGCTGTGCCCGAAGTAAGTCGCCTGCCCGTGCTTTTCAATGAAGAAGCCCATCCCGACGTTGTCGCTGATGAAAGGCGTCACCATCTTCGTCGTCATCTCTTTGGAAAGCACCTTGTTCGATTTGCCCGCGAGCGAGAGTTGGACTTCGATGGCAAACCTGGCCAGGTCGGTCGGAGTTGTCCATAAACCTGCCGGCGCCATCTCCGGGTAGACGTGGATTTTGCCTTCGACAGGCTTGCCGTTGCCTCGATGGCCGGAGGCCGCCTTCTTTCGGGTCTCGGCGGGCAGCGGCTGACTGTACGTACTGTTGGTCATCCCGAGCGGTCCTAAGACGGTCTCCTGAGCGATCTGCGGGAAGGGTTTCTTTTCTATGTCCATGATCGCCAATTGCGCGATGGTCGTGCCGCCGCCCGAATATCTGAACTTCGTGGCCGGCTCCATATCAACACGCACGGCCGCCGTATTCGCGGGCGCGGCGCCGTCCAGAATCTGTGGTAGCGTCGGTATCTTTTCGCCAACCGCGTAACCGGGAAACCCATGCACGGTGAGGCCGCCCGTGTGGCTCAACAGATTGGCGAGCGTGACTTTTCGTTTCGTGGTGAATTCGTTATCGGGCAGCTTCCACGAGGTCAGCTTATCGTTGATGTTTTGATCGAGCGCGATCTTTCCCTGCTCGACTCGCTTGAGCGCGGTCATCGCCGCCACAGGCTTGCTGATCGAAGCGGCTTGGAACAGAGTTTCGGTGGTGACTGGCTCGTTCGTCTCGACGTCTTTGACGCCGTAGCTGCGCGCCCATTCAACCTTGTAATCGTTGATGACGGCAATGCTGACGCCGGGGACTTTGTAAAACTTCATCCGCTCCTGAATCGTCCGCCCAGGGTCTCCTTTAATAAGAACCGGGGACAGCAATCCTTTCTCGACATGTTCGATGCGCGGCTGGACAGAAGATTGTCCGGAGGCGCCTTGCGAGAAAACGAGAACGAGCAACAGAATTCTGGCAATTATTGGACGCATAATCTCCTCCAAAAGAAGATGCCGGATGCCAGATGTCAGATGTCAGAGAGAGCTTTGCCTCCACTCTTCTACTAACATCTGACATCTAACATCTAACATCTGACATCTGACATCTGAGTCAGGGTCGTCGTTGCGAATCGCTTGACGCGGCCTTACCTCTCTTCGGCATCGGCCTCAATCTCGGCGAGCATCTTTTGTAATCCCTCCTTAGGCAGGTATCTGCCGTTCACCACAACGGCGTGGATGCGTTTCGTATTGCTTATTTCTTCGAGCGGATCGGCGTCGAGAAGCGCAAGATCAGCGATTTTCCCCCGCTCGATAGCGCCGAGCGAGTCGAGCAGGCCGAGATACTTTGCCGGGTTGAAGGTCGCCGTGCGCAGCGCCTCCAACGGCGTAAGACCCGCTTGCACAAACAGCGCGAGTTCGTCATGCAGACTGAAACCGGGAAAAGGATATCCGGTCGCATCCGATCCGGCGAGAATGCCTACTCCGGCGCGATGCAACAGCTTCACCATTCGCAGATGCAACTCGTCCCGTCTTCGCTCTGCGGCGAACCAATCAGCCGGGTAAGAGCTTTCTGCTTCGGCGAGGAGCCACCATATGTGACGCTGGCTCAGGGGAATGTAGCTTGCGCGCGGGTCGCCCAGAATAATCTCCGGTTTATCGCGCAGCGCGTACTGGCGGGTGACAACGAGCGTCGGGCAATGCCACGTGTTGTTCTTCACGAAGCGGGCGGCAAGCTGCGCAGCCTTCTCCTCGCTGTATGTCTCGATGTGTTTGTCTAACAAACGCCAGCCCTCTTCGATTAAAGCCGGAGTCAACGGTTTGCCTTTCAACTCGGCGATCCTTTTACTCCAATCCGCGGCCTCCTTTCTCAATTCGGCTTCTTTCGTTGAGGAAGATGTCAGCATTTCTTGCAGATGCTCGATTATGCAATTGCAACTGATCTATATGAGCGGCACACCAAGATCTGGATCGGCGGCGCGATAGCGTAGGGGCAGACCTATGTGTCTGCCCCGGTCTGGCAATTGCGCCGCTGCGGGGCAGACACATAGGTCTGCCCC
>DATCXQ010000575.1:0-7284 GCA_036565725.1 Blastocatellia bacterium
ACCGAAAGTTTAATCGCACGGTGACCTATCAGCTATGACCACAATTCAACATCATCATTTTGGTCCTATAGAAACGCCATTTGTTCAGAGCGCTTTATGTCATAGAGCAGATTTCGGCTCATTTTTTGTCCTGTAGAGAGACCCGGAAGTTATAGCGTCTGGTATTCGAGAGTCGGCTCTCGAATAACTTCGGAGATTTTACGTGGTCGAAGTTTTCCGACCACAACCCCCTATCGCCGGTTCTCAAAGATCAGAAACTGTTTCTTTCCCTTGCGGAACGAGTGCCTTTGATCGGGGACAGTAAACAAGAAGAGTTCACCGTATGCTCATCGAAGGGGCGAGCCCTTCAATTCGCATACGGTCTCAATTTCCTCTCCATCCAAGCCTAACGGCTTTGGATGGAGTATCCATCGAGGGGAGAAGATGAAAATGAAGAGCATTCTTTCAGGATTGATCGTGGTTTGCGCTGCCTGCATGTTCCTGGCAGCCAGTTGCTCGCAAGCATCAAACAAACCAACGGAGGAAGCCCCGATGGCTATAGTGAGCGTTCGTTACATAGTTAATGATGTTGATACAGCAATCGAGTTTTATACCAAATTGACTGAACTGGCCAGCGTCCGCTACCTCATCGACGATGCGCGCGCAGCTGTCGACTTCTATACTATCTACCTCGGCTTCGCCGTCGACCTCACCGACGGCGCTATCGGCATCACCAATGGGCGAGCCAGGGCCATCGTGGCCGCCGTGGTGGGGCTGATCAGCTTGGTCGTCGGTGGGCTGGCTCTGGCCCGCTCCGCCGGTCGTATCGGCGCAGGCAACGGGCGAGCCGGGGCCATCGTGGCCCTGGCTCTGGGGCTGATCGGCATGGTCCTCAGTGTGGCGCATCTTGGCAGCTCTACCGGTGGTTTCGGCACTGGCAGCGGGCGAGCCGGGGCCATCGTGGCCCTGGTGCTGGGGCTGATCGGCATGAATCTCAGTGGGCTGGCTCTGGCCCGTTCTCGCCGTTCCCGCAGCACCGACTGACTCGGCCATGGCGACGGGTCAGGCCTTGGCCGAAGGGTGTCTGCCCCCTGCTTACCGCAGTGGCCGATTGTCTCAAGGCAAGTTCCATAAAGTGGGCGTCTTGTCGCTCCTGCATTGGGTCTGTCATTTCGCTCATCCATCCCTCTATCACTCAACAATATCATACCGTGGTAATTGCCCGGCGCTCCAGGTTTCGATAAAGCTCGAACGCTCCGGTGAAATTTCCGTGTCCAACGCCAGATCAAACCGGCTGAGTTGTCCGCGCATCATCCGTTCGTGCAAAGGCTCGTCGTTTTTTTACTCGACTCCATCCGGACACAAAATTTACATCACTAAATAAGTTCACTCCATTACCTCCGAGGTAATTGTTTTGCGCGCGCGCTTTCGAAGATGATGGGCCCCGACGCGGCGCAGCCTTCACAAAGGCTAAATCCATCGCCGTGATCTGAGAGGAGAATATTATGCAGACGATTCGCATCACTACGTTTTTACGCGCAACCCTTCTTGCCGATGCGGCGACCTGCGCCATAATGGGGCTTCTGATGACGCTGTTCTCGACAAGTCTCAGTAACCTCATGGCGCTTCCGTCGCCGCTTTTATTCTATGCCGGATTGAGCCTCTTTCCCTTCTCCGGATTTCTCCTGTACGTGGCGACGCGCGGGAAAACCGCGGCCCCACTCGTCTGGGCTATTGTGGTCGGGAACGCGCTCTGGACGCTCGGTGGCATTTTAATTTTGCCGGCGGGCTGGGTGACGCCGAATGTCTTCGGCTTCTGTTTCGTCCTCCTCCAGTCCGCTGGCGTGGCGTTTTTGGCCTGCCTCGAACTCATCGGCCTAAGGCGGTCGGAGTCGGAAGCAGCCCCGGCTTTTCAGCGTTCATAGACCTGAAGGCCTCTCAAAGCATGCCTTTGAAAGCGGCGATCCTAACATGATTTATTAAGCGCCGACGGCCTTGAAGCCGTCGGCGGCGCCGGCGGGGGGCCCTCGAGCGGAGTTCGACGCTGACGCCGTAGCAAAGCCCGGGATGGCTATCCGTAATTCTCGCCGCTTCGTCAAAATCGCGAGCTTCCAGAGAAACGTTGGCTGTTTCGATGAGCCTGTCTCCAGAGTATCCTGTTGCGTAGCAGCTTGGCCAAGCCTATCCTATTTACCTACTTTAGCTTTCGATGGCACCAGCTTTGGCGTCCCGTTGGACAGATTCTCAAACCAGCCGCCTGTCAGGACAAAACGTGGAAACGTAATCCACTGTTCGGCGAATAACCGGAAGATAAAATCCGAACCGCCATTGAACGGTTCGGGCGCCGTCGCTTCCAACCTGTGCCCATGCCCCTGGAGAATGAGCGACACTAAGAAACAGACCGCCGCGCCGGCAAGGGCGGGCAATGAGAATCTGACCAGCGCATAGAAGGCCAGTATAGTGGCAGACATGAAAAGCGGAACAGCGACCAGATGTATCAGAAGATTGGTTCTGTTTCGATGCGCGGCGCTGTAGCCGCCCCATTGCAACTGAAGAAATTTTTCAACGCTCATGAAATCTCCAAAATTGCAGAAATTACCGAATCGCAAGGCGATCTCGGCTATTGCCGCCACCCACCGCCCAGAGCCTTGTAGAGCAGGACCAGCGCGAGCAGTTCATTTCGTTTGGTTTGCGCCAGGCTCAGTTCGGCGCTGAACAAATCACGATCAGCGTCCAGAGCGTTTAGCTGCGTATCTACTCCGCCCCGATATCTCAGGTAAGCTAAACGCGACCTGTCCTGCAGTGTGGTCACCAGCTCCTCCTGCTGGGCGCGAATCTCTTTGACCTTGCGATACTCAACAAGCGCATCCGAGACCTCCCTGAATCCGTTTCGGATCGCTTGTTGATATTGTGTCGACGCCAATTGCCGCTGTGCTTCGGTAAATCTCACGCCCGATTTGACGCGGCCGGCGTTAAAGATTGGCAGAGTCACCTGGGGCGTAAAGTTCCAGACGCCCCCTGCTCCGCTGAACAAATTGGAAAGTTGACTGCTTTGACCGCCCAGGAACCCGGTCAGACTGATTTGAGGGAAGTAGGCCGCCTTTGCTACACCAATGTTGGCGGTCGCCGCCACCAAATTCAGCTCCGCGGCTCTGATGTCCGGTCGCCGTTCGAGTAATGAAGACGGCAATCCCGGGGGCGCCGAAGGAGGTTGTTCTTGCTCCGACAACGAGCGCCCGCGCGCCACGGGGCCGGGATCCCTGCCCAGCAACAGGTTAATCTGATTTTCGGTCTGCTCGATCAATCGCTCGATGTCGGGAATGGTCTGGGCCGCGCCATACACCAGTTGCTCGGCCTGGCGCACATCGAGCATGGTCGCGACGCCCCCCTGCTGGCGCGACCGGATGAGGTTGAGCGATTCTTGACGGGTGGCCAGCGTCTCCCTTGCAATCTCCAACTCCATATCCAGTTCGAGCAGATTGAAGTAGGCGGCGGAAATGTCGCCCACAATCGTTGTTATGACAGCTTTGCGGTCTTCCTCCGTGGCTAGCAGATTGGCGCGCGCCGCCTCGTTCGCGCGACGCAGCCTGCCCCAGATGTCGACCTCGAAGGAGAGAAGATTGAGTAAAACCGTCCCGAACGTCCGGTCGCGGCTAAACCCTCCAGGCAAAGCAAGCTGGCCGCTGCCGGAATTGCGAAGAGTTGTCACATCGACGCCCGCCGTAATGTTAGGAAATTGATCCGATCGTGTGATCCCCAGATTGGCGCGCGCCGCGCTGACCCGCGCGACGGCCCGACGCACGTCGTAATTATTGACGAGCGCAGTTCGAATCAATTCTTGAAGCTGTTCATCCTTGAAAACCTCGAACCATTTCAGATCCGCGAGCGAATCTGGATCGGGCGCTGTAATCATATCGCCGGAGCCACGGAAGCGTGTCGGCGGCTCGACGACAGGCCTGCGGTATTTTGGGCCGACTGTGCAGCCGGCCAGCAGCCCAAAAATCACAGCTCCACATATCAATTGTTTCCTCATAGTCTGTTCGACTGATACATTTTCCATCCATGGAAAATGTATCAGTCTCCCGTTGCCGGCTCCTTTTCCAGCGTCGCTACCGGCGCGCGCTTCTTCTCCGCGCCTGAGAGCTTCTCCACCACATAGAAACCCACCGGGATGAGGAAGCTGGCGATGATCGTGTCAGCCAGCATTCCGGCGACCACAACCGTGCCCAGTATCTGTCGCGCCACCGCCCCGGAACCCGACGCGAACAATAACGGCAGGCAACCCAGAATGAACGCGAACGAGGTCATAAAGAGCGGCCGCCTGCGCAGGCGCGCTCCTTCCAGCGCCGCCTCCACCAGGCTGCGCCCCTTCTCGAACTCGATTTTGGCGAATTCGACGATCAGGATCGCGTTCTTGGCGGCGAGCCCGATAAGCACGATCAGACCGATCTGGGCATACACGTCAAGGTCGTAACCGCGCACCAAGAGTCCGACCAAGGCGCCGAAGATCGCAATCGGCGTCGTCAGCAACACCGAGAACGGCAGCGACCAACTCTCATAGAGCGCAGCCAGGATCAGGAAGACGAAGATGAGCGATAACGAGAACGCTATTAATGCCCCTCCGGAGGCCCGCTTCTCCTGATAAGAGAGGTCAGCCCAGTCGTAGCCGATCTCCCTTGGGAGAACCTCCCTTGCCACCTCCTCGAGCGCAGCCATCGCTTGACCCGAGCTGTAGCCCGGAGCGGCGGCGCCGATCACCTGGGCCGCGCGATAGAGATTGAAGCGGTTGGTGTATTCCGGGCCGGTGATACGACGCGTTGTGACCAATGCCGAAAGCGGGACCATATCACTGTCGTTGTTTCGGACGTAATATTGATTTATGTCTTGTTCGGTGCGCCGCTCATCCCCTTCCGCCTGGAGAAACACTCTCCACTGCCGGCCGAAGCGATTGAACTGGTTCAGATAAAGTCCGCCGAGATAGGCTTGCAGCGTCTGGTAAACGTCTCCCACCGCCACGCCCTGCTTCAACGCCTTGTCGCGATCCACGTCGGCGTAGATTTGTGGAACGGAGGCTGAAAACAGTGATATGGCTCCGGCAATTTCCGGACGTTTGCGACTTGCCTCGAGGAACTTTTGCAGGTTCTGATCGAGAAATTCAACCGAACCGCCGCTGCGGTCCTGAAGCCAGAGCGAGAAACCGCCTGCATTGCCGAGCCCCGGAATCGCGGGCGGTGGGAAGGCAAAGGCGATCGCCTCCGGAACTTGAGTCGCCAGCGCCCCGTTTACGGCGTTCACGATCGCTTTTGCTTCGAGGTGTTTCGATTTGCGCTCGTCCCATGGCCTGAGACCGAGGAAAAAGAATCCCTGGTAGCTCGAAGAAGTGCGGCTCAGCAGGCTGAATCCGCCGATCGTGGCGTAGTACTTTACTCCCTCGGTCTTCGCGAGAATCGCCTCGATCTTTTTTAAGACCTCGTCCGTCCTCTCAAGCGAAGATGCGACCGGAAGCTGGACGTTGAGGAACGCGTAGCCGTAATCCTCTTCAGGCAGGAAGCTCGCCGGAAGTTGTCTGCCGATGAGACCATTCACCAGTGTGAACCCGACGAGAATTATCACGGCGATCGCCGCCTTGCGGATCAGGGCATGACTCCAATTTACGTAACCGCTCATGACCTTCGCAAACGCCCGATTGAAGCCCCCGAAAAACCGCCCGAGCGGTCCGCGCGACTGCTTGCGCGGCCTCAGCAGCAACGCCGCGAGCGCCGGCGACAGGGTCAGCGCGTTGAAGGCCGAGATGAGCATCGAGATCGCGATCGTCATGGCGAACTGATTGTTCAGCCGCCCCTGTACGCCGCCCATAAACGCCACGGGCAGGAAGACCGAAGCGAGGATCAGCGCGATGGCGACGACCGGCCCCGAGACTTTCTTCATTGCCTCGAACGTGGCCTCGCGCGGCGACATTCCCTCCTCGATGTGATGTTCGACCGCTTCAACAACCACAATCGCGTCGTCCACGACCAGGCCGATGGCGAGCACGAAGGCGAACAGCGATAGCGTGTTGATCGAGAAACCCAGCCAGGGGAAGAAGGCGAAGGCGCCGATGAGCGACACCGGAGCGGCGATCATCGGAATGAGCGTCGCCCGCCAGTTCTGCAGGAAGAGGAAGACGACGAGGACGACCAGGATCATGGCCTCGACGAGGGTGACGAGAATCTCTTTGATCCCTTCAGTCACGGGGAGCGTCGTGTCGAACCCGATCACGTAATCGAGGTCGTCCGGGAATCGCTCCTTGAGTTCCGCCATCGTTTTTTTGACCTCGTTAGCAGTGGCCAGCGCGTTCGAGCCGGGGGTCTGAAAAATTCCGATGAAGGCGCTGGGCTGACCGTTGATCCGCGTCGTCTGTTGGTAGTTGAGAGAGCCGAGTTCGACCCGGGCGACGTCCTTCAACCGCACGACCGAGCCATCCGGGTTGGAGCGGACTACGATCTGGCCGAACTCTTCCGCCGTTTGAAGCCGCCCCTGCGCCCGGACGGTGTAAGTCATTTCCTTTCCAGGCGACGCAGGCTCGGCGCCCACCTGGCCGGAGGGGTTGACGTTATTCTGCTGCCTTATCGCGTTCGCGAGATCGGGCACTGCCAGACCCAGTTTGGCCAGCGCATCCGGCTTGACCCAGATTCGCATCGCATATTCGCTGGCCCCGAACAGAACAATCTGTCCCACTCCCGGAATGCGATAAAGGACGTCGTTGATATTGATGTTGGCGTAGTTGGCGAGGAAGAGCGCGTCATGGGTCTTGTTGGGCGAATAGAGCGCGAAGACCATCATGGGAAGCCCGGTGGACTTCCGAATAGACAGACCAAACTGGTTGACATCGGTCGGCAGGTTCGGCTGCGCCTGCGCCACTCGGTTCTGCACGTTGACCTGATCAATGTTGACGTCGGTGTCTATATCGAACGTGACCGTCAATTGCTGCGTGCCGTCGTTCGCGTTGGTGGACTGCATGTAGAGCATGTTGTCCACGCCGTTCATCTGCTGTTCCAGCGGCGTCGAGACCGACTGCTCAATAGTGATCGCATCAGCTCCTGTGTATATCGTTGAGGCGATGATCTGAGGCGGAACGATCTCGGGGAACTGCGCCAATGGCAGCCTTCGCATCGCAATGAGACCGGCGAGGACTGTGACGATTGCAATTACCATCGCCACAATTGGGCGCCGGATAAAGAAGTTTGAAATCATAAGTCCTCAGGAGTGGGAGATGGAGGGAGCGAGGGAGCGAGGGAGCGGGGGAGCGGGGGAGCGGGGGAGCGG
>DATCXQ010000576.1:0-15446 GCA_036565725.1 Blastocatellia bacterium
GCTGTTGAAATGACCGCCAGAAGCCGGCATTCGACTTGCGCAACAGCCTGCAATGCCACCGAATCCGCGCCAATCGGAGCCGTCAGCGATTCATCCACTCAGGCCGCGAAAAACATTGTCATTCGCCGCCGTTCTATAGCCAGCGCTTCCGGCTATCTGTTCGTAAGCGTCGCCAAGCTTGTCGCGCAGTCCTGAGAAGTTGATGAGCTGTCCAAGGTTGAGATATTGAATGATCACGGCTTTTAGCTTTCATGGAAAAAACCAGAGCGGTAGACTAGGCTTGAAACGTCGGCCTATCGCTCTGGCGTGCGGCACACAATTCCAGTGAAATTCAGGGTGATTGAATAGGCGTTATGAGTTGCGGCGTTCGCTTTCTACTCGCACACTAGACAAGCAGGAGTCGAGACTGAAATGAGCGTGCGGATCAGTACCGCGAGCGGTAGCAAGCGCGACCCAATGCAGAACGCGCTCGCTACCACTCGCGGCGCTGATCGAGCGGGCTTTCCCCTACACGCATTTGTAAACCGCTCTAAACCGGGAAATGAGCGACGAGAATGAAAATGCAACAGACAGACAGACAGACAAGGCTTTACAGTGACACACTGCTCGATCACTTCCGCAATCCGCGGAATTACGGCAGTCTGCCTTCTCCCGATGTAGCTTATGAAGAATTCAACCCGCTGTGCGGTGACCGGATCAGGATAGAACTGGTGATCAGCGACAACCGCATTGCGGCGGCTCGCTTCGTGGGCGACGGGTGCGCCATCAGCATCGCCGCGGCTTCCATGCTGACAGTGTTGGTTCTGGACGCGGACATAGACCAGAGCCCCGTGATTTCCAGTGAAAAGCTTATTTCATCGTTAAAGAGCGACATCAAGCCTTCAAGGATGAAGTGCGCCTTGCTTCCACTCGATGCGCTTCGTTCGTGCGTTAAGATTTACAAGCAGCCATAAACGAGCCGGTGATAATTGATGCAGTCCACACATTTGGCGTTCACTTGATGAGATGAAGTAAGAAGGCAGTTCGCAGGTGATCCGAGGTTGGTGTTGAAGAAATTGGCTGGGGAGCCAGCCGCAAAATAAAGCGTGATCCAACCAGGCAAGGTGATTCAACCGGGTTGTTTTCCAACCAGGCGCAGGAAAAAGCGTCTGAGAACGGTCCACATCGCACGAAGTACAAGCGGAGCAGCGCTCAGAGCCTCCGTTTCGGCTTCGGGAGATTTATCTGTTGATAGAGATTCAGCCGGCGTTTGGCCAGACAGTTGAGATTCATCAGCGACTTCAACTTCAAGACGCTGCTTCACGCATGCGGAAAATTGCCGGAACAATTGCCTGGAAACTTCTTCAATCATCCCGCGGCCGAACTGCACCACTTTTCCGACAAGGTCCACCTCGGCGTTAACGACGACCATGGCGCCGACGCCTTTGAGTGGCGCGACTTTGCTCAGCATGGTCACCCTTGCAGAGCCTGCCCCGCCCGCCTCACGACCTTCCCCCACCATGCGAACCTGATGCCCTTGTTCGTCCACTTCGGTGAATTTCATCAGGCCTTTGAAAGACATTGACATGGGGCCGAGTTTTACCTTCACGGCGCCCACGAACGTGCGTTCGTCTTGCGCCTCCAACAGCTCGGCCCCGGGTATGCAAACGACCACTTTGGCGGGATCGATCAAATACTCCCACACCTGCTGAACCGGCGCCCGCACCTCAAATTCTTCTTCTATTTTAAATGGCATTGGTAATCTCCTAGAGCGTTTTTCATATCGGCGCATGGGTTAATAGAACGCAGATGACTCGGATACGACGGATCATCGCGGATAGGGGCCCAGTGAGATCGGCGTGAATCCGCCCTATCCGCGTTATCTGCGTTCTATTGAGGGAGTTTTTATTACAAACACGAAATTTCAGGTCACAGCCTTGGTTGGGCGGGCCTGAGAGGCGCGTCCCAGGCGTTAGCGCCTTTGACCTTGAGCTTGCGTTTATAGACCTTGTCGCCACAGGTGGCGAAGAGCGTATCGCCGTTTTCGCCGCCGAAAGTCAGATTGGAGATTCTGCCGTTCGGAGTCGGAATGATCGCGTTCACGCGCCCGGCCTGATCGCAAACCTGAACGCCCATACGCGTCGCGACGTAGAGCCGCCCGTCGCGGTCGACGCGCATGCCATCGGCCTGGCTGCTGTCAACCGTGTCGGCGACGTGTATCCAGTAATATTGCTGCTTGAATTGCAGTGATCCATCGGGCTGGATTTGATAACTGTAGACCCAGTGCGAACGGTAATCATCGACGTAGAGCAGCGTCTGGTCGGGCGACAATGTGACGCCGTTCGAGTAACGCAATCCCGTGTCCACGACCTTCTTCTCGCCGTTCGGCTTGATCAACCAGACGTTGCTTTGGTCGGCGGCGGGCGTGTTCGGCTCCGTGACGTAGATGTTCCCGTTGCGCGCGACCACGATGTCGTTGCCGCTAACGCCTTCTGCGATGACCGCCGGTGGATTTCCGGGTTTTTCGACGTCGAAAGCGACGATCTTCTTCTCTCCCGTCACGGCGTAAAGGCGACCATCAGGGCCGAACGCCTGCCCACTGGCGCGCTTCGTATCGGCGATAAACTCCGTGACCTTGCCGTCGAGGCCGATCTTGTGAATCTTGCTGTTCGCTCCGTCCGTGAAGAAGACCTCGCCTTTGGCGTTGACCGCCGGGCCTTCGGTGAAGCGATGACCTTCGCTGACCAACTTCCAGCCCTCGCCTGGAATGAGCAGCGCGTCGAGCGTGGGGTTCTTCGACGCCCCGGCCTTCAACGGCTCCGGCCATCCTTTCCACAACCAGCGCATCGCGTCGGGAAAGACCGCCGCGCCGTGCCTGCCGTTGTGCGCGCCTTCGCCCCAGACGTGTTGAACCTCATAACCGGCGAACTGAAGCGACCGCTCCATCGCCTGATTGGCCATCCACCAGTCTCCGCCGTATATGTTCAGATCGTTCGCGCCATCCTGCATAAAGACGCGAATCGGCTTAGGCTCGTACTTGCGAACGAGCGTCGAATAGCCATGCCCGCCGCGTAGTCCTACGTATGTTCCGATGGCGCTGAAGACGCGTGAAAAGGCGTCGGGACGCTCCCAGGCGGCGGTGAAAGCGCATATCGCCCCGGACGACGACCCACCGATGGCGCGGTCGTTTCCGTTCTTTGATAGGCGAATAAGCCGTCCATCCGAGGCCTTCTTCGCCTCGACATCGGGAAGCAACTCATCGAGCAGGAATCGCGCGTAATTGTCGCCTAGGCCGTCGTACTCGAAGCTGCGGTTGAAGCGGTCTAGCGCGGATTCGGCGTTCGCGGCCCTGACTCGCCCATGCATCACGAAGACGCCGATTGTAACCGGCATCTCTTTTTTGTGAATCAGGTTGTCGAAAACGACGGGCGCGTTCCACTGAACGCCGTCCTGATTGACGTAAACGCAGGCGGGCTTGTCTGGCGTGTACTGCGCGGGCACGTAGACCCAATACTCGCGCCACGTGCCCGGGAAGATTTTCGAATTCTCGAAGGTGAACTTCAGCACCTCGCCTTTCGGAACGCCTGGCTGTTCCTGCGAGTCGGGGTGAGGCGGATAGCTCTCCTGCGGCTGGTTCGTTTGCGCGAAAGCCGGCGAGACGAACAACGCAAAAATGAGTGTGAGCAATGTCGGGGATGGTTTCATATGAATTGATCCTTTGATTGGCGCAGCGCGGCGCGCGATACATTCTCCGTTCGCAATTCTCCATTCTCAAGCGGGAGGAGGAGCGCTTCTATTTCTGCCTGAAAATGGAGAGTGGAGAATTGCGAACGGAGAATGTGGACTAAACGTTATACGTCCCGGACGAGACGCGACCGCCGCGGCCTGTCCAGTTCGTATGGAAAAACTCGCCGCGCGGCCTGTCCACGCGCTCGTAGGTGTGAGCGCCGAAGAAGTCACGCTGAGCCTGCAGCAGGTTCGCCGGCAGGCGCTCGGCGCGGTAGCCGTCGAAGAACGAGAGCGCCGTCGAGAATGCCGGCGTCGGCACGCCGTACTCGATGGCCCTGATGACGGCGCGCCGCCACGAGGCTTGATATTCGTTCAACAGCCGGCTGAAGAAATCGTCGAGCAACAGATTGGTCAACTGCGAATTCTTGTCGAAGGCCTCTTTGATCTTGCCGAGGAAGCGGCTGCGTATGATGCAACCTCCGCGCCACATCAGCGCGATGCCGCCGTAATTCAGGTCCCACCCCTGCTCTTTCGCCGCCTCGCGCATCAGCATATAACCTTGCGCGTACGAGACGACTTTAGAGCAGTAGAGCGCGCGGCGAACGTCTTCGATGAACTGCTGGCGGTCTTGCGCCGCAGGAAGCTTCGGGCCGGTCAAAATCTCCGACGCGACGACGCGTTCGTCCTTCATCGCCGAAAGGCAGCGGGCGTAAACAGCCTCTCCGATCAACGTAACCGGCACGCCCAGTTCGAGCGAGTTGACGCCCGTCCATTTGCCGGTGCCCTTCTGCCCGGCGGCGTCCAGAATCTTGTCCACCATCGGCGCGCCGTCTTCATCCTTCTTGGTGAAAATCTCGCTCGTTATCTCTATCAGGTAGCTGTCTAACTCTCCCTTGTTCCATTCGGTAAAAACCTCATGCAGGTCTTCAGCGCTCAGGCCCAGGCCCGCGCTCAGCAGGTGGTAGGCTTCACATATGAGCTGCATGTCGCCGTACTCGATGCCGTTGTGGATCATCTTGACGTAATGGCCCGCGCCGTTTTCGCCGACCCAATCGCAGCATGGCGAGCCGTCTTCCACCCTGGCGGCGATGGATTGAAAGATCTCTTTGACGTGGGGCCAGGCCGCAGAATTGCCCCCCGGCATTATCGACGGCCCGAAGCGCGCGCCCTCTTCGCCGCCCGAAACGCCCGTGCCGATGAAGAGAATTCCCTTCTCCGCCAGGTCACTTGTGCGGCGGTTCGTGTCCGGGTAATGCGAATTGCCGCCGTCAATGACGATGTCTCCCTTGTCGAGATGCGGCAGCAGGCTATCGATCATATGATCCACGGTATCGCCCGCCTTAACCATCAGCATTACGCGACGCGGTCGCTTCAAGGACCCGACAAATTCTTCAATCGAATGCGCGCCCACTACCTGCGTTCCGGCGGCTTCGTTCTGAATGAATTCGTCTACCTTAGAAACAGTGCGGTTGAAGACGGCCACACGATAGCCGTGGTCGTTCATATTCAATACAAGGTTCTGTCCCATCACGGCCAGGCCGATCAGACCAAAGTCACAACTTTCCTTCTGCATAAAAACTCCTGTCGAATTTATATTCCTTCCGGGGCGCTTGAGAGGCTGGAAGCGCTGACGCAAAAACTCTGAGGGGCAATCGCCATATGAAATATGGCATATGACATATGAGAAATGAAAGCGCCTCGAAATCTCTGCTCAACTGTTTATTATCTTTCAATTCCCCGGCGGTTTCACCTCGGAATGCAACGGACTGGCAGGAATTTTGAAATTTTCGGGAGGGTCGGGGTGGCTCGCGTCAAACCCAGTCACGTCTTTCGTAAGAAATTTGGCGATGTTCAAATTATTGGCTTTAATCCCTTCGACAACACACCTGGCCAGTTCGTAAGCGCCATAATTATTGTGATGCGTGCCGTCCCCTTCCTTGAACGCTAGCGCTGATTTCTCCGGCCCAAGCGCTTCGTAAAACCTCTTGCTCATCGCGTTCAGATCGATCAGGGCGACTTTCTCTTCTCTGGCGACCTGGCGAACGGCTTCCGGGTAATCGCCGAGCGTGCTGTAGACCTTGCCCTGCTCGTTGAAATTGCGGCGATTGACCGAAGTCATGAGCACCGGCGTGGCGCCGCGCTTGCGCGTTTCGGCGACGAACGTCTTCAGGTCGGCTTTGTACGTAGTGAACGCGCCTACGCCTTCACCCTTCTCTTTTTGATCATTGTGACCGTACTGAATGAACAGATAGTCGCCCGGCTTGATCAGGCTCAAGACTTTGTCCAGTCGCCGCGCGCCGAGCGAACTTCGAAGCGATTCGCCGGATTCGGCGTGATTGGCGACGGCGACGCCGGGCCCGAAAAACCGCGGCAGCATTTGTCCCCAACTGCTGTATGGCTCCAGCGGTTGATCACAAACCGTCGAATCTCCGAGCAGGAAGATCGTCGGGACTTCCGCTGGAATGATTTCTAACCGCTTTATGGCTGAGCCTTCGCCGTTGAATTCAAGCGTCAGCTTTTCGTCCCAGGCCCAGGCTTCGATGTTTTTTTCACGATCTTTAAGTTTGACCTCGCCGCCGCCTGCGATTTGAGAGGTACGGACGTTGACCGTAAACGTCTGCATATCAAACTTGCCAGACGAGGTCTCGATCTTTTCCAACATCAACCGCCTCAACTCAGCCTTGACTGTCGTACTCGCGCGCTCTGATAAAGCGCCGAACATTATCGCCACGTTGTAATTGCCCTCCGGCAGCGCGACGGAGAAGTAGAATGGCTTGTAGCCGGTTACCGAACTATTCATGGGCGCTTCGCCGCCGGGTTCAAAACCGTAACCGCGCTCTTTGCTGTAAATCATCGACGGATCCACAGGCGTCCCCTCTTTGCCTGCGCCGAATCCAAAAATGTAAGGCGGCCGGCCCGCCGAGCCTTGCGCGGCGCCTACCGTCGCCGCCTTCGCCGAATAATAAGAAGCCAGCAGGTCCGGTTTGAGCACCTTCAATCCTGAGATGACGCTGGCCGCGTTCAGTTCCGCCCCGGCGAGCGTCGTATGAGTATGTTCATCGGCGAAGAGCGGCTCGACCTTTTCAGCGCCCATCGCCTCATATTGGCGAGCGATGATCTCATTGAGGTTAATGAATCTGACCTTTTCAGCCTTCGCCACTTCTTCGGCCCAGCGCGCGTATTGGTCGCGAACGATACGGCCATCTTTCCATATTTTTCGCGGGACTGGCGAGCAGATGATGGGCGTCGCGCCTTTCGCCTTGGCGTCGGCGACGTACTTGCGCAAGTACCATCCGTAGGTGTGCACGACTTCGTGTTTATTAGTGAGAATGTTGTCGATCTCTTCAACTTCTTCGCCCACGCCTTTGATCGTGCCGCGGGCGCGTGAGGCGTCGTTGATTGCCCCACCGTCGTTGTGGCCGAACTGGATCAACACGAAATCGCCCGGCTTCATCGCCGACACGACCTGATCCCACAGCCCTTCCGTCATAAACGTGCGGCTGCTGCGCCCGCCGCGCGCCCGGTTCAAAACGGTGATCTTCGTCGGATCGAAGTAGGCGGCGATTGGTTCGCCCCAGCCCCATTGTTTATTCGCCCCGTCGCCCGCGCCGTTCCTGACTGTAGAATCGCCGATCAGGAAGAGTGTGGGTGGCTTCGCGTTCGCGCCCGCATCCTGCGCGGACCCAACCCCGCAGAGGAGCGCCAACGCAAGGCAAGTCAAGAACCAGCGAGTGACAAGAGGCGTTCTTCGTGATGGATACATAAGGTTTCCCGAAAAATAGACAGGATTTACAGGATTCTTCAAGATTCAACCCAATTCACAAAATCTTGAAGAATCCTGTAAATCCTGTCTATTTTCACTGACTATCAGCGTAATAGGATTTCTTCCCCAAGATGGTGTATTCCGGGTGATTCCGCACTTTAATTTCGACGCGCCGCAGTTTACCGTCGCGCTTAGTGTTTGTCGGGTAATAGGTGAGGATGTAGCGGCGCTCGATGCCGGAGAAAATCCGGTCGTAGATTCCCGCCGCCTGTCCAGGCTCTTCGAGATATTCAGCCCATCCGCCCGTCAGGTTGGCGATCCCGGCCAGGGCGAGTTGCTGGCGAAGCGCGGTCTGAGCGCGAGACCGGAGGTAGTTTTCAAACGTCGGCGTCAGATGACGCCCCCACCCGCCCAATTCCTGCTGCGGTTGAAACAATTTCCCGAAGAGCCTTCTCGCCCGTTCAACATGTTCTTGGGGCGGGACGCCTGCGAATCGGACGCCGGGGATGACGGCGTAAATCGGCGCCCGCGTCTTTTCCGCCGCGGTGTAAATATCTTCGAGGCTGTATTCTTTGGAGGAATCGCGTGGCATGACGGGCGCCTCCGCTCCATGGGGCGCCACATCGGCGTTTCTAAGGCTGCTCAGCTCATCGCCGTCAGTTTGGATAATAATAATCGGGCGCTCGACGCCGCCCGTGAGTTCCTTCAATGTCGCCAGCAGCGCGCTGTATTGTTCGCTGCGCCCGAATCGTTTTGACCTCGCCCTCCTTCGCAGCGAGTCCAGCCCGTCCTTGAGCTTCAACTTGTCTCTTGTGAACGGCGCCAACAACGCGACGTCGTCGGTCACAATCGCCATCCGGTCATTCGGTTTGAGCCTGTCGACAATGGCCTTGGCCGCCGCGACGCTGCTTTCAATGAACGGGAACTGGCTGACGCTGTAATCAATTATCAGAATAATGGAGCGCGGGACGGTCGAGCCGTCGCCTGGGGAAAGGCCCGCGACCTCTTGCGGCGCGCCGTCTTCGGTGACGATAAAATCGCTCTTGCTCAGCCCTGGAACGTCCCTACCCTTCTTATCGAACGCCAGAATCTCGAAGACCGCGAGCGACGTTTCCATCCTGATGACCGTATCCGAATCCGGCCGCTCGTCGCCCTGATTCGTCTCGACCGCTTTTTGCTCTCGCTCATCCCATTTCAGCCTCTTCAGGCTGGAGCCGAACTCCTCGCGCTTCTGCTTCCCCTGCGCCACGGGCGCAGGGGACACGAAGGAAGAGGCAGGCGCCACGCATAGCGCCACCGCAGTCATGCAAAGGATTGCCTTATATCGCAAATCCAAATTTCCTTGGGTATAGTTAAACTGAACGCGCCAATGTCGGTTGTTCTGATTTAAAAGAATCCCTGTGTCTCCCGAGCGGCGCTGTTTACCAAATAACCTTGATACAAACCGTTAGACGATCAGAGTTTAGCCAGAATCTCCTTGACGCGACCCCAGGCCTGATCGCGGGCTTTCTTATTCGCTTCGTTGGTATTGGCCGGATCTTCGCCGGCGCGCATAAAGCCATGGCCAGCGCCTTCGTAGGTCACCGGCTCATAGGTCTTACCCGCCGCCTTCATCAGTTCCTGGCTTTTTGGAACGGTTTCGTTCACGCGGGCGTCATTGCCGCCGTAGAAGCCGTATATTGGCGCCTTGATCTTCGCAATCGCTTCGGCGCTGTCAGGCCCCTGGCCGTAAAAGACCAGCGCGGCGTCGAGCCTGGGCCGGTTTGTCGCAAAGCGGAAGGTCTGGCCGCCGCCGTAACAGAAGCCCATCACAGCCAGCTTGCCGTTGGCCGCGGGCAGCTTTATCACATAGTCGGCTACGGCGTTCAAATCGGCCGTGATCTGATCAGGCGGCAGCGCGCGAATGGCCTGGCCGACGCCGCTGCGATCCGTGAACGCGCCTGACCCGCCGCCGTCCGGCCCGGCGCCTGAAAGCAGATCGGGCGCGATGGCGATGTAACCGGCTTCGGCCAATTGATCGGCAAAGCTGCGCACCCAATCCGTCAGGCCGAAGATTTCGTGAATGACGACGACGGCGGTCGCCTTGCCCTTCACTTCCGGGAAGACCAGGAAGGATTTGACGACGCGATCGCCGTATTTGACGTCCACCCATTCCTGATGACGCGGCGATTTATCCACGCGCGCCTTCGCCCAATCCTGTCCCGGTGGGGCGAAGGTGTTCGACTCCGTCAGATGATGAACGTGTGTGTTCGACGCGTCTTGCGCGTATGCGGAAAAAGAGGCGAGCAATAGCGCCGCCACCGCCGCAAGTGTTTTTTTCATTTCGTCCTCCGCCAGATTATTCGACCTGTGTAAGAAGGCGGCAGGGTCAGTACCGCGAGCGATAGCGAGAGTGGCTCAATCAGTGAGCTAATTGATTGAGTCACTCTCGCTACCGCTCGCGGCGCCGATTATAACTTCAATCCATTCGGAACCATCGGCAGCGAGCGGAGGCGAACGCCGGTCGCGTGGAAGATGGCGGCGCCCACCGCCGGCGCCAGCGCGACGATCGGGCATTCGCCGGCGCCGGCCGGCTGCAAATCTTTGCGGTCGAGCAGGACGGTTTCGAGCTTCGGCATGTCGCTGAAGCGCGGCACACGGTAGCGCGAAAAGCGCGGGTTGAGAATCTTGCCGTTCTCGAAATCGATCGCCTCGAACAGCGCGCCACCGATGCCTTGAATGACCGAGCCTTCGACCTGATTCTTCAACCCGTCGGGGTTGACGACGGCGCCGCACTCGAAAGCCGTCACGACACGGACGATCTTCACTTTGCCGCTCGCCCGATCGACGGCGACCTCGGCGCAGTTCGCGACGTAACCCCCCTTTTCGAATCCGCCGGCGATCCCGAACCCGTGATTCGAGGCGGGTTTCGATTTTCCCCAGCCGAAAGTATTCGCGGCAGCTTCCAACACGGCGCGCAGACGTTCGTCTTTCAGGTTCTTCAGACGGAATTCGAGCGGGTCAATCTTCAGACTGTGAGCGAGTTCATCGACGTGGACTTCACGCGCGAAGTGGTTGGCGGTCGAAGCCAGCGCGCGATACGACCCCTGGCGCAGGGGCGAATCGGAGCGGTGAAATTCGTTGCGTTGATTCTGAATCGCGTAGACCGGGCGCAGCCCCGCATTACCTGAGTTGTAGTTGTGGAAATCCCACGCCGTGATAACGCCGTCTTTGTTGACGCCGCTCGTCACATCAATCACGCCCGCCGGGCGGAAGTATGCCCAGGTGAACTCTTCTTCGCGCGTCCAGACCAGCTTGACCGGAAGGCCTGCGGCTTTGGCCAGGCGCGCGGCTTCCACCGCAGCTTCGCCGCTGTGTTTGCCGCCGTAACCCGACCCGGTGTCGGGCACGATGACGCGCACACTGGCTTCGGGAATGCGGAACGCGCTGGCGAGATCGCTTCTCACGCCGAAGGGGCGCTGCGTGCCCGTCCAGACCGTCAGCTTGCCGTCTTTCCATTCGGCGACGGCGGCGCGCGGCTCCAGAGGCGCATGCGCGATGTATGCGACGGCGTATGTTCGTTCGAGTTTCTGATGCGCGGCGGCGAGTGATTCGGCCAGTGTGTCCGGCGGCTTGGCCGGCGGGTTCGGCGTCTTGCGCAAATGATCGAAAAGTTCTTTGGCCGAGACCTGCGGCGTTGTCTTCCACTCGGCGCGAATGGCCGCGACGGCCCGCGCGGCTGTTCCCTCGTTCGGCGCGACAACGCCGGTGAAATCGCCGTCGCGTACGACAATCACGCCGGGCAGCTTTTCCGCCTCTTTCGAGTCAATCGAAGCAGGCGTGGCGCCGAAGGCCGACGGTCGCAAGACTTTCCCATGAAGCATTCCTGGGAGCTTGATGTCGGGCGTGGATCGCTGCTTGCCGGTGACGACGTCGCGACCATTGATCTTGCGAAGCGACTTGCCCGCGACCTTCCATCCTTCGCGCGGGGAGAGAGAGGACGCGCCGATGGCCTTCATTATTTTCTGTCCCTTGCTCAACTCTCCGTAGCTCAGCGACCGATTAGTCGCCGGATGCGTGATCTTGCCGTCTGCGGATAAGAGCGAGCCGCGTTCGACTTTCAATTCTTCGGACGCAAGATCGAGCATGATCTCACGGGCCGCCGCGGCCGCTTTGAGCAGTTGTGGGAACATGTCGGGCGTCGTGAGGCTGCCGAAGGTGCCGATGTCGAAAGGCGTCAGATCGGTGTCGCCCATCACGACTTTGACCGCGGAGACCGGCGCGCGCAGCTCTTCGGCGACGGCCTGCGTAAGCGAAGTGCGAATGTTCTGCCCGACTTCGGCCTTGCCGGTGTATGCCGTCACCGTCCCGTCTTCGGCGATGCGCAGCCACGCGCCGATTTCGACTGGACGTGGGGCGCCGCCGCGACGACCGCCGCCGCCCGACTCCTGCTGCGCCAGAGAGTCTTTCAGCGCCAGGACGATCAGCACGCCGCCGCCGAACACTCTGAAAAAATCGCGGCGCTGCATTTCGCCGAGTTCGAAATGATAGGCCGGCCCCTCGGTCAACTCGTACCGTTCCGGCTCAAGCCCGATCTCCTCCGTCAACCTTTCGATCATTGCGCGCCTCCTTTCGCGGCCTTGTCCACGGCCTTGTCGCCATTGGCAGCCTGCCGAATGGCGGCGACAATTCGCGGATAGGTTCCGCAGCGGCAGATGTTGCCTT
Organism: Blastocatellia bacterium; assembly: GCA_036565725.1. Taxonomy (GTDB): domain Bacteria; phylum Acidobacteriota; class Blastocatellia; order RBC074; family RBC074; genus JAJVID01. The sequence continues at coordinate 12,176 of DATCXQ010000576.1, forward strand.
CCATCGCGCGCAGTATCTCGGCGTCGGTCGGGTTCGGAGTCTTCTTCAACAACCCGACGCCCGACATGATCATTCCCGCCGTGCAGTAACCGCACTGCATCGCGTCCACGGCCAGGAAGGCCTCCTGCAGCGGATGGAGAGCGCCCTTCCGCTCCAGGCCTTCGACGGTGGTGACCTGTTTGCCTTCTACCGAGGCCGCTTGTGTCAGACAGGAGCGCACTGCGCGCCCGTCAACCAGCACGGTGCAGGCGCCGCACTGCCCCTCGCCGCAGCCGTATTTCGCGCCGGTCAAATCGAGCTCGTCGCGCAACACGCTGAGCAATGAGCGCTCGCCTTCAACCTCGACGCGGCGCCTGGTTCCGTTGACTTGAAGTTCCAAGATTCGCATATTTCATTCCTCAAATCGCGCATTGCCCATTGATTGGCAGGGGAAAAATATGGATGTCGTTTACAAAAACGCGGCTACAGAGCGACCGGTTACAGGCTTCGCCGTTTTAGTCAGCGCGGTCAGAAAACAAATCAATTCTCCTTCCTTCGATAAACTCGACAAATTCTTCTCCCATTTGATCAAGGAGGTGATGGTAAAGTCGTATCATTCGTTCAGTTGGGTCCATAGCGCGGAGACCTGGTTTAGAGCGGATTGCAAATCAATGTGCGGCATACTGAGACGACAGTACGGATCAGTACCGCGAGCGGTATCGAGCGGGCTTCACGCTCCGGCCGCGCTCGCTACCGCTCGCGGTACTGATCCAGTCGCCTTCCCGTACACACAATTGCAATCCGCCATAGTTTTGTTCGCTTGTTCTATCAAATTGAAGTGCGCGCAAAACAAAATCGCAGTGCCATTATCGGTTGATCAGCAGCGTCGTCAAGAGATTGTCCTGCATCATCCGGTCGTGTGAGAGGCCGTTGTGAGAATCGCAAAAGAGGGTCGTACCGACGTGCGTAGAGCGCATTGAGGTCGGAACGGCCACGGCCGGCTGCGCGTCGGGCGGGCGCCCGAAGAGGCTGTTGCGAGTGATGGTGCCGTCGCCGGGGTTGAAGATCAATTCCGCCGCCTTGCGCCTCGACAACTTATCGCCGGGGAGTTCGGCGGCGCTGAAGATCGTGCGCGGCGAAACGCCGATTATGATGACGGCGCCGTCGAGAGTGGGGATACAATCGCCGCCGATGAAAGAGAAGCGCAGACTCGGGGGCGGCGGCGCTTCGACGGCCAGCGCGTTGTGAAAGGCCGCCGACCGCCGCAAGACCACTCGCAAAAAAACTTCGCGCTCCGCGGCGCGACTTAAACTTTCGGCCCTCGCGGCGTTCGGCCCCTGTCTAGCGGTCATCCGTACCAGCTCATGCCGGATTGACGCTTCGTCGAAAGCCGCCGACCATTTGAAACGCCGCCACGTCTCTACGTCATACAGGTTCACAGGCAGCGGGTTCAGATGGGCGCTAAAAAACCGCGCATGCCCGCTCGGCGGGAGCAGTTGATAAATCGCGGGCACGGTGAAAGTCACCCGGGAGCCGACGCGAGCGAACGGCAGTTTACGGCTAAGCTGGCGCGGAAGGGCGCCGATGGGCCTGGAGAAGGACATCGCCGAAAAGCCTTTCAGCAACACGCGGAGCGCGTTCATCGAACCCGCGTTCGGCGCGGCGATCAGGACGACCCTGTTCAGGTTCCGCGCCCCTGACCAATCGGGACAGGCGACGACGACGTCCAGGACGTCGCGTTCGCCGTACATCGCATAGTAACGGGCCACCAATCCGCCCATCGAATGGGCCACGACGTCGAAGCGCAGGTCGGGGCGGCCCAGCCGCCGCTTGAGTTCTTCAATCATACAACCGAGCGCCCGCGCCGATTCGACGACGTCGCGCCGCCAATCGTATGGGAAGAGGTACAGGGTGTCGCGATCGCCCCCTGGTGGCGGCGCGTCGAAGCTGGCGCGCTTGTAACCGCCATACCGTTCGAGAGCTTCGAGCAGCGGCCCGTAGACGGATATTTCAGGTATCAGCGCGCTGACCTTGGCCTCTTCCACAACCTCCGTTGCCACAATCTCATCGGTGTTTTGGGCCAGGACCGGCGACGAAATGGGGAGCGCGATAGCCTCGCCATCAACCCGCAGATCGGGCCACACAACCTCTCCCGTGCGACGGTTGACTAGGCGCGAGCCGAGCATGCCGGGGATAAAAATTACTGGCGGTTTGCCGGATCCTGGCGCGACGGGCGGCGAGTAGATCTGCGGCAAATTCGGTTGGAGCGCCGGCCTGCGGCAACCCGTCAGCGACACGACCGCCGCGATTACCAACAGGGTGACCGCCGCGGGAAAGACGATTATCAGAACAGGCCGATTCGTTGTAGCCGGGGCAATCATGTCTAATCCGATTCAAGACTCCAGGAGAGAATTAAAGATCATCCCCCGTTTTGTCGGTACCGTAGCGCACCTTTAATTCACGAACGTCGGCGAGCCCTATGGCTCAGGCTCCCTTGGCCGCAACGATTTCTTGCCTTGCACATTGACCTTTGTTACTATCGCCGCGCTTTTTATGCAATCAGAAATATCAAGATAGGGCAATTTAGTCTGTCCGCCAATTCACGCTACGCAATCGGAGCAATCAAGAGTAAGGCGGTATTTAGTCTGTCCGCCAACTCATTCTGCACAATCGGAACAATCGGGAGTGGGACAGGCTAAATTCTGTCCCACTCCCGATTGTTCCAATTCAAGGATCATGAAGTGCGAAAGTTGCGGTAATGAGCTGATTGGCGCGGCGATCATTTGCCGCGCGTGCAATCACAACAATGCGCTGCACGGGAGGCTCTCATTGCGGCGCATCGAGCCACACCACGACCAATCAACGCCGACGCCTGCTAGCGGGCCGCCGGCCGAATTTCCGACGATCGTTCCGCGAAAAGACGCCGACGTTAACCTGCTCCACTTCCCTTCCGCTTCAAATAAACGGCCCGAGGCCACGCCGGCGCGGCAGACCGTGACCGAAAATGGTTCAGAGACCGAGCCCCATCCGCCTTGGCGCGCCGAATTAAAGGAGCGGGTCCGGCGAATTAAAGAGAAACGCGCTACGAGCGGACAGGCGGCCCCGGCGCCATCGCCCGTTCAATCGCCGCGCGCCCAGGCCGGCGAAGCAAATCCCGGTCGCAATCCGATTGTCGAGTCGGCGTTGAACCGTATCCGACGAGCGTCACAGGCGACTGGGCGACGGGGCGACGAGGCGACGGGGCGACGGGGCGATTTTTCTCAAAGTCGCCCCGTCGCCCCGTCGCCCAATC
>DATCXQ010000582.1:0-25000 GCA_036565725.1 Blastocatellia bacterium
GCCCGGCCGTAAGGGAGGGCTACCGCCACGACGCGTTCAGGATTAAATCAGTCCCTTGAAGTTAGAGGCGTTGATCTGATAGCCGGGGAAGATCGCGTTGAGCTCGGTCGCGCCAAGATGCTTCTTCGCTAGTTCTGCGAAGACGTCGCGGAAATCGGTGGTGATCGCCAGGTCGCGGCCTTCGTAGAGTTGATGGCTCTTGAGTCCGGGCCATTTGCCGTAGACCTTGCCGCCTTTGACCGAACCACCGAGCGCGAACATCACGCTGGCGTGGCCATGATCGGTGCCGCGGTTGCCGTTTTCGCGCGCTGTGCGGCCGAATTCGGTCATCGTCAGGATCACCACGTCATCGGCGCGTTCCTTCAGATCGGTGTGTAGAGCCGACAGCCCCTGTGCGAACTCTGTCAACCGCGTCGCGAGTTGGCCTTGCGACGAGCCTTGATTGGCGTGCGTGTCCCATCCGCCGATGTCAGTGAAGGCTATTTCGAGGCCGATGTCCGACTTGATCAACTGCGCGACCTGGCGCAGACGGTCGCCGAAGGCCCCGCGAGGATATACGGCGTCGGGCGACGGCTTGTATTGAGCCGGGTTGACGCGTTTGAGCAGTTTCATCGCGTCGAAGGTCTCTTTTCCTGCGCCGCGCAGCGCATCGTTGACCGTTTGCGAGTACATCGCCTCGAACCCGCCCTGCACAGCCTGGCCCGTCTCGCCGCCGCCGGCGCGAATGGTGAAGTCGTTGATATTGTTCATCGCGATGGCCGAAGCCTTGCCCTGCATGACGCGCGGCAGGGTCGGTCCCATCGCCACGCCGCGAAACGGCGAAGACTCCGCCGCGCCGTTCGATTGCAGGTAGCGATTGAGCCAGCCGTCGGTCGTGCTCTTCACGCCAGGCGTGGCCGACTCCATGTAATCCTGGGCGTCGAAATGCGAGCGCGTGTTGTCGGGCGAGCCTGAGGCGTGAATGATCGCCAGTTGGCCCGAATCATAGATCGGCTTGAACGGCGCAAGGGCCGGGTGTAGGGCGAAAAAGCCGTCGAGATCGATCGCCGACGCCTGGTTCGGCTGCGCCCCTCCGGCGCCGGGGCGCGGAACCGCGATTGACGACCGCAGATTGTAATAGTCCTGCTCGGCGTACGGAACGACCGCGTTCAGTCCGTCCATCGCGCCGCGTTGAAAGACCGCGATCAGAATCTTCCTCCGCCCCTTTTCACTCGTTTGAGCCAACGCGCGCGCCAGGAACGAGGGAGATGTCGTCGCGGCGCCGATGCTGGCCAACGCGACGCCGCCGCTTTTCAGAAAAAATCGTCTATTCATTAGGTTTCCTCCTCCCCAATAGGACTTATGGGACCCACAGGACCTGTGGGTCCCATAAGTCCTATAAGTCCCCTGAGTCCTACTGCCTTTGAAATTCCGGCGACCCCAGAATCAGCCCGACGACCTTAGCCACATCCACCTGGCCGCCGGCCATCGCCAGGCGCCGCTCACCCAGGCTCTTGTCAATCGTCTCGCGAGTCTGCGGCGAAATCTGGCCGCGCAATAACAGTTTGACGAAATGATCGACGACCTGCGACTGTCGCGTAGCGCTCGCGTCGGCAAGGAGATTTTGAAGGTTGACGCGCGCGCCGGGGATGCGGTTTTCGCTGAGCGCGAGCGCGAAGTTCATGCGTTCGAGCAGCGCGCCAGTGTTGACCCAGCGCTCGGCGGTATCTGGGTAGCCGGTCGGCGGCTGGCACATAAACAGCCCCTCGCCCATCTGCGCCATCCACCGGTGGAATTGCGGGTTGCCGTTCGTGTCGGCGCCTATGGCGCGAACCGCGCTGACGGTCATTTCGAACGGGGTTTTGATCTTCGCGCGGTAGTTTTCAGTCGCGAAGAATTCCGGCGACTTAAACATCGTTCTCAACACTTCGCGGATGTCGCCGTCTGTCTTCAGGAACGCCTGCGACATGCGGGCGACGAGCGCCGGCGGCGGATTGTCCGAGATGAACTTGCGCGCCAGTTTCGTCGAGACGAATTTCGCTGTCGAAGGATGCGTGGCGAGCATGTGAATCACCGCGTACCCGTCCTTGATCCCGCCGCCCGAAGGAATCTTTTTGCCGAGCACAGTCTTCTCGCCGTCGTCGTGCATAAACTGGTTGAAGTAAAAGTCGCCGCCGGCGCGCGGGTTGCGGATCGTCCAACCGGTGAAGCAGCGCGCCATCTCCTGCACGTCCTTTTGCGTGTAACCTCCGTCAACGCCGAGCGTGTGCAACTCCATGATTTCGCGCGCGTAATTTTCATTCAACCCGCGAGAGCGATTCGGGACCTTGCCGTTCTGGTTGATCCTCCTCATCTCGTCCATCTCCATCCGCCGCATTGCGCGATTGCCGAATCCGCCAAACCGCCGCTCACGCCTCATCCGGCGAAGCTCTTCACGGTCGGGCATCTTCGCGTTCGGCGAGGCGCTCATCCAGTTGTCCAGGTAAAAGAGCATCGCCGGGTGTTCCGCCGTGGCTTTGAGTAAATCTTCGAACTTGCCGAAGACGTTCGGTCGAATGGCGTCGCGCTCGTAAGACGCAGTCAGGATTCGGTCGGGGCCCTTTTGAACGTAGACGTTGAAATGATTGAACCAGAAGTCGGTCATCACTTCTTGCAACTGACGCTCGCTGTAAATCGCGCGAAGGATTTTGGCCTGCTGCGACTCCTGCACGACCTCCTGCTGCGGCCTGTAGCCCATCGCCCGGAGGGCCTGATAAGCCTCGCGCCGCCTGGCCGCGTCATTGACGCCAGTTTGTTGGTTGTCGGCCTGCATATTATCCAACGTGGAAGTGGCCGGTGAATCGGGCGGACGGGCTGGCGCCTGATCGTCCATGCTATCGTCTTTCTTCCGATCCGCCTCTCGGCCCAGTTGTTTGAAGCTTTGCTTCGCGTCTTTCTTTGTGGCAGGGCCCGCGTTTTGATTCTGGCGCGGCAATTCGATCCCGCGCTCTTTCAAAACCTGTTGAAGGACTTGTGGCGGAGGATAGTTCCTCGCCAATTCGGCGCTGCTCAGATGAATACTTTCGATGTTCTTCAACCGCTGTTCGGCCAATTGATCGGAGATGCGTTCGGGACGCAATTGCTCGTCAAGATATTTCTCCCACCCCAACTTCATCACCCGCTCGACGTCGCCGGGGCGCGCGCCGAATGTGACGCGATCGAGCAGGTGCGCAACCTTCTGCTCTTCGGTCAGTTTTTTCGCGACGTCACTTTGAGACGACCCCTGGGCGCCCTTTTGTTTTTGACTCTTCGCTTCCTGGGACGCCCCAACCGGCGAGCCGAAAGCCAGAAGGAACGCCAGAAGTGCGGCAACGAACCTCATCACTCTGTCTGATTTTTTATACATTGACTCTCTCCCACTGACCGTCAGCCCGGCCGTCAGAGAGGGCGCGCCTCATCAACTCTACTCTCATCAGACGCCACCCTTCCCTCACAGCCGAGGATAGCGGCCACGTTGCACACAAACGCAAATCCGGAACGTCTTAAATCATACCGCAATCGAAAAGCATCTGTGTAATTATGCCAATTTAGAGAGCCAGCTCCCAGCTTTGGACTGAAAATTTAGAAGGAATATTTGGCATGGAAAAAGAATGGCTGTAAAAGGAAGAATGGCTACTTGATCACGTATGGCCTCCCCCAAGAACCATGCGTAACCTAGCAGCCATCCTAACTTTGCTCTTCAACGTTTGATGTCCCCCAACATCTCCCGCCTCAGAGCGTTTACCTAAACTGCTGAAGCATTGCTTGTCGTTTCGCTACTAGTGCAACGTGCATACCATTGCCTCATTCTTCGTAAAAAACCGCCCCTCTAATTTTCTTAACCAGCCTTTTATCAGCACTTTAGTAGACTGATTTGTCGCCGCTGTCGCCATCTCGACATCTGGAGCAGACTCACAATCTTGGAATAAAATGGTACATAAAAGATCACGCTTTGATCGTTTTTTACTCAGTACCCTCGTCCTCTGGGAAAATCAAAGCTGAGACTGGCCGTAATCACACTGCTCGACCAAAGGGCATTTATCGCATTTCGGGTTTTGCGGACGACAAATTTGCCTACCATGCCTGATAAGGTTGACGTGAAGTGAGTAATGCTTATTCGGTGGAACCAATTTTTCCATCCTTTTGTGCGATTGTTCGTCGCTGAAGCGCTCATAAACCAGCCCAATTCGTTTAGTGATTCGCAGAATATGTACATCCATCGGAAATATTTTTCTATTACACGCGAATAACAAGACGCAGGCCGCGGTTTTAGGGCCTACGCCCGTGAGTGATGTAAGAAATTCCCTGGCCTCCTCGATCGGCGATGTGTGTAAAAAAGACAGATCGAGACTTCCCCTTCTTTTTTTGATCTCGTTAAGCGCATTTTTGATGACCATCGATTTGGCGTTGGCCAATCCGCCCGATTTAATTGCGGCAGCGATGGACGACGCGCGCGCGCGTCGCGCCGATTCCCAGTCAGGGAAACGCTGTTTGAGATTCTCGAAAGCTCTTCGGCTGTTAATGTCGGTTGTGGATTGAGACAAGATCGTGAGGATCAATTCGCTCAGTGGGTCGTAAGGGCTAACGTTGACAGGGACGCCGTAGGCGGCTTCGAGGTTTTGCGTGATGTATTTGACGAGGCGTCTTTTCTCGCGAAGCTCTGAGGGAGAGGGGGAGAGACGGGGCGACGGGGCGACGGGGCGACGGGGCGACAAAGAGATTCTGTCTCCCTCTCTCCCTCTCGCCCCGTCACCCCGTCGCCCCGTCGCCCCGTCTCTCTGTCTTTCCATCTCTACGGTCTCTCCGTCAATGTCAGGAAATACGCCGCTTCAATTCCAGATTCAGTGGACGCAGCGTGACCTCGCTCATCCATGCTTGTATAGGCTGCTCCAGCATTGCGACTATCACCGAGGCCACTTCTTCCGCCGACATCGAATAGCCGATCTCTCTGGGTCCGCCGGGAGAGGCGGTCCGGTCGCGTTTCGCGACTCTGGAAAAATCGGTCGCCACAGACCCAGGAAGCAAGGCTGAAACACGGATGTTTTGATTTCTGACTTCGAGCGCGAACGATTCGGTGAATCCGATCACGCCGAACTTCGACGCGCAATAAGCCGCCATCTCTTTGATGCCGTTGCGTCCTGCGCCCGATGAAATGTTGATGATCTGGCCGCCGCCCTGGCGCTTCATCGCGGGCGCCACCGCGCGACAGGCCAGAAAAGTCCCGGTCAGATTGGTGTCGATCACCGCGCGCCAGTCTTCGAGCGAGTAACCGTCAACCTCGCCGTTCAAGCTCAATCCGGCGCTGTTAATCAAAACGTCAATGCGCCCGAAGCGTTCCAGGGTCGAGGCGACCGCGCGATCGACCGCCGCTTCATCGCGCACGTCACAAATAAAATATGCGGCGTCGCTCGCGCCTCGCCCCCTGGCCTCATCCGCGACCTCGGAAAGGCCGCCCTCCGAACGCGCCAGCAGCGCAAGTCGCACCCCTCTTTCGGCCAGGACCAGCGCCGCCGCGCGGCCGATGCCTGACGAGGCGCCGGAAATGACCGCCACGGTATTTGCCGATAACTCGTAATTCATAAGTATAGCGCTCGGCTATCCGCCGCCGAAGACGCCGCAGAACGCGGAGGCTTCGCAGTGAGGAAGATAAAGCGGCTTCCGGACCGCCTCTGAGCTCCCTCGGCGTTCTGCGGAGCCTCCGCTCGGGAATCAGGCTCGGGCGACTCGTAGCATTTGATTTAGGCAGTGGCCGTTTGTCCTAAGCGCAGGTGTTTATTGAAAAATTCGATCACCCGCTCCCATGCGTCTTCAGCATCGGCTTGGTTGTAGACCTCGGGGCGCGTGTCGTTGAAGAAGGCGTGGTCGGCGCCTTCGTAGATTCGCACTTCGCCTTCCTTGCCGAACTGTTTGAGCGCGGCCTCCAGGCGGTTCATTTTTTCAACCGTGATCCATTGATCCTTCTCCGCCCCGATGAAAAGGACCGGACAACTCAGCTTACCGATCACCGTTGTGTCGACGGGCACGTCGCCGTAGAACGGGGCAGAGGCTTCGACCTTCGCGTTGCAGGCCAGCAGCAGAGCAAAAGTGCCGCCCATGCAGAAGCCGGTTACTCCGACGCCGGTCACTTCGGGCATTGCGCGCAAGCGCTTCAGGACGACCTGCAACCGGGCGAGGCCGTCTTCCTGGTTCAGCGCGCCCATCAGCTCCGAGGCCTCCTGAGCGTTTTTCGTCGTTTTACCGTCGTAAAGGTCGGCCGCGACGGCGATAAAGCCCTCTTCCGCGAAGCGCTGCGCGACGTCTTCGATGTGCCGGTTGAGCCCCCACCACTCATGAATGATGATGACGGCCGGGACTTTTTCAACCTCGTCCGGGCGCGCGACTAACGCCTCGACTTCCAAACCGTCGCCTTCGAATGTTTCTCTGCTTGTCGCGATTTCGGCCTCTTGCGTCATGGAAAACCTCCTCTCGATATTCAGGTGGACTGCCAAACAGGGGTTCAAAAACTTGAATGTGTGAGGGACTTGGAAACGCGGGAAATATAACGAGAAGACGAAAAGCGCGCAAGCCGCTGAGTGAGGATTGAGGATTGAGGATTGAGGATGGAAGATCGCCTCACGCCCGATAGCGCAATCCTCGATCCTCGATCCTCGATCCTCGATCCTCGATCTTCTACGATTTACGTTTGATCAAAACGCCGCCGTTTGTCGTAACGGCTCGAATGGTCTGGCCGCCGCCGCCGAGGTCGAGCGACAACTCGCGTTTGACCTCTCCCTGCAATGTGATTGGAAAATCGGTCTTCAATCCGCCGTTGACCGTGCCGGTCTCAAGGTGGGCCGAATAATTTTCGGGAATTGAAAGAGTTACGCCGCCATTGGTCGTTCTCACGTCCATTCCTCCGCCGTCCCAGCCGGCGCCGGCCAGATCAATCGAAAGACCACCGTTCATAGTCTCGCCTTTAACGTTCCCCGCGAGCCGGCGCAGAGAGACGCCGCCGTTCATTGTGCTGAATTCTATTTGACCGCGAACGTCGGATACGCCGATGCCGCCATTGTGCGCCTTGAGCGAAAGATTCGAATTGCGCGGGGCGGAGACCTCAAAACTCACCGCCCAGCCTTGATGATCTTTCGTCTCCGGACCTTCGGCATGAATATTCGCGCCTCCGGTCTCAATTCTGATCTGCCCTGCCAGGGCCTGAGCCTCGGCGTCAGTGTCCGCCCAGGTTTGGATCTTCGCGCGCACAAAGATTTCATTTCGATCCCAGCCTTTCACCGTCACGCCGCCGTTCTTCCTGCCGTCAACGGTGATAGTCCCTCCTGTCCCGGCGACCGCCTGCTCCTTAATCACGCAATGCGAGGCGCGGTCGCCGCCCCAATTGTCGTTGCACGAAAGCCCTCGCTCTTCTTTACTGCGATCCTCGCGTCCGCCGCGCTGAGCGAGCGCCGGGCCGCAAGCCAAACATAGAAGCGCCAATGACAAAATCCCGGCGACTGTATACGCGGGCGAATTATTCTTGGACATTTTCTCTCTCCTTGGGAATGGGTTGGTATTGAAATCAGATTCACCGCGTTCGCGGTCTATACATTTCGACAGTAGGTTGGTGATGTAACCACGATGAAAGTTTCACCCTTGAGCCGACCTTATCGTGTAATTTTTAGACCGTTTATCCGATATGGGTAGAAGAAAGCTACATTAGAGGTAGTCGCAATTCCAGCCCTGATTCGCGTATGTTGAAAAATAGCGGGACTTATCTTTATCAAGCCCCGTGCGAGGCTCAGGGCCTGGTCGTGGCGCCCTGATTGCTGTGTTTTTTCGGGCTCTCCATTTTTACTTGCTTCATTGTGAAGGAGGAAAACCAATGACTAAATCGCAAAGAATATTGGCTATTGTGTTGGGCGCGGCGATGCTGATTTCGGGTTTCGCGTTCGGACGAATGGCCGAAACACCCAAAACGACGGCTGAAGAGGGCAAAGCCGCCTTAGCGACGGCGGCGCCGTCGAGTTCGCCAATTCCCGAAGCCTCGCCAGTGGCGCCCGCAGAGACAACTGCGGCCGCGAGTGAGGGCCAGGCTTTCTACTTGAGCGACTTCAAAACGGGTTACACGGACGGCTACAACGCAGGGAAGAGTGGCCAATCGTCCAGCGTCACTAGCACCACCCGCGCTGGTTATAACGACGGGTTCAAGGATGGATACGCTGACGGTTATCAGGCGCGAGCCAACCAGAGCGCCGCTCGGCCTGTCAGCCGCGCCACCCGACAGGAAGTGGTCTATCGCTCGTCGGGCGGGTCCGTAAGACGCCGTGGCGATTCCAAGCTTAAAACCGTCTTGACGATAGCCGCCCCTGCGGCCATCGGCGCCGGCATCGGCGCTGCGGCTGGCGGAGGAAGAGGCGCTGCGGCCGGGGCGTTGATCGGCGGTGGCGGCGGCGCGTTGTACCATGTGCTCAAGAACCGCAATCGCGACTGATTGTTTCCGGGGATTGCGGCCTAAGCCAACACCCGCAAACACAGTCTTTCTCTCTGGGCTGCCATCACGGCAGCCCTTTTTCTTGCGCCGCCCGCCGTCGAGGGTTAAGATCAAAACACCATATGCCGTATGGCGCCCGGGAGCGCAAGCATCCTTGCCCGCGCTCCCGAACGCCGTACGTGGCGACAGTTTTTCTTCAAGGATTTCTACAACAATGTCTCTACCGCAAACTCTGGGCGAGTTGAAAGCGGCGGGATTCCGCACTCGCCCGGTTAAAGACGAAATCCGTCAAAACCTGATCAAGGCGCTCCGCGGCGGCGACGATCTTTTTACGCGTAAAGACGACAAAGGAAAAGTCACCAGTCGCATAGTCGGTTACGAAGACACCGTCATTCCGCAGATCATCAACGCGCTGCTGGCCAGACACAACATCATCCTGCTCGGGCTGCGCGGCCAGGCCAAGAGCCGCATCCTGCGCGAATTGACCTCTTTGCTCGACGACGAGATCCCGATCATCGCGGGGTCGGAGATCAACGACGACCCGTTCCGTCCTATCAGCGCTTACGGCAAACGACTCATCGCCGAAAAAGGGGACGACACGCCGATCGCCTGGATCACCCCCGACGCGAGATACGTTGAAAAGCTGGCGACGCCCGACGTGACCATCGCGGACATCATCGGCGACGTCGACCCGATCAAGGCCGCGCGTGGGGGGCATCTGCTCTCGGATGAGTTGACGATACATTTCGGCTTGCTACCGCGCGCCAACCGAGGCATCTTCGCCATCAACGAACTGCCCGATCTGGCCGGGAAGATTCAAGTCGGGTTGTTCAACATTATGCAGGAAGGCGACGTACAGATTAAGGGTTACCCCATAAGGCTGCCGCTAGACGTGTTGCTGGTCTTCTCGGCTAACCCCGAAGATTACACGGCGCGAGGCAAAATCATCACGCCGCTCAAAGACCGCATCGGCTCCGAAATTCAGACCCATTACCCGGCCTCGATCAAGGAAGGCGTCGAGATCACGAAGCAGGAGGCGTGGACCAATCGCCATCGCGATTACCGCGGCTCTCCTTATTATTACCAATTGACTTTTTTGATCCCGAAGGCCATCCGCGAAATTGTCGAACAGATCGCGTTCATCGCGCGCGAGGACAAACGCGTCGATAAGCGCTCCGGCGTCAGCCAGCGCCTGCCTATCAGCGTCATGGAGAGCGTCGTGTCAAACGCCGAGCGGCGCGCTTTATTGAACCATCAGAGCGTGGCCACCCCGCGCGTCAGCGACGTTTACGCCGCGATCCCGGCGATCACCGGCAAGATTGAGCTTGAATACGAGGGCGAACAGATCGGGGCCGAACGAATCGCGCGCGACCTGATTCGCAAAGCATGCGGCGAAGTCTTCGGCTCGATCTTCGCCGGAATCGATTTCCGACAGACGCTCGACCACTTCAATCAGGGAAACACGCTGACGGTCAGCGATATGACGGCCGACAAAGAAGCTCTCAGGGAATTTCAGGGAGTGAGCGGCCTGGTCGAAGCCGTCCGCAGCGGTAAGGTCGAAAAGGAGGCGGACGGCGCGCTCGTTTCGGCCTGCGAACTGGCGATGGAAGGACTTTGCGCCTTGAAGAAATTGGCGCGGACCGAAGAACACGGCGACATTAGTTATGGCCGCGTCACTCCCGAACGCACGCAACGCAAACAGAATTTCGACGATTGGACGGGCGGAAGATTGAACTGAGAACGATGTGCCGCTCACAAGGATTTCCCACAGGAGGCCTATGAAAAACACCCGCACACGTCGCCCCGCAAACTCCGCCGAAAAAAACGCGAAGATCAATCGCCGCTCGTTCGTCAAAATGCTACCCGCGGCCGGAGCCGCCGGCGCCGCGATAACCAATCTCGACGCCCATCCGGGCTCCGCAATCGCGGAGGCGCAGCAAGCTCAACAATCGCCGCAGAGAGTCACGAAGGAGACGCTTCGCGCGGCCGAACAATTGATCGGAATCGAGTTGACCGACGCGCAGGAGGCGATGGCCATGCCCGGCGTCAACCGCAACCTGGCGAGTTACGAGGCTCTACGCAGGATCGACGTGCCGCTCGACACCGAGCCTGCGATCGCTTTTCACCCCGCGCCGCCCGGCAAAAAGTTCAGCGCCGCGAAGACGAAGATCAAAGCGAGCAAGGTCGAGCCGCCTAAATTCAAATCGGTCGAAGAACTCGCGTTCAGCACTGTCACGCAGCTCGCCGAACTCGTCCGCACGAAACAGGTTTCGCCGGTCGAACTGACGAAGATGTATCTGGCGCGGCTGAAAAAGTACGGCCCGGCGCTGCTCTGCGTGGTTACGCTGACCGAAGAGTCGGCGCTGAAACAGGCCGAAGAGGCCGAGCGCGAAATCCGCCGAGGTAAATATCGCGGCCCGCTCCACGGCATCCCATGCGGCGTGAAAGACCTCTTCGCAACGAAGGGAATTAAGACCACCTGGGGCGCCGAACCATTCCGGGATCAGATGATCGATTACGACTCGACGGTGGTCGAACGCTTGCGCGACGCCGGCGCGGTGCTCCTCGCCAAACTCTCGATGGGCGCGCTGGCGCAGGGCGGGCGATGGTTCGCGGGAATGACGCGCAATCCATGGCAGCCGGAAGAGACCAATACCGGGTCGAGCGGATCGTCCGCAGGCTCGGCTTCGGCGACCTCGGCCGGACTGGTCGGGTTTTCAATCGGCACCGAGACCTTAGGCTCGATAGTTTCACCGTCGTCGCGCTGCGGCGTGACGGGGCTGCGCCCGACCTACGGGCGAGTGAGCCGATACGGCGCGATGGGATTGAGTTGGACGATGGACAAGATCGGCCCGATCTGTCGAGGCGTGGAAGATTGCGCGCTCGCGCTCGACGCCATCTACGGCCCCGACGGGCGCGACATCACGGTCGGCGACGCCGCGTTCAACTGGAACCCTGAACGTCCGCTGGCGCAAATGCGCATCGGTTACGTCAAAGCCGAATTTGAACGAGGCCCCGGTCAGCGCGGCGCCCAGAGCGCCGGCGAGGAGCGGAATAAGATGTATCAGGAGGCTCTCGACGCCCTGCGCCAGGCCGGCGCCAGGCTAGAACCGATGGAGCTTCCGCAATTTTCAGCCCAGAGCCTGCGGATCATTCTGAACGCGGAGGCCGCGGCCGCCTTCGACGACATCACGCGCGACGGTCGAGTCAATCAACTGTCGGGCCAGAGCGCCAACGACTGGCCCAACAGCTTCCGCACTTCGCGCTTCATCCCGGCGGTCGAATACATCCGAGCGCAGCGGGCGCGCACTCTGCTGATGCGCGAGATGGACTCCTTAATGTCGAAGTGGGATGTCTTCGTCACGCCCGCCCCGGGCAGCGCCAGTCTGTTGATCACGAACCTTACCGGCCACCCGGCGGTCGTCACCCCATGCGGATTCATCAACAACCTGCCGCAGGCGATCATGTTCACCGGCAATCTATACGACGAGGCCGCGCCGCTGCGCGTGGCGCTGGCTTACGAGCGCGCGACGAAGTGGCGCACAATGCATCCGAACCTGGAGAAACTGGCGTAAGAGCATCTTTACAACACGAAGTCCGCGGCGGCTACCTGGCGTTATGCGACTTCGTTCTCTCCAGCTTCAACTCTCAACCGGTTGACCAGCAAATGCGCCTGCCGCGTCGGTTCAGGCAGTCGGTATTTGGTTGTAGACCGCAGGACCAGGTCCACAGCCGAATCGAGATCCATTAGATGGCCTGGTGAAACGTAGACCGGAGCGACTTTGCTCTTCGTACGCAGCGCGACCCCCACCTGTTCGCCCTTATCGACCAGAGGCGACCTGCTTCCCGCTTCAAGTCCGAGCTCGCCGTATCTGCCCACCAGAATGCTCTTGGCGCAACCGATTGTCGGCCAATCGAGCAATACGCCGACGTGGCAGGCGATGCCGAAGCGTCGCGGATGAGCTACTCCCTGCCCGTCGAACATTAAGACGTCGGGTTTCGTTTTGAGCTTCTCCCACGCTTCGAGCAACGAAGGCGCCTCGCGGAAGCTCAGCAGCCCCGGCACGTAAGGGAATTTCGCCACGCTGCGAACGCCGGCGGTTTCGACTATTCGCAAATCGGGCAGACTCAAAACGACTATGCCGGCGTATACCGTTTCGGAAAATTTGTTGTACGAAATGTCCGCCCCGGCGATCGCGCCCACCGGCCGCGCGAGTGGGCGCAGGCGAACCATATAACGCATCCGCTGCTGAACCTCGACGGCTTCGCCGGGCGTCAGGTCCCATCTGTGCAATGGAAGTGAAGTCATGGGCGGTAGCGATTACGCCTTAATATCTCTATGCCGCGATTTCGACCAGCGTCAAAGAAAAATGCAGCGTCTCGCCGGCGAGGAGGTGGTTTGCGTCTAGCGTGACCGTCGCGTCGGTGAGATCAGTGATGGTCAGTGGGATATTGCCATCAGGAGTGCGCATTTCTATATGCATGCCGACTTCCGGCTCGGCGCCGCCGAGGTTGAATTGGCCGCGATCAATAGTCTGCACCAATTCCTCGATACGGTTTCCATATGCCTGTTCCGGCTCAATGACGACGTCTTTAGTCTCGCCGACCTGCATTCCCAGCAACGCCTGATCGAAGCCGGGAATTACCTCTCCCGCGCCGACGGTGAAGGCCAGCGGCTCAGCGCCTTCTGACGAATCGAAGACTTCTCCGTTGTCAAGTTTGCCGGTGTAATGAACCTTCACAGTGTCGCCACTTTTAACTGTAGACATTTGATTCTCCTATCGATTGTTAAAAATGCTCACGCAGGCAGCATCGCACAGCGATGGGTAAAAATCCAGCAGCCTAAGGTGGGACGGGCTTCAGTATGCGTAGGTTGGGCGCATACTGAAGCCCGTCCCACCTTGAAAACGGCGCGCGATTGCCTTATCAACGTCGGAATGAAAGCGTTGCGGGTTGAAGATAACAAGCTGAAGCTGACCGATTCGGCCGTCCCGCGCCGCGAGGGCGAGGCGCTGGTGCGGATGACGATGGCGGGAATTTGCAACACTGACATCGAGATCGCGCGCGGCTACGCCGACTTTCGTGGCACGCTCGGACATGAGTTTGTCGGCGTCGTCGAGGAGTCTCCCGACAGGTCGCAAATCGGCCGCCGCGTCGTGGGCGAAATCAATGTGGGCTGCGGACAATGCGCTCTTTGCCGCGAGAATGATCCGCGCCATTGTCCGGATCGAACCGCGCTCGGCATTCGCGGACGCGACGGGGCGTTCGCAGAGTATTTGAGCCTGCCGTCGCGAAATCTGCTGGTTGTGCCTGATGACGTCAGCGACCGGCAGGCCGTCTTCACCGAGCCGCTGGCCGCCGCGCTCGCGATCCTTGACCAGGTCGAGATCCGCGCTTCACACCGCGTCGCCGTCGTCGGCGACGGCAAACTGGGACAATTGATTTCGCGCGTGATCGCGGGGACTGGGTGCGATCTGACTCTGATCGGAAAACATGACGCCAAGCTGGAACTCGCGGCGCGCGCCGGAGTCAAAACGGCTAAACTCGACGGCACGAAGGCGCAGGGCTTCGATTTCGTGGTCGAAGCGAGCGGATCGTCGGGCGGAATGGAGATTGCGCTCGATTTGATCCGGCCGCGCGGCGCGATTATCCTGAAGTCCACTTTTCGCGGAGCGGTCCGATTCGACACTTCCAGGATAGTCGTTAATGAGGTCAGCGTGGTCGGGTCGCGCTGCGGGCGTTTTGAAACCGCGCTCCGGATGCTCGAATCCGGCGGTATAGACGTTGAGCCGCTCGTCGCGCGCGAATACCAACTGGCCGACGGCATCGAAGCGATGGCCGAAGCCGCGCGGCCGGGGACTCTCAAAGTATTGTTGACGAATTGATCTATGTATCCGGCGGGAAATCTTTTTATTCCGGCGACTCACGGGCGGTTGGAAGCGATCTATCGCCCGAAAAGCAATCAGGCCGAGCGGGCGGCGCTGGTACTGCATCCGCACCCGCTGCACGGCGGCACGATGCACAACAAGGTTGTCTTCCGCGCGGCGAAGGCTTTGAACGAATGCGGCTTCGAGACTCTGCGGTTCAACTTCCGCGGCGTCGGGCTGAGCACCGGTGAGTTCGACGAAGGGCGCGGCGAATGCGCCGACGCCCAGGTCGCGCTCGATTACCTTCTCGACAGCCAGCCGAACGCGCGCGAAGTCATCGTCGCCGGTTTTTCTTTCGGCTCCATCGTCGGATTGAGAGTGGGCTGTTCGGACGAGCGCGTAGACAAATTGATCGCCATCGGGACGCCGGCGCGGATGAGCAATCTGGATTTCATCGCTAGTTGCGCGAAACCGAAACTCTTCATCCACGGGACCGAAGATGATGTCGCGCCGCTCGCGCCGCTCGAAGAGTTTCTGTCCACGCTGCCCGCCGGCGACGACTTCGAGCTAGTACAAATCGCAGGCGCCGGACATTTCTTCGACAATCATGCCGTTGAATTGATGCGGGCCGTCAAGAATTTCGTCGGCGACGCCACTACTGCCAAGGAACGGTGATTTGTTATGGGGTTAAAGCAGTTTCAACTAGGTCGCATCTTCGGCATTCCGTTGATCATTGATTACAGCTGGCCGCCGGTCGTCGTGTTGCACATCTGGGTGGTGTCGAGATTTTGGCTGGTCACCGAAGTCCAACCTCCGCTCTCGCCCTGGCATAACCTGATCATCGGAAGCGCCATCACCGCGCTCTTCTTCGCCTCCGTCTTGATCCATGAACTCTCGCATGCCTTCGTGGCCAAGATGGATGGCATCCGTATTCAAGACATCCAATTACACATTTTCGGCGGATGGGCGCGGCTCATCGGAGAGCCGCCTACGCCGATGGCCGAACTGCGCATCGCCGTGGCGGGGCCGATAAGCTCGTTCCTGTTGGCGACTTTCTTCTGGCTGTGGCTGTTAGCGGTGGAACGCCTGAGCGGCGGGTCTACGGCGGCGCAGGCCGCCGGCGCGGCCTTTCTCTATCTGGCTGCGGCCAATTTTTTTCTGGCGACGTTCAATCTGCTGCCGGGGTTACCACTCGACGGCGGAAGAGCTTTGCGCGCGATCCTCTGGCAGAGGCGTAAAGACATCCTTTCGGCCACGCGCACGGCCATGAAACTCGGCGTCTGCTTGGCCTACCTGCTCATCTCTTACGGATTGTTGCTGGCCGCGTCCGCAGCCATGCGTGGAAGATTTTTGCAGGATTTTACGGGCGCGGCCTGGTTGCTTATACTGGGCGTATTCCTGAAATCGGCGGCGGAAAACGATTACCGCTACCGCGAACAGCAATCCGCAGGCGAGCAAACCCGGCGCGATGACGGCAAGCAGTGGGACATCGACGGCACGGTCGGCGCTGTGATGCGGTCGCCCGCCGTGAGCGTACCGCCGGAGCTGTCGGTCGCGGAATTTATCGATCAAATCCTAGCCGCCCACCGCCATACCCATTTTCCCGTGGCGCGCGACGGGCGGTTGCACGGCGTCCTCTCGCTCGACAGATTACGCGAAGAGCCGCAGGAGAAATGGGAGCGACTGACCATCGGCGAGGTGATGGACCCGATAGACGAATCTCTGTTCATCACCGTACGCGCCTCCCTTGAACATGCGCGGCATAAACTGGACATGAACAGCCTCGGATTCCTGGCCGTCATCGATCAGGACGGCCTACTCATAGGCCACCTCAACGCGAAGGATCTGGAGAAAGCCGCGTGAACTGCCCCTGCAAAAGTCTCGGGCAACGGTTGACGCGCTTAAGTAGTTTGGCTAACATATTGTCGCCCTTGGACAAGGGCAACGTTCTCGACCATTAGGATATGAATAGCTAGATGTGGGGCTATAGCTCAGTTTGGAAGAGCGCTTGAATGGCATTCAAGAGGTCAGGGGTTCGAACCCCCTTAGCTCCACTTCCTTCCTCAAATCATCAATGCGCTTCTCAAATTCGTAGTCATTTCCCCGGAGAACCTTTTGTCGCTGGTTGTTCCTTATTTCTAAATATATGAGATAGCCCTGTGTTTGATTGCGGCAAAATCGCTAAATATGGCGTCTGGCAAATTTCTCCGCGCTATTGCACAATTATGGCTTGGTTATGCCAATCTGATCACAGTGACAATGCGCAGCAAGGCCCCTCTTCCAAACTCGAACGAAATGGATCGGCTATGACAACTACAGGACCGAATATCGGCCAGTTGGCGCCGGAGATCGATCTCCTGGACGGCAACGGCGAAAGATGGACATTGAGCGGCGCGCGCGGCAAGGTAGTCGCGCTGTTTTTCTACCCGGGCGATGAGACGCCAGTCTGCACCAAGCAGTTGTGCAGCGTGCGCGACAACTGGGCGCGTTATCAGCAGACGGACGCCCAGGTCATCGGCGTCAACACCGACTCGGTGGAGAAGCACCGCCGCTTCGCGGCGAATCACAAGCTGCCGATGCGGCTGCTTTCGGATTCCGAGGGCAAGACCGTTCGCGATTACGACATGAAGAACCTGATCGGCACGCGGCGCGGCGTGATCGTGATAGACAGGGAGGGCGTCATCCGCTTCCGCAAAGTCGTGATGCCGATCTTCCGTCATACTGACGACGAAGTCCTCGACGCGATCAATGAGGCCTCTAAATAAATCCTGAACTGCTTTTGATTATGCTCCCCAATCTCTATACAAACGACTCCACCTCATCCTCCGGGCAATCGGGCGGGCAATCGGGCGGGCAATCGGGCGCCGCGCTCTCGGGGCAGCGCCTCGCGCGCCTGGTCAACGAGTTGAGCGTGGAATTCATCTCCATCCTCGATCTCGACGAGTTGATCGAACATGTGACCCGTCGCGTCGGCGAAATGATCACCTATAAGTTCTTCAGCCTTTTTCTGGTCGACGAGACGCGGGAGGGTCTGGTGTGGAAGAAGGCGGTCGGGTACAACCCGGAAGAGGTCGCGGCTCACAAAGTCATCCCGTTCGACCGCAGCGTCGCCTCCGCGGCCTGGCGCGAAGGCCTCACGATTAACGTCGGCGACGTGTCGCGCGATTCGCGCTATTTGCCGGTCGCGACTGCGGAGGGGAGCCACCCGCGCTCCGAGATCGCCGTCCCCCTCACGCTCGCTCGCGAGAACCGGGTCGTCGGCGTTATGACTATGGAGAGCCTGGAGCCGAACTATTTCACGCGCGACCACGAGCGGACGCTCGGCGCGCTCGGCGCCCACCTGGCGGTCGCGCTTGAACACGCCCGCGTTTATGACGAACTGCGCCGGCGTACGCGCGAGATGAGAACGATGATTGAGATCGGCCATGAGATCGCCTCGATCCTCGACCTCGACCGGCTGCTCAATCACATCGCTGCTCTGCTCGACCGGATAATCGATTACGAATTCCTGCTCGTCGGCCTGATCGACGAGGCGAGCGAAGAGTTAGTTTGGCACGTCGAGGAGGGTTACGGCGCGACGAAGAGGGAACATGCCAGTCGCACGAAAGTCTCTCACGGAGTGGTCGGACGCGCCGTCCGCGAGCGCAGCACGCAGATCGTCGGCGACGTCTCACGCGACCCCGACTATTACGTTTCGGACAAATGGGATGATCAGGGGCAGCGCTCCGAAATCGCCGTCCCGCTCGTATGCGAGGACAAAATCATCGGCGCGCTCGCGCTCGAAAGCAGCCGCGTGAACGCCTTCGACGAATATCACGGGCGGTTGCTCGAAAACATCGCCAACAACCTTAGCATCGCCGTCGTCAACGCCCGGCTCTACTCCGAACACGTCGAACGCGAGCGGCAGTTGGAGCGCGAAATCCTGATGGCCCGCGACGTCCAGCGCGCGATGATCCCCGACGCGCCACCACAAATTAAGGGCTTCGACATAGCCGCGCGGTTGGAGCCGGCGCTGAACCTGAGCGGCGATTTTTACGACTACATCCCGCTCTCGCCCGACCGTGTGGGGATTTTGCTCGGCGATGTCGCAGGCAAAGGCGTGCGCGCGGCGATGGGCATGGCGGCCGCGCGCAGCATCCTGCGCAGCGTGGCCAGGCGCGGGGGCGGCCCGTCGCGCGTCCTGCGGGACGCCAATTTGCGACTTCACCGCGACCTGGGCAGGCAACTGCTTCTGACGCTCGTTTACGCCGTCCTCGACCCCAGAACGAAGACGCTCAATTACTGTAACGCGGGCCATAACCCACCGCTGCTGGTCAAGGCGTCGGGCAAATGGAAGGCCCTGAAAACCGGCGGACTGTTGCTCGGGGTCTTCGACAAGCAGCAATACAAGAGCGAGACCTTGCGCCTGGAAAAAGGCGACGCGCTCTTCTTCTACACCGACGGATTGACCGAGGCGCACACGCCGCAACCTAACCGCATTGAATTCGGCGAGGCGCGCATACTCGATTTCCTACTCGAACATCGCCACTTGCGCGCGTCGGCGATCATCGAGGCATTCTTCAATCACATCGAAGAATTCACCACCGGCGCGCATCAACATGACGACCTGACTCTGGTCGTGATCAAGGCGTTATAATATGCAACTCGCCCGCGTCATCGGAAACGTGGTTTCGACGATCAAAAACGCCTCGCTCGAAGGCCGCAAGCTGCTGATCATCCAGGTCCTCGACAGCGATCTGCTCCCCGTGGGCAAACCACTCGTCGCAATCGATTCGGTCGGGGCCGGCGCCGGCGAGCTTGTCTTCTGGTGCCGAGGCAAAGAGGCCAGTTTCGCGCTTGATGGAGCCGAGGCGCCAACCGATTGCACAATCGTCGGCATTGTCGATTCTGAATCGCACGTGAAATCAATAGGGAAGAAGGGCGCGACTAAGGGAGACCACAAATGATTCTGGCTCGCGTCTTAGGCAACGTCGTCGCCACACAAAAGAATTCGCGCTACGGGAACGCGCGCATAATGCTCGTTCAACCGATCAATCCCGACGGCGCGCCGCGCGGCGCTTCGATGCTCGCGCTCGATTCCGTGGACGCCGGCGAGGGCGATATTGTTATAGTCGTTCAGGAGGGCTGGTCCGCTTCGACGGCCTCCACCGGCGAAGCGGGGGCGGCGATTGACAGCGCGATCATAGGCGTAGTCGATTCCATTGAACAGGACACGAGGAAGATGTAGTGATGGCTAACGAAGATGAGTTCAGAAAAATAGTTCGAGAAATAGTGCGGCATGCTTTGAATGAATTTCATATGGCTTATGAGACTGACGGGACTTATAAGCCTGAAAACTCCCGATCTCCTTCTCTCTACTATGCTCCCTGGACCGGCGTCGAGTACGAGGCGCATCCCAGCCGCCAGCAATTCAACATCGGGGAAGCGACCCTCTCCACGAGCGACCTTCTTGAATTCGCTGAATTGAAACTCTGCTCAATCGAAAAGAATAAACCCTGTGATCAATGTGGCATGTGCCGAAGCCTGGGTTTTTAAGAAATTGCCGCCACGCATCGCCTGCCTATATTTGCGAACAGTTTCCTCAAAACTACGTCGCGATATCGAAAAAGTTTATTCGCTACTAAAATCTATTTGACAGGTATAGAAGTGGGAATTAGGATTAGCCCCCTCAAAAATGGCTAAGCCCGGACTTGATCACAACAATGTCCGGGCTTAATCAGGTCAGCTTTGAGCTGATTCCTAGTTGCGCGTGAATTCTAGCTCATCGCTGGCGCTTCATACAAACCCTCAGACTGCTTCGTTAATTTTCCGATCGAAGCGGAAAGGAGAACCAGATTGATGAGTCTAAAAATTGTTCAGGCCAAGCCGAATCCGGCGGGCAAGGATACTGGCAAAGATCAGGGCGGTTTCGAAGTGAGGCGTCCACAAGCGCTTTTCGGCGAATGGGTGGACGTGAAGAACATCGGCGAGGACGCGGTTAGCTTCCAGACAATGCAGATCCGCCATGCGCTTTTCGATGATGACTGCCACACCACGGGTGAGCTTGAGCTTTATTGGATAGGCGACAACGGCGCCCCCCTCAAACCTGGCCAAGTCTTGCGTATACATGGCGGACGCCGGGAAGACGCTTATCTGATGACGCCAGAGGATCAAGCCGGAGCCGATTGGCACGGTTACGCTGAAAGCGACAACTTCAATTTGAACAACCACTGCGGCGACAAGATAGTCTTGAGCTGGCAGGATTCGGCAGATCAGATACATCAGGATTGGGCCTGCTACGCGCCTAATCCGCCCGAAGGCCTGATTCTGAAACGATCCGGCAATCTGCTTGCAGGCGCCATGGTCGGATCAGATGTCGATCAATAAACATAGGTGGAATGGAAAGACAGGGAGGCAGGAGAGACAACCCGAAAATCAATTTCTCGTTCTCCCTGTCTCCCAATCTGCTGGCGAGTAATTCAATGCTTTACCTTATAGACATCGCCACAATTCGTTCCGGCTATCTTTTCCGCGAGAGGATCAAACCTGACGCGTCGGGGCAATATCTGGTCATCCAGGCCGGTGACATCCTGTCCGACGCCGGTTTCTCGGGCAGTTCGCTCGTTCGCGTCAGCCTGCCGGATGTGAAGCGGAGCCAGGTTCTCGAAAATGGCGATGTCCTGTTTATCTCGCGCGGCCCTCGTAAACAGGCGATCGCCGTCACATGGCCGATCGAAAACACCATAGCCACCTCGCAATTCTTCGTTCTGCGACCCGATGAAAGATTATCGCCCGAATTCCTGGCGTGGTATATCAATCAACGTCCGGCCCAACGTTACATCGAGGAGTATTCGACCGGAACCAGCGCCAGCCTGATCAACCTGGAGGCGATGAAGAGGTTGCCAGTTGAGGCTCCGCCCCCTGAGACCCAGGCGCTTATCACGAAAATCCATCAACTCAGCCTGCGCGAAAAAGAGCTGATGGAAGCGATCAAAAATAAACGCCGCGCGATGATCGAAATGACCTTACTCAAAGCGATCGGTTAGTCGCCGCTATTCCGATCCCGATGGAGCAACTATTCGATGAGCCAGTCACTGTCGATCCAAGAAGAAGCCAATCAAGCGGAAATAAATGCCCTCGCCCTGAAAGCCTGTGACATCTTTCGCGGCGTGGTAGACACGTCCGAATACAAGAACTACATCCTGGTCCTTCTCTTCTTCAAATACGTCAGCGACGTTTGGAAGGACAAGGTCGAACAGTATCACCTGGAGTACAAAGACGACGAGGAACGTATTCGACGCCGATTGAGCCGCGAGCGGTTCATCGTGCCCGAAGGCGGCGATTTCGAGACGATCTACAGGAGACGCCACGACCCGAATATCGGCGCCATCATCGACGCCGCGCTTTCCTCGATTGAAGAAGCCAACAAAGCCAAGCTCGAGGGCGTCTTCCGCAACATCAGCTTCAACTCGGAAACTCACCTGGGCGAGACGAAAGAGCGCAACCGCCGCCTCAGGCGATTGATAGAAGACTTCGCCGATCCGCGCCTCGACCTGCGCCCGTCGCGCGTGGGCGATAGCGACGTGATCGGCGGCGCATATCAGTTACTGATCGAATATTTCGCCTCGGAGTCCGGCAAGAAGGGCGCCGAGTTTTTCACCCCGCCCGAGGTCTCGACTCTGCTGGCCAAGCTGCTCCGTCCGAGGAAAGGGGCGCGCGTATGCGACCCGGCGTGCGGCTCGGGTTCACTGCTGATCCGCGTCGCCGAAGAAGTCGGCGACAACGATTTCTCCCTCTTCGGACAGGAGTCGAACGGCGGTGTATGGGCGCTCTGCCGAATGAATATGTTCCTGCACGGAAAAGACGGCGCGCGCATCGAATGGGGCGACACGCTCAACAACCCAAAGTTGCTCGAAGGTAATTCCCTGAAGAAGTTCGACATCGTCATTTCCAACCCTCCGTTCTCGCTCGACAAGTGGGGCGCCGAGAACGCGGCCAAAGACTTCTTCTGTCGCTTCCACCGCGGTGTGCCGCCGCGTGGCAAAGCCGATTACGCTTTCATCACGCATATGATCGAGACCCTGGTCGCTGACACTGGCAAAGCGGGCGTGATCGTCCCGCACGGCGTGCTCTTTCGCGGTGGCTCCGAGGGAAGGATCAGACAGAAGGTAATCGTAGAGAATCTGCTAGAAGCCGTGATCGGCCTGCCCGCAAACCTTTTTTACGGCACGAACATCCCGGCCGCGATCCTGGTCTTCAATCGCGGTAAGAAGACAACCGACGTTCTGTTCATCGACGCCAGCCGCGAATACGAAGACGCCAAGAACCAGAATAAACTCCGCCCGCAGGACGTCGAGAAGATCACGGCGACCTATAAAAATTTCGAGTCGGTCGAGAAATACGCTCGTAGGGCGACATATGAGGAGATCAGGGAGAACGATTTCAATCTAAATGTTCCCCGTTACGTCATCACCTTCGGAGAGGATGAGGAGGTCGATGTTCAAGCCGCGCAGAAAGAGATAGATGAGCTTGAGGCGCAGCTAGCCGAGGCGCGGGCGGAAATGAAACGGTATCTGAGAGAATTGGGTCTGTAACATCCTGGCATATGACAAACAAGGCAAAAGAATGGAGAACGGCTCCTTTGGGTCAGCTCGTGAGATTCGCTTCCGGCGGCACGCCGAGCCGCGAGGATCCTCGTTTCTGGAACGGCGATATTCCCTGGCTTAGCGCTAAAGACCTGAAGAAGTTCAGGCTGAATGATTCGATAGAGAAAGTTACGCGAGAAGGGCTCAATAACGGGACGCGTTTGATTGAGGCTGGAAGCGTCCTGATACTGGTTCGCGGAATGACGCTTCTGAAAGACGTCCCTGTCGGAGTAACCGAGCGCGCCGTTGCCTTCAACCAGGATCTGAAGGCTTTGATCCCGAACAGAGAGGTCGACGGTCATTACCTGGGATTCTACCTGGCGGCGAACACATTCCGCCTGTTGCCGTTGGTGGATCGAGCGAGCCATGGCGCGGGGAGATTGCCGAGCGACCTGCTTCAGTCCTTTGAAATCGAACTGCCGGGAATGGGTGAGCAACGTAAAATCGCGGACATACTATTGACCTGGGATCGCGCCATAGAGCGCGCCGACCTGCGCGTCGCCGCCGAGAGCCGCCTTATGCGCGGCATGCTGGGGCGACTGCTCATGGGGCGAAAGAGCCTCGATGAATTTCGCTCTCAGGAGTGGGAGAGCGTCAAACTCGGCGATGTTATTTTCGAATCGAAACTGAGAAGCGGTAGCGTCCACGTCGAAAAAGACCTCTACATCGGCGCAAAAGCCGATGGAATGGTTCTGATGTGTAAAAGAATCCGAGGCGAGAACGCGGGGCGATGCAAGGTGGTCAGGAAAGGATGGTTCATCTATGACCCGATTCGATTGGGCGCCGGGTCGATTGCGAAGTGGAGCGGCGCAGGTTCCGCGCTGGCGTCTCCAGATTATATAGTCTTCAGGTGCGATGAGAGCCGGCTCGACCCGGAATTTCTGAATCACTTCCGCCTCTCACACCAATGGACACAGTTCGTCGAGGGCGCGGGAAGCGGAAGTGTGCGCGTGAGGATCAGTTTTTCGGATCTGGCGGCGCTCAAACTAGCGCTGCCCCCGCTTGAAGAACAACGTCGTATCGCCGCGATTCTCAACGCCTGCGACCGCGAACTTGATCTGCTTCGACGGCGCCTGGCGGCGCTCAAAAGACAGAAGCGAGGGCTGATGCAGAAACTGCTGACGGGACAGATCAGGGTAAAAGCGGAGAATTTGGGAGCCTAAGGAGGATTTCGATATTGCCTTCATTCCTCGAAGATCATGTTTCGCAGATCCCTGCGCTGCAATTGCTTCAAAACCTGGGTTACGTCTATCTTCGGCGGGAGGAGGTACATCTGGAGCGCGCGGGTAAACTGTCGAATGCGTTGCTCGAAGGCGTCCTGGAAAAACAGTTGCGCCGCCTGAACCGGATCAGTTTCAAAGGCGCCGACCATGAATTTTCCGACGCGAACATTCAGGCTGCGATTCAGACATTGAAGGACGCCGCCTTCGCCGATGGATTGATGCGGGCGAACGAACGGATTTACGACCTGATCTCTTTGGGCAGGAGCTTCAAGCAAACGATTGATGGCGACACGAAGAGCTTTACATTGAATTACATCGATTGGAAGCGTCCCGAGAAAAACGTCTTTCATGTCACCGAAGAGCTCGAGGTCGAGCGCGCCGCCCGTCCGCACGCATGCCGCGCGGACATTGTTCTCTTCGTTAACGGCATTCCTTTCGCCGTGATCGAATGCGATCGCCCTGACGGGAAGGATGCGATCAAGAACGCCATCGCGAAGCAACTACGCAATCAACAAAGCGAATACATTCCGCGGCTATTCGTCTATTCGCAAATACTCCTGGTGATCAATCAGAACGAGTCGAAATACGCGACTACGGGAACGCCGCTTGAATTCTGGGCGCGCTGGCGGGAGCGGCCAGGCGTCAATGAGGACGTCAATGAAGAGGTCGTCAGGCTGGTCAACAAACCGCTCGCGAAGGCGCAGAAGGATAAACTCTTCGGCGACCGGTTCGCCTATGCGCGGCAATATTTCGACGAGGCGGAAATAGAAGGACGGGCGGTAACGGAACAGGATAGGGCGATTTATTGTCTTCTCCGGCCCGAGC
>DATCXQ010000590.1:0-14434 GCA_036565725.1 Blastocatellia bacterium
GAGCGGCGAGGCCCAGTTCCAATTGAGCTTTATTTTTCTGTCCTAAATAGGAACAACTGACAGTGGCGCATCTAATGAAATTACAGTCACCGGGGGAGAGCGTTCAGAGTACCGACTTTAGTCGGCAGGACTTGGTATCCGAGCGCAGCCGACTAAAGTCGGTACTCTGAACGCTCTCCCCCGGTGGTTGTAGTTAAACTGCATAGCGCAAATGTCGGTTGCTTCGATCTAAATCGAAACAGACAGCAGGGGACAGAAGAAGTAGACAGGATTCATAAGATTGATCAGGATTTGCAGTCAAGATAACTATCTTTTCGGTCTTCATCCTGAAAAATCCTGTCAATCCTGTCTGAATGTTTTCTGTCCCGATTTAGATTTTCCTGTTGGCGAAGTTATGCGACAACTTATAACTCTGTTCGTGTTCGCTTTATTTCTGTTCGCGCCGGCTGACCGAGGAGCGCAGGCATCCTTGCCTGCGCTCCCGGGCGCGCAATCCGACGCGCCGCTGATTTCTCCCAGGGAATGGATTGACCCCGACACCGGCCATCGCGTGATCCGGCTCACCGAAGATTCGGGCGGCGCCAGCCTTTACTTCCATCAGAACGGCTACACGGAGAGCGGCGACAAGCTGGTTATTACAACGCAGGCGGGACTCTCCACGATCAATCTCAAGACGCGCAAGGTCGAGCCATTGGTCGAAGGGCGCGCGAGCAACGTCGTGGTCGGCAGGAAGACGCGCCAGGTCTTCTACATCAAAGACGACACGGTATATTCAACTCATCTCGACACGCGCGAGACGCGGGCAATCGTCAAGAACGCCGAATTGCGCACGGGCTCGGGCCTGACGGTCAACGCGGACGAGACTCTGCTCGGGGGCAGCTTGATTGAAGGCGGGAAGAGGTTCGTTTCATCGGCGCCCAGACCCGCGGGCGCGGACAGCTATCCGGGCAAGGAGCGGATGATGCAAGAGCGATTGGCCGCGCGACTGCCGATGGCGCTCTACGCCATCAACGTCAAGAGCGGCGAGCTGAAGGATTTTTATCACAGCGCGGACTGGCTCAACCACGTGCAGTTTTCGCCCACAGACCCCGAATTGATGATGTTCTGCCACGAAGGGCCGTGGCACAAAGTTGACCGCATCTGGACGATTCGCACGGACGGCTCGGGGCTGACCAAGATTCATACCCGAACGATGGAGATGGAGATCGCCGGGCACGAGTTCTTCAGCGCCGACGGCAAAACCATCTGGTACGACCTGCAAACGCCTAAATCGCAGGTCTTCTGGCTGGCCGGACACAAGCTCGCGACCGGCGAAAAGATCAAATACAAAGTGGAGCGCGAACACTGGTCGGTGCATTTCAACGCCTCGCCCGACGGGAAACTCTTCGCCGGCGACGGCGGAGGGCCGCGCAGCGTCGCCGCTCCCGGCAACGGCCAATGGATCTATCTCTTCACACCGAAGAACGACGCGTTGCAAGTCGAAAAACTGGTCAACCTGGCCAAGCACGATTACACGCTCGAGCCAAATGTCACATTCACGCCCGACATGAAGTGGATCGTCTTCCGCTCCAACATTCACGGCGCGACTCAGGTTTATGCTGTCGAAGTCAAAAAGAAGTAGATGATTGCGGCACAGTCTGGGCTTCGATCCATAAGCTGTTTGATCGAGGTTCAGGTCGCTCACGCTCCCCGCCGTACCGCGCCGCTCACATAATCGTTCCGCAAGACGAAACACAAAGCCCCAATATCTCCATCGCCGTATCTGCCAAGTCGTTGTAATAGCGGGATCGTCGTTCCACATCGTGGAATAAAGGGGACGAGAGAATTTCCAGCTTGTTCTGACTCTGATGAATTCCTACATTGCGCTACGCTGGGAATCACCTTTAAACACCAAAAAAACGAGACGCTGGGCGTAAATATAAAAAATAGCTCGTACTCGATATGCGCTTTGCCGGAAACATTCGCGAAGCGTCATCAGGCGGAAGTCTCAGTCCATGTATTCCGCATAAACTGCGACGGTTTGAAGGCCGCCGGAAACCGGAGGAGTCAAATGAAAAGCTCAATTCGATCACTCGCAGGATTGTCCATCCTCATAGTTTGCGCCGCCAGCGCTATTGCTCAGACAAACCGTGGGGGCATTAGTGGCACTGTCTTTGATAAGACCGGAGCGGTCGTGCCCGGCGCTCAAGTCACCATTACCAATGTCGGAACGAACCGATCGCAAAAGTTGACCACTTCGGAGGAAGGCGCCTACACGGCGGCGGCGCTCGAACCGGTCGTCTATCGCATCACGGTCGAAGCCCAGGGCTTCAAGAAGGCTGTGGTTGACAGCATCAAGGTCGACACCGCGGTCACGGCCACGGTCAACGTCACGCTCGAACCAGGCGCGGTCGAAACCGTAGTAAACATCACCTCGGAAGGCGCGTTGCTCAACCTCGAATCCGGCACGCCGGGGCAGACGATCACCGAGCGACAGATCAGGGACCTGCCGCTCAACAATCGCAGTGTGCTCGATCTGGTACTGACCGCGGGTAACGTCAGCGGCGTGGCCGGGACCGAGGACCCCGAACTTGGCGCGGACATTCCGGCGCCCGGCTTCAACGTCAACATCAACGGCGGGCGCGCCGGCAGCACGGCCATTCTGGCCGACGGCGCGAACAACACCGGCGCCGGATTGGGGCGCGCCATCGTCACCTTCTCGCCCGATACGATCCAGGAGTTCACGGTCCAGACCTCGAACTTCTCGGCGGAGTTCGGCCAAACCGGTGGCGGCGTCGTCAATATGACGACCAAGTCGGGCACGAACCGGTACAACGGCACGGCTTACTGGTATCACCGCAATCCGGCGCTCAACGCCGCGCCCTTCACCACCAGCGCCAACAACCGCCCGCAGTCGAACCGGCGGCAGCATCAATTCGGTTTGATTGTGGGGGGCCCAATCGTTTTGCCGAAGAAGGTCTTCGGGCCGGCAGGATACGACGGGCACAACAAATCGTTCTTCTTCGTCGCCTACGAGCCGCGCTACTATTACGACGCCACGCAGGGGACGCAGTTGTTGCCGACGCCTGCGATGTTGCGCGGCGATTTCAGCAACGTGGTGCGGGTCAACGGCGGGTTGGCGCCGCGCGACGTAGCTGAAAGGTTCGGCCTGCAAAACCAGATCGCCGACGCGACGATCTACAACCAGTGGATCGTCAACGGCAATCTCTTCACGCGCCGCACGCTGGCGGCGGGCGAGACCTTCCCGGCCTTCCCCGATAACAAGATTCCGGCCAACATGCTCGACCCGCTCAGCCAGGAGTTGCTGAAATTTATGCCCACGGCCGGAGAATACTTCCTTTCGGACGGCAACCTGCGGAATTTCGTCAACGAGAACTTCATCAAGAACCTGGAGAAGCGGTTGACCGTGCGGCTGGACCACCAGTTCAACAGCGCCAACCGGCTGAGCGGGCGCTACACTCAAGTCCCGATTCGCGGCGACCGCGGGCGCGGAGATTTCCAGATAGGCCGTGACGAGATCAACAGCGGCGGCACCGATTACAGTTGGTCGAAGCAGATATTGTTGACCGACACGCACATCTTCTCGCCGAAGGTGGTCAATGAGCTGCGGCTCAATTACACGTTCGGCCGCTTCACCAAGAACTTCCCGCCGATGTTCGACGCTCTGACCGGGCGCAATTTTTCGACAGAACTCGGATTGCCTTCGCTCACGCCTGGCGGATTGCCGGAGTTCGTCACAGGCCCGGCATCGATCGGTTGGAGCTTGTCGCAGCAGAACGAGAACGCCGAGCACAGCTACGGCATCGCGAACAATCTTTCGTGGACACAGGGCAATATGTCGTGGAAGTTCGGCGTCGACCTGTCGCAGCAGAGATTGAAGACGATCCCGGTGTTCGGCGCATCGGGCGGGCGCTACGAGTTCAACCGCAATCTCACGCTCACCAACAGCACTGGCGGAAACGCCGCTACCGGGGGAAGCGAGTTCGCGCAGTTCCTGCTCGGCACGTACAACCAGACGACCCTGCGCGAGGTGTTCATTCCGTACTACTACCAGTGGAATTCGGCGGCGGCCTTCGCGCAGAACGATTGGAAGCTGCGGCCCAATCTGACGCTCAATCTCGGACTGCGCTACTCGCTGCAACTGCCGCGCACCGAGAAATACGACCGGCAGGGCGCTTTCCTGCCCGATCTGGCCAAGCAGTTTCCGATCACGCAACCGTGCCCGCAGTGCGTCCTGCCGGACGGGCGGACAATAACCACCGCGCTGGTGGTCCCGTTCGGCTATTCGGGGCGCGGCGGGCGTTCGCGCTACATCTTCCCGGTCGAGAAGCTGAACTTCGAGCCGCGCTTCGGCCTCGCCTATGCGCCGCGATTGTTCGGTTGGAATGAAAATGGCCGCTTTGTCGTTCGCGGCGGCTACGGCCTGTCGCACGCGCCGTTGACGGGCATGGGGCGCAATCCGTCGCCCGATTTCGCCGCGGGCACGACCGACTTCGGCACATTCGACACGCGCGTGCAGTTTCCGGGGACGAATGTGGCGGGGCGGCTCTGTTGCAACAAACCGGCGCTGAGGTCCATCGCGCCTGACGCGTTCCTCAACATTCCGGAAGACGGGCTGGTCTATCTGGGCAGCCTAAACGTCGCGGGCCTTGCGGTCTCGCCCAACGCGCACGTGCCTTACGTGCAGAGCTTCAGTCTCTCGATGGCTTATGAGGCGCCACATCAGACGGTCATCGAGGTGACATACAACGGCAGCAAGGGAACGCATCTCTTCCTGTCGCCGATCAACCTTAATCCCGTGCCGTTTGAGTTGACCGACGCGTATCTGGCGCGCGGGATCAACCCGCTCGATAACGTGAACGATCCGCTCGGACGGACCACGCCGACAGGCGCGCTGCGCAATTTCTCGCAAGGTTACATCGGAACGAAGTATCTGGGCTTCGAGGGATTGTCTATGATGTTCGATTCGTCGGCCAACAGCATCCGCCACGCCGCGACAGTCAGTCTGCGCCGCCGTCACAATCGCGGCCTGTCGTACACGGTCAACTACACCTACGGCAAAGGACTGGACGACGCTTCGGACGCTGGCGACGTTCGCTTCGTCAACCTGAACGTGCGTTCGACGGGCCACGTCAATTACGGCGCGTCGCGTTCGCTGGATCGTTCGGTCTCCCTCTTCGACATCAAGCACGCCTTCAGCGCTTCGTGGGTCTGGGACCTGCCCGTCGGGCGGGGCCGCCAGTTTATGGCGCATGCGCCGGGATTGATCGATTCGTTGATCGGCGGCTGGAGCTTCAGCGGCATCGGGCGCATCCAGGGCGGCATCCCGATGGTCGCCGTCCTGCGCGACGACAACCGGCTCGGCGTCGAAGGAAACACGCGCAACATCCGTCCCGACCTGGTACCGGGCGTGCCGTTGATCAATCCCAACTGGGATCGCAGTTGCCCGACCGGCGCGAACTGCGAGCCTTATTTCAATCCTTCGGCCTTCATGCGCCCGGCCAAAGGCACGCTCGGCAACGCGCCTCGCGCCTTCGACAACGCGCGCAGCCCGACGCAGCATACCTTCGACATGGCGCTCAAGAAGGATTTTGCCCTCGGCCCTGACGCAAAACGCCGGCTGGAATTCCGCGTGGACTTCATCAACGCCTTCAACCACCCGTTCTTCCGAATGGGGCGCCTCGAAGACTCCGGTGAAATCTTTGCGCTGCCGAACGAAGGGGCGATCAACAACGCCGCGTACGACGACTGGCGCAACTTCGATCAGGCCAACCGGCCCGCGCGCACGACGCCGGCAGGCGCGGCCAAACTGGCGCAGATCAACGCGCTCATCACCAACAGCCGCGTGCCCGGCACGCAGACGCTGCCGCGCGATTTCTTCAGGGTGCAGTTGCCCGACGGCTTCTTCTCGCGGAACCTCAATTCCTTCGACATCAGCACGCTGGAGGGGTTGAAGCTCTACCGGATGCGGCAAGCCTACACGCCGGACCGCTGGGGCTTCCTGGAGGTCACAGGTTCGCGCTCCGCTTACACGCCACGATTTATCCAGGTCGCGTTGAAACTCTATTTTTAGGATTTATGGGACGCGCTTCGCTGATCTGTTTGCTGGCCCTGTCTTGCGGGCTTTTTTCTTCGCCTCCATCGTCGCGTTCGGCGGCGACGGAGAAGCCCGGATACAACGTCCTCTTCATCGCTTCGGACGACCTGCGGCCCGAGTTGAGTTGTTACGGCAATCAGCTAGTCAAGACGCCGAACATAGACCGTCTGGCCTCGCGCGGAGTGCGCTTCGAGCGAGCTTACGCCCAATATCCGCTCTGCAATCCGTCGCGCACGTCGCTGCTCACCGGAAGGTATCCGACCCAGACCGGCGTGATGGACAACGAGACCTGGTTTCGCGCGGAGCATCCCGATTTCGTCTCGCTGCCTCAACACTTCAAGGCGCGCGGCTATGCGACGCTGCGCGCCGGCAAAATCTATCACGGCGGGATCGATGACACCGACGCGTGGACAGAGGGAGGCGAGGCGCGCGGCTTCACCGGCGCGCGACGCCCTCCGAATACCGCCAATGCAGGCGCTCCGAGTCGCGCCTCACAATCGGATCGCATCGTGGTTCTGGAGGGGGAGGGAGAATCGAACGGCGATTACCGGACGGCCACTCGGGCGGTTGAATATCTGGAGCGGTACAAAGACCGCCCGTTCTTCCTGGCCGTCGGTTTCGCCAAACCGCACAGCCCTCCCGCGGCGCCGAAGAAATTCTTCGACCTTTACGACCCGGCGCAGGTTCGATTGCCGCCCGATTTCGCAGCGCGCCCGGCCGCGCCGCCCGGATTTCCCGAAATCTCCATTCCGAAACGCAACGCCGATCTATTTATCGGGCGCGAGGCCTCAGAGGTGGAAGCCCGCGAAATGATCCGCGCTTATTACGCCTCGGTCAGTTTCATGGACGCGCAGGTGGGGCGCGTGCTCGACGCGCTCGACCGGCTCAATTTGCGCGACAGGACCATCATCGTCTTCTGGGGCGATCACGGCTATCACCTCGGCGAGAAGGGAAAATGGTCGAAGGCTTACTCGCTCTACGAGGTCGGCGCGCGCGTACCTTTGATAATTGCCGCGCCGCGCGTGAATGCTGGAGTGAGTGGGCGCACTGTGCAATTGCTCGATCTATATTCGACGCTCGTCGAACTCTGCGGACTGCCGCGCCCGCCCGGGATCGAAGGCCACAGCCTTGCGCCGCTCCTGCGCAACCCCAAGGCGAAATGGAGCCATCCCGCGTTCACCGTGACTCGTTATCAGGACAAGATCGGCAAATCCGTCCGCACCGAACGCTGGCATTACGTCGAATGGGACGACGGCGAGGCGGGCGCGATGCTCTTCGATCATTCGCGCGACCCGCTCGAATTGAAGAACCTGGCCGGCGACCCGGCCTTCGCGCGGCAGGCGCGGGAGATGAAATTATTGTTGAAGCAGTTGCCTTAGTTCAGTTCGCCACAATTGCTTGGGGACATCGATCTTCGCCACGTTAGCGGCGGAAAACACCAAAGCCCTCGGTGGGTTAATGGCATTTGAAAATTAAATGCAATCACGCAAATCAACGTAGGGGCAGATCTGTGTGTCTGCCCCGGCGCCGAGGTTCGCCTCCCGCCGGGGCAGACACACAGGTCTGCCCCTACATGGTTGCGCTTAATTCTCAAAGACCATCACCCCACGGCTAAATTCAAGGCGCCGCTAACGCGGCGGAAAACACCAAAGGATTCAACTCGCCAAAGAAGAACTACAATGACTATGGCAGCTAAACTTCTACTTCTCATCGCGTCAATAACGACTCTGGCCTTTGCTATGACGGCAGCCTTCGCGCAGCGCCAGATGGAGCGACTCGGACGTGGCGTCGTCGCCGTCAATCAGGGCGATGGGAAGGTCTTCGTCAGTTGGCGGCTGCTCGGCGACGATCCCGAAGCGACGGCGTTCAACCTCTACCGCGCTACAACAGGCGCCAAAGCAGCAAAGCTCAACGCGAAGCCGATTGCCGACGTGACATTCTTCGTTGACGAGAAGGCCGATTTAGCGAAGGCGGTTTCTTATTTCGTGCGGCCCGTGATCAACGGGCGCGAACGCGAGGCGAGCAAGGCGTTCACGCTGCCAGCCGACGCGCCTGTCCGCCAGTATCTTTCGATTCCGCTGCAAACGCCGCAGGGTTACGCGCCGAACGACGCTTCGGTCGGCGATCTGGACGGAGACGGCGAGTACGAGATCGTCTTGCATCAAGCCGGCCGGGGTCGCGACAACTCGCAGGCCGGGATGACTGACCCGCCGATCCTCGACGCGTACAAGCTGGACGGGACGCTGTTGTGGCGCATCAATCTGGGCAAGAACATCCGCGAGGGCGCACACTACACGCAGTTTATGGTATACGACCTCGACGGTGACGGCAGGGCAGAGGTCGCCTGCAAGACCGCCGACGGGACGATTGACGGCAAAGGCAAAGTGATAGGCGACCCAAACGCGGATTGGCGGAATCCTGAAGGCTCATTTATAACCACTCTCGACCGGTCGGGCGCCGAAGCGCGGCGGAACACGACCGGATACGTGTTGGCCGGACCTGAATACCTGACGATCTTCGACGGACTGACAGGCGCGGCGCTCGCCACTACCGATTACATCCCTCCCCGCCATCCGACGAATCTCAAGCCGGCCGCCGATGAAATGAAGGCGCTATGGGGCGACGGTTGGGGCAACCGCGTTGACCGCTTCCTCGCGGCTGTCGCGTATCTCGACGGCAAACGACCGAGCCTGGTGATGTGCCGCGGATATTACACCCGCTCGGTGTTGGCCGCGTGGAACTGGCGCGGCGGCAAACTGACGCGCGTGTGGATTTTCGACAGCGCGGACGAAGGCAATAAAGGCTACGCGGGGCAGGGAAATCACAACCTAAGCGTCGGCGACGTGGACGGCGATGGCAGGGACGAGATCGTCTACGGCGCGTGCGTGATCGACGACAACGGTAAGGGGTTTTACACGACCGGCCTCGGGCACGGCGACGCGCTGCATCTCTCCGACCTCGACCCGGCGCGGCCGGGCCTCGAAGTCTTCGACATTCAGGAGCGATTCGACGACGCCGGCGCGCATTTCCGCGACGCGAAGACGGGCGAGGTTCTATGGAAGAAGCCTTCGGTCAAGGCCGGCGCCGACGGCGAAGGCCCCGGACGCGGGTTGGCGCTCGACATCGATCCGCGCTATCCGGGCTTTGAGTGCTGGGTCAAAGGCGCGGGCATCACCGGATTGTTCAGCGCCAGGGGCGAAAAGATATCCGACCGCGAGCCGCGCTCCTGTAACTTCGGCGTCTTCTGGGACGGCGACACGTTAAGCGAGTTGCTGGATCGCAATACGATCTTCAAGTGGAACTGGGCGGAGAACGCCGAGGGCGTATTGCTTACCGCCGAAGGCTGCGCCTCGAACAACGGCACGAAGGCCACGCCGGCCTTGAGCGCTGACATTCTCGGCGACTGGCGCGAAGAAGTGATCTGGCGTACGACCGACAACAAGGAATTGCGGATTTATTCGACCACCATCCCGACCAAGCATCGGTTCTATACGTTGATGCACGACCCGCAATACCGGTTGAGCGTCGCGTGGCAGAACGTCGCCTACAACCAGCCGCCGCATACTAGCTTTTTTATGGGCGAAGGAATGGCGAAACCGCCGCGCCCGGTGATTACGACTCCAGCGAAGAAGGAGAAGTGAGACTTCGATCCTTCTTCCGCCGCGTATCAGAACAGCCGGCATTGGCGCATTCAGTTTAACTACAAACGTCGGGGGAGAGCGTTCAGAGTACCGACTTTAGTCGGCAGGGCTGGGAATCCAAACCCTGCCGACTAAAGTCGGTACTCTGAACGCTCTCCCCCGACGTTGCGATTTCATTTGATGCGCCAATATCAGTTACTCTGATTTAGGTTGTCGCATTTATTTCTCATAGACCATCACCCCACGGCTAAGGTCAAACGCCGCTGCGCGGTGGGGAGAATAGAAAGCATGAAACGGTCTCGACGCAATTTTCTACAAACGCTGGCCGCATCGGGCGGTCTGTTGCATATCCAATCCGTGGCGCGGCCGGTATCGATTGCGCGGCCCCTTGCGCCGATTGACCGCGCGGCGCTCGTTCGCCGTCACGACCCGGTATTGCGACAGTTCGATCCGTTATCGCCGTTGTCGGTCGGCAACGGCGAATTCGCGTTCACCGCCGACGTCACGGGGTTGCAGACTTTTCCTGAAGTTTACGAACAGGCGACCCCGCTCTGCGCGATGTCGCAATGGGGATGGCATCGCGCGCCGCTGCCGGCGGGACTCGATCCGAAGGGGCTGCGCCTGGTTCAGTTCGACACTTATGGCCGTCAGGTCGGTTACGCGGTAAGCGCCGAAGGGCAGAACGAACTTTACAACTGGCTGCGCGAGAATCCGCACCGGCTCCATCTGGGCCGCGTCGCGTTGCGGTTGACGAAATCCGGCGGCGGAGAGGCGCAGGTCGCGGACATCACCGACATCGAGCAGAGGCTCGATCTGTGGACAGGGGTGTTGACCAGCCGATTCAAATTCGAGGGGAAGCCGGTGACGGTCAGAACCGCAGCCCATCCCGCTTTCGATCTGCTGGCCGTATCGATCGAATCGCCCTTGATCGTCGAAGGGCGTTTGGCCGCGCGCTTCGCGTTTTCTTACGGCTCGCCGAGCATGCAGGCCGCCGATTGGAAGCAACCTGAGAAGCACAAAACTGAACTCGTCGAACAGACGGCCGACCGCGCCAGGCTACGCCGTCAATTGGACGCAGATCAATATTTCGCAGCGATCAATTGGAAGGGCCGGGCCGAGTTCACTGTTGAAAAGCCGCATCATTTTGTCCTGGCGCCGGCAAAGCGGAATTCCCGGCTGGAATTTACTGTCGCTTTCTCTCCTTCTCCACTGACCGCCGCATTGCCTGCCGCGGCCGCGGCTTTTTCCGCGAGCGCCTCGCATTGGAACCGTTTTTGGACGTCGGGCGGCGCAATCGAACTGGCCGGGAGCCGCGACCGGAGAGCGGAGGAATTGGAACGTCGCATAGTGTTGTCGCAATACCTGACTGCGATTCAATGCGCGGGATCGATGCCGCCGCAGGAGACCGGGCTGACAGTCAACAGCTGGTACGGCAAGTATCATTTGGAGATGCACTGGTGGCATGCGGCTCATTTCGCGTTATGGAATCGGACGCCGCTGCTCGAGAAGAGTCTGGGCTGGTACGACAGGATTCTGCCCGCCGCGCGTGATCTGGCTCGCTCGCAAGGTTACGCCGGAGCGCGATGGCCGAAGATGGTCGGCCCCGAAGGCGCTGACAGCCCGTCACCCATCGGCCCGTTGCTGATCTGGCAACAACCGCATCCGATCTTTTATGCGGAACTCTGCTACAGGACGCGTCCGAATCGCCGAACGCTGGAACGTTATCGTCAAATCGTTTTTGAGTCTGCGGAGTTCATGACTTCGTTCGCGCATTTCGATCATCGCAGCCAAAAATATGTTCTCGGCCCGCCAGTTATTCCTGCGCAGGAGAATCATCCGCCGCGTGAGACCTGGAATCCTACCTTCGAGCTGGCTTATTGGGCATACGGGTTGAAAGTGGCCGGAGCGTGGCGAGAGCGTCTTGGAATGAAGCGCGATCCGAAATGGGATGACGTGATATCCAAACTCTCGCCGCTGCCGGCGAAAGACGGCGTTTACCTGGCGCACGAAAACTGCCCGCAGACTTACACCGAGCGCAATCACGACCACCCCTCAATGCTCGCCGCGCTCGGCGTGTTGCCCGGCGACGGCGTAGACCGCGAAATCATGCGCCGCACGCTCCATAAAACGATGAAGGAATGGAAGTGGGACCAGACCTGGGGCTGGGATTATCCGATGACGGCAATGACGGCGGCGCGATTGGGCGAAACAGGAATAGCGATAGACGCGTTGTTACTCGAAAGCGAAAAGAACCGCTATCTCCCGAACGGCCACAACTGGCAGCGAAAGAATCTGCCTTGCTATTTGCCGGGCAACGGCGGATTGCTTTACGCCGTGGCGATGATGGCGGCCGGTTGGCAAGGCGCTCCCGCGTCACACGCGCCCGGTTTTCCTTCGGACGGCTCCTGGACGGTTCGCCGGGAGGGATTGAACTTCGAGTTGATGCGGGAGATTTGACCCTAGAGCGGATTGCAATCGCGTGTACGGTAGGGGCAGACCTACGTGTCTGCCCCGGTGGTCAATACCCAATCCGGGGCAGACACGTAGGTCTGCCCCTACACGGATTCGCAAACCGCTCTATTAGCCACCGCAGCGCACAGAGGGCACAGAGGTAATTCATTACTTCTCTGTGCCCTCTGTGCGCTGCGGTGGCTAATCATCCAAATTCTACAGATTCTCCAGAATCCAGATCCCACTTGAAGCTTCCATGATTGGCAGGATAAGCCGATTGGCGGACAAGGCTATCTCCATGAATCTGACGTCATCCAGAATCATCTGGCCGGGGCTGTCGAAGTTTGTCACGCGAAACGGACTTCCTATGGGCTTGCCGCCGGCGGGATCAAACCCGATACCCCATAAATTGAAGAAGCCGGTTCGATTGGATAGGAAATAGAGCGTACGGCCATCGGGCGACCATCGAGGCTTGTCGTCGAAGTATTTGCCTTCTGTGATTTGCATCCATTCGCCGCCCGAGGGGGGAACCACGTATATGGTTGAGACGCCGGCGCAAGTCGCTTTGGCGGAGCAGAAGCTGACCCAGCGGTCATCCGGGGAAAATCGCGCCTGATAGAGGTTTTCTTCCGGATGAGACGTGACTATGCGCATCTGTGTTTCGGCCAGAGGGGCAGTCGCGATCGGCCACATAACGATCATCAACCGCCCCGGGCTCTGGCGGTCTGTGCCTCCCAGAATCCACTTGCCGTCGGTGGACCAGTCATAGGGTAGATCATTGCTCTCGCCCGGAGTTATGAGTAATTGTTCCTCGGCGCCCGGGGCTGTCGTGACAATGGCTCGTTCAATCTGCGGGCGATCCGCCGTGCGCGGGCGAGAGCGGCGGTAGGCCAGGCGCGAGCCATCGCGGGACCATCGCGGGACGAAGCGGGAAAAATCGTCTGGCGCTAATAATCTTTCGCGCCCATCCTTGAGTGACTTTTCCCAGAGTTCCCATCTTCCGGCCCGCTGCGCGCAAAAAACCATTTTCTGACTGTCGGGCGACAGATCGGGAAATCGGGGCTCGATTCCGACCTCGGTAACGGGCTGTCCCTTTCCCTTGACGCGACGTCCAGCGGCGTCGAAGGGCACAGACCAGATGCGGGTTCGCTCAGTTCGCACGGCGAAGGCCAGTCTTCTGCCGTCCGGAGAAAGAACAAGGTCCGTATCGAGACCCGCGCCCGTGGTCATACGCTCAGGGCCGGCGGTCCAGCGCAGACTGTGAGGCTCTATCTCGACTTTCCAAAGATTTCTCACGCCGTGGGAGATTCCTTCGAAATAGAGCGCCCGGCCCGAAGGCGCCCACGTGAAATCGCTGAAGCTCACTTCCGCTTCTTTGAGTTGCGCGCTTACACTGGCGGCGAATTCCACCTTGACCGGCGAAGCGCCGGTCATCGGCGCAGTCCAGAACCCCCATCCCTGTTTGCGATGATTTCCCCACACCGAGACCCCCTGGCCGTCAGGACGCCATGCCACTCGAAACGAACTGAACTCGCTCAGGAATCCGCTCAACACTTCACGCGGCTGGTCGCCGGACGGCGTCGCCACATACACTTTGGGAATCTCCGACGTGTTGATCCGCAGGAATGAGCCGTAGAAGAGGATATGTTTCCCGTCCGGCGACCAGCGCGGGCGGTAGCCGAAAGAAGTCACCCTGCGTTCGTTCCCGCCCAGGCTCGGAACCACGAATAGACCCCCTCCCTCGCGCTCGGAGCGGAAGACCATGTAGCCACCGTCCGGCGACCAATCGGGTTGCCAGTCCTGCGCCGGGGAATTGGTCACGCGAATAGGATTGCCTTCTCCGACGAACTGCACCCAGATGTCGAAATTGCCGGCCCGGTCAGAACTGTACGCGATCATGCGCCCGTCCGGCGACCAGGTCGGCTCACTCTCCAATCCGGGGTCAAAGGTCAGTTGCCAGAGCTTTCGCTGCAACGTCGGCTGCTCGGTTTGCGACCTTTGGCGAACTTTGGAGACGATCAGGCCGGCGCCGACGGACACGACGATCGCCGCGACGAGCGCGGCGGCCATACCATACTTGTGACGCGCAATTCGGCGACCGAATCCTTCATCACCTGCGGCCACGTCCGCATTAACAACGCCGTCGCCGCGCGCTTCTTCACTCTTTCCGGGATAATTGGAACCGTCCGGCGCCGGCTCGCCGTGGTCTCTGTTGACCTCCGATATCGCTCTCACACTCGCCACG
>DATCXQ010000606.1:0-28807 GCA_036565725.1 Blastocatellia bacterium
CCTCCGATTACGGCGCCACAGTGGTCGATCCGACGTCGGAGGACTTGATCGAAGCGGTCGAGGAGTTGACGAAGGGCGAGCGGATCCAATTGCTGATCGAGGCGGCCGGCGTCGCGCAGTTGTTCAAACAGATTCCGAGGCTCGTGCGAAAGCAGGCGACCATGCTGCTCTACGGGCACGGTCATCACGGCGTCGATCTCGGCGTTCTCAACAACATTCAATTCATCGAATTGACAATGGTGACGCCGACCGGCGCCTCAGGAGGCTTCGACGCCGACGGGCGCTCCAGCGTCTACCGCAAATCGCTCGAACTGATCGGCGAAGGAAAGATCAACGTCTCGAAATTTATCACCCACCGCTACCCGTCGCTCGAAGCCGTCCCGCAGGCGTTCGCCAGTGACCGCCTCGGCGCCGATTACATCAAAGGAGTCGCAGTGCTCTAGAACTCAAGAAACCGAGCCACGAATGAACACGAATGAACACGAATTTCTTTCTTGATCCTGGCAAACCATTCGTTTTTCATTCCCTTGACACATTCGTGAATATTCGTGTTCATTCGTGGCTGGATCTCTTTCTCGCTAAGTCAACCGGCTATGAACAAATTGAAACACATCATCCTCATCGCTCTTGCGCTCTTCGTGGCCTCATGTGGAGGCGCCGGGGGCGCGAAGCTGTCGCAAAAAACCATCGCCGTGATCCCCAAAGGCGTCTCGCACTCGTTCTGGCAGACGGTCAAAGCGGGCGCGGACGCGGCGGGCAAAGAACTCAACGTCAAGATCGTCTGGAAAGGCGCCGCACAGGAGACCGACTATTCGGGCCAGATCAACATCGTCGAGGACATGATCAACCAGCGCGTTGACGGCATCGTGCTCGCCCCATCACACGGCGATTCGCTCGTGCCGATGGTCGAACGCGCGCAAGCCGCCGGCATCCCGGTGACGATCTTCGATTCGGGCATCTCGACGCAGAATTACCTCTCATACGTCTCGACCGACAACCGCCAGGGCGGCGTCGTCGCGGCGAAGCGGATGGGCGAGAAACTCGGCGGCGCCGGCAAAGTCGCCATCCTCGGCGTCAAGAAAGGCTCAGTCTCGACCGACGAGCGAGAGGAAGGCTTCCGCGAAACAATACAGAAAGAGTTCCCCGGAATCACGCTCGTCCCGATCATCTTTTACGGCGAGGCCAACGCGGCGAAATCATTGGCGGTCGCCGAAGACGTGCTCACCTCGCATTCCGATCTGACGGGCCTCTTCGCGTCGAACGAATCGTCTACAGTCGGCGCGGTGCGCGCCATACGCCAGCGCAACCTCGCCGGCAAAGTTACGCTCGTCGGCTTCGACGCCACCTCCGACCTGGTCCAGAACGTCCGCGAAGGCGCGATTGATTCGCTCGTGCTCCAAAACCCCTTCAAGATGGGCTACGAGGGCGTCAAGACCATCGTCGACAAGATCGGCGGCAAACAGCCCGAACGCCGCATCGACACGGGCGTGGAGCTGTTGACCAAAGAGAATGTGAACACGCCGAAAATACAGGAGTTGATCAAGTAGAAACCGTCCACAAACTCACACGTAGCTTCACCAATGGCCCGAGCCCGTTTTCGGGAAACTTCGTGTGACTTTGTGGATGTCTTTTGTTATGACAAGTCAGGCGCCCGCGCTCGAAATGCGCGGCATCACAAAATCATTCGCCGGCAACGTCGTGCTCGCCGGCGTAAGTCTGGCTGCGCGCGCGGGCGAGGTCCATGCGCTGGTGGGCGAGAACGGCGCCGGCAAATCAACGCTGATGAAGATTCTGGCCGGGGTCCATCAGCCG
The DNA here is from genome assembly GCA_036565725.1 of Blastocatellia bacterium. Classification (GTDB taxonomy): domain Bacteria; phylum Acidobacteriota; class Blastocatellia; order RBC074; family RBC074; genus JAJVID01. Next base: position 1,813 of record DATCXQ010000606.1, read on the forward strand.
GACGCAGGGGAGATTTTGATTGACGGCGAGACGCGAGTTTTCGCGCGCCCGGCGGACGCGCTCACCCAAGGCGTTGCGATGATCTACCAGGAGCTGTCGCTGGCGCCGCATCTGACCGTGGCCGAGAACATCTTCCTCGGGCGAGAGCCTATGAAGCTCGCGCCGATCGGCCTCATCAACAACAGCGAATTGCAGCGGCGCGCCCGCTCGATGCTCGACGACTTCGGTTTCGAGATCGACCCGCGGTCGCGCGTGGGGCGGCTGAGCGCGGCCGATCGCCAACTGGTCGAAATCACCCGCGCAATCGTCGAAGCCAGGCGCGTGATCGTGATGGACGAGCCGACCTCGTCGCTCACCAATCAGGAAGTCGTCGTGTTGTTTCGTCTGATTCGCGACCTGAAATCGCGCGGCCTGGCCGTCATCTATATTTCGCACCGTCTTGAAGAACTGCCGGAGATCGCAGACCGGTTGACGGTCCTGCGTGACGGGCGGGCCGTCTACACTGGGCCGTGGGGCGAGATTACTACTGACGAAATGATCCGGCACATGGCCGGGCGCGAATTGAAAGAGATATTTCCGCCGCGAACGCGCAGCGTCGGCGAGGTCAAATTGCGAGTGACAGGGCTGACCCGCGCGCCGAAGTTCGAGAATGTCAGTTTTGAAGCGCGCGCGGGCGAGGTCGTCGGCGTCGCGGGGCTAGCTGGGGCGGGCCGAACCGAGATGGTCGAAGCGATCTTCGGCGCGCAACCGGCTGAAAGTGGCGGGATCGAATTCGGCTCCGAAAAGATTACCGCCGCGCAACCGAACCGCTCGGTCGCGCGCGGCTTGAGCCTGTTGACCGAAGACCGCAAGCGCACGGGCTTGTGTCTGAACCTGCCGCTCGCGACCAACATCACGCTGGCCAACGTCCGCGCGCTCGTCCGAGGCGGGCGATTGCGGCGCAAGGCCGAATTCAACGCCGCCGGCAATTTCATCCGCAAGTTGGGCATCAGGCCACCTTCCCCCTCAAAACCGGTGGGGCGTCTGAGCGGCGGAAACCAGCAGAAGTCGTTGCTCGCGCGGTGGCTCTTCGCCAATTCGCAGGTCTTCCTGCTCGACGAACCGACGCGCGGCGTAGACGTGGCGGCGCGGTCGGAAATCTACCGCGAGATCAATGGGCTTGCCGAAGCGGGCGCGGCCATCGTCATGGTCTCGTCCGATCTGCCCGAACTTTTGGGGATGTCGGATCGGATTCTGGTGATGCGCCGCGGTCGCATCGTCGCCGAGCTTGACGCGAAGAAGACTTCGCAGGAAGAGGTATTGAAATACGCGGCGGTGGAAGAAGGTTAGCTTCGTAGACCTGCCTTCAGGCGGAAGCGCTCGCCGCCAAACCATTTCATCTTGTCGGACACTTCCGCCTGAAGGCGGGACTACCAACAGGGGAGCGAACAATGTCAGAGACAGCGGATGTCGTCATCATCGGCGGCGGGATCGTCGGATCGAGCGTCGCGTATCACCTGGCCGAATCGGGCTGCGCGAACGTCCTGATCATCGAACGCGAAGAGAAGCAAGGACTCGGTTCGACCAGCAAGAGCCTGGGCGGCGTGCGCGCCCAATTCGCCACGCCGATCAACATCCAGATGTCGATCTACTCGATCGACCTCTTTTCGCGTTTCGAAGAGGTCATGGGACAGACCGCCGATTACCGAGCGCACGGATATCTCTTTTGCGCGACGACCGAATCTCATCTGGAATACCTGCGCGAAAATCAGGAGAAGCAGAAGGCTTTCGGGTTGAAGAACGCCGAGATGGTCTCGCGCGAAGACGTCGTAAAGATGGTCCCGCAAATGATCGCGGACGACATAATCGGCGGCGCATATTGCCCGACCGACGGCTTCGTCGACCCTTACGGCGTGATGACCGGCTTCGCCAAACGGGCCAAAGAACTCGGCGCCCGCGTCTGGCTCGACACTGCGGTGATGGGCGTCAACGTCGAAAACGGCGCGGTGACGGGCGTCAGGACGACCCGGGGGGATGTCTCGACGCGCAACGTGGTCAACGCCGCAGGCCCTTGGGCGGCGGGCGTCGCGCAGATGGCGGGCGTCGAACTGCCCGTCACTCCGCTGCGGCGACAGATAGTCAAGACGCAGCGATGCGACTTTCTGCCCGCTAAATTTCCGATGATGATCGACATGTCCACCGGCTTCCATTTCCGCCGCGAAGGCGAGGCGATTCTGATGGCCTGGCCCGACAACGAAGAGACCTACGGCTTCCAGACGACTTTCACGCACGATTTTCTGGAGAAGATTCTGACGCGCGCCGTAGACCGCGTCCCGCAGTTCGCTGACCTGCCCGTGAACCCGAAGCAATGCTGGGCCGGGATGTACGAGGTCAGCCCCGACCACCACGCGATCATCGGCCCCGCGCCGGGCGTAAAGGGGTTGTTCTTCGCCAACGGCTTCAGCGGCCACGGCGTGATGCATTCGCCTGCGTCGGGCCGCATCACGGCCGACCTGATCCTGGGGCGACAGAGTTTCGTTAACCCCGCCCCGCTCGGAATCGAAAGATTCGCCGAGGGCAGATTGTTAGAAGAGACGGCCGTGCTTTGATTGGGAGGCCGGTACGGTACCGCGCAGTACCATTAGAAGAGGACGTTTTGAAACAAGATTTCGATTACAAACAAGACCGGAAACTCAAATTCCAAAAGTCATTGATCTCCGACGGGCTGAAGCGGTTTCTGCCGTTCATCAGCCTGATCGCATTGTGCGCGCTGATCCCGCTGGGCGAATACTTCCTGCTCGAAAAGAATCCGGTCTTTCTCACGCCGGGCAACCTCGCCGCAATCGCGCGCCAGACCGCCGTGATCACGATTATGGCGATGGGCATGACGATGGTCATGGTGTCGGGCGGGATCGATCTCTCGGTCGGCTCCATCCTCGCGATTGCGAGCGTGGTCGGATCACTGGCGATGACCGGTGGGGCGCCCGCGGCGGCCGGCTTCCTGATCTGCGTCGCCGTCGGCGCGGCGTGCGGATTGATCAACGGGGCAGCCGTGGCCGCGCTGAAAATCCCCGCTTTCATCGTCACGCTCGGCGCAATGGGAATCTACCGAGGATTGGCTCTTTATTTTTGCGACGGGAACGCGGTAGTTGGGTTGCCGTCCGGCTTCGGCTATCTGGCCGAGAAGAATTTCCTGGGCTTCGTGCCGCTGCCGATGCTGATCGTGATCGCGATCGCGTTGATCGTCCATATCGCGTTGAGTGACACCAGACTCGGGCGATACTGTTACGCGATGGGCAGCAACCCGGAGGCAGCCCGGTACGCGGGTATTCGCGTTTCGCGCTATCAGATCCTCTACTTCACGATCCTCGGCGCGCTCTCGGGGCTGGCCGGCGCGATCGAGACTTCGCGCCTGGTGACCGGGCAGCCGAACGCCGGCGAGGGCTACGAGTTGAACGTCATCGCCGCGGTCGTCATCGGCGGCGGCAGCTTGAGCGGCGGGCAGGGCGCGGTCACCGGCACGATCATCGGCTCTCTGATCATGGGCGTGCTGGCCAACGGCGGAAATCTGCTGCAGATTTCCCCGTTCATTCAAAAAACCGTCATCGGCGCGGTCATCGTGCTGGCCGTGACTTTCGACGTATTTCAACGCCGGCGGTTGGAGGCTACGGAACAAGTATGAAACTGACACAATTCAAAACCAAAATCTCAGACGACATGCGGCTGGGCATGCTCAAAGGCGACGTCATCGTGGATATCACCGAGGTCGCGCCTGACATGCTCTCATTGATCAAACAAGGCTCGCCGGCGCTGTTCGCGGCCGGCAAGCTGACGCCCAGGTCGGCTTACGCGCTCGACGCGGTCGATTACTTGCCGGCGGTCGACGCGGGCAAGGTGGTGGCCGTCGGCCGCAATTACTACGACCACGCGGTCGAAGGCGGCAACGAGCCTCCGAAGTCGCCGCTGCTCTTCACAAAGTTTACGAACGCGCTCGCCGGCCACAACGCCCGGGTCAAACTGCATGCGATCAGCGAGCAAATCGACTTCGAGGCCGAGATGGCGGTCGTCATCGGCAAACGCGCCAGCAAGGTCGACGAGGCCGACGCGCTCGATTACGTTTTCGGCTACGCGCCGCTGAACGACGTGTCGGCGCGCGACCTGCAATTCAGCGACGGCCAATGGGTGCGCGGCAAGAGCCTCGACGGCTTCTGCCCCGTCGGCCCCTTCATCACCACGCGAGACGAGATTGCCGCCCCGCAGGCTTTGAAGATCGAAGGAATCCTGAACGGCCAGGTGATGCAATCGTCCAACACGAAGATGATGATCTTCGGCGTGGCCTATCTGATCCATTACATCTCGCAGGGCATCACGCTCGAACCTGGCGACGTGATCGCCACCGGCACGCCCGAAGGCGTCGGCGTTTTCCGCAAACCGCCCGTGCTGTTGAAAGACGGCGACATATTCGAAGTCGCGATCGAAGGCCTGGGCGCGCTGCGGAACACTTTCGTCAAAGCGTAGGAGGTTCGTAGTCCCGCCTTCAGGCGGAAGCTCCCATTATGTGAGCGATCCGCCTGAAGGCGGGACTACGAACAAGGGCAACTATGAGCGAATATTTCATCGGCATAGACAGCGGAACTCAGAGCACAAAAACCATCCTGCTCGACGCCGCGAGCGGCGAGGTCGTGGCGAGCGCGAGCGATTCTTATGAGTTGATCGAAGGACTGCCCGCCGGCCACAAGGAGCAGAATCCGGCGGAATGGATCGCCGTCGTGCGGGCCGGCGTCAAAGCCGCGGTCGATAAATCGGGCGTCGACCGCGCGGCCGTGCGCGGCATAGGGGTTTCGGGCCAGCAGCACGGCTTCGTCGCGCTCGACGAAAACGACCAGGTCATCCGGGCGGCCAAGCTCTGGTGCGACACGGCGACAAGCCCCGAATGCGAGGAGATCATCGCCGCGCTCGGCGGGTTGGATAAGACCATAGAGGCAGTGGGCAACGGCGTCCCGGCGGGCTTCACCGCATCTAAGATTCTCTGGATGAAGAAGCGCGAGCCGGAAAATTACGCGAGGCTGCGCTCCGTTCTGCTGCCGCACGATTACATCAATTTCTGGCTGACGGGCCGCAAGACTATGGAATGCGGCGACGCTTCGGGCACAGCGCTGCTCGACGTCGGCGCTCGCAAATGGTCGCAGGCGGCGATCAGCGCGATTGACCCGCGCCTCGTCGAAATGCTACCGCCTCTCATCGCTTCCGACGAGATCGCCGGAACGTTGCGACCTGAACTTGCCGCCGAATTCGGCCTGAGCGACGGCGTGGTCGTCAGTTCGGGCGGCGGCGACAATATGATGGGCGCCATCGGCACTGGCAACGTTCGCGCGGGCGTGGTCACGGTCAGCCTCGGCACTTCGGGCACGATTTACGCGTGCAGCGAGCGTCCGGTCGTCGATCCGCGCGGCGAGATCGCGGCGTTCTGCGATTCGACCGGGCGCTGGCTACCGCTCGTCTGCACGATGAACGTCACGGTTGCCACCGAAATGGTGCGCGAACGATTCAACCTCTCGCACGACGAGATGGCGAAGGCGGCGTCGGCGGTCCCGGCCGGCAACGACGGGTTGATGCTGATTCCCTTCTTCGAAGGCGAACGCACGCCGAACGTCCCCGACGGAACCGGCGTCTATTTCGGGCTGCGCGACAAGACTTTTTCGATCGGACATTTCGCGCGCGCTGCGATGGAAGGCGCGACGCTCGGATTGAATTACGGGTTGAACCGCCTGCGCGAACTCGGCGTAGCGCCGCGCGAGATTCGCGCCACGGGCGGCGGGTCGAAGAGCGCCGTCTGGCGACAGATACTGGCCGACGTCTTCAACGCCGAGGTCGTCTGCGTGGCGAATGAAGAGGGGGCGGCGGTCGGCGCGGCCGTTCAGGCGCTGTGGGCCTATCGCAAACGGGCCGGGCGACCGGAAAGCATCGAAAATCTCTGTGACCGTTACATCGCCGTCGCCGAAGCGACACGGGTCAAACCTGATCCCGAGCGCGTCGCTCGGTACGCGCGGATGCAGGAAACGCACGACGGCGTCGTGCGCGATCTCGCGGCGTCGTTCACGGCGCATCGCCGCTTCATTACTGGCTGATTTTGACAACACCCAGAAACAATGAAAACAGACAGGATTTACAGGATATTTCAGGATTCAACTCAATTCACTGAACCCTGAAATATCCTGAAATATCCTGTAAATCCTGTCTGTTCCTAGAGGAGAAAACTATGACTGCCATTTCACGACGCGATTTGCTTAAAACCGGCGCGCTCGCCGCCGCCGCAATTCCATCTGTCAATTTCGCGGCGCCTGCCGCGGCCGCGCCCGAAGAGGTCGACCGCTGGCTGGGATTGAAGATCGGCGTCGCCACCTACACCGTGCGCGAATTGCCCATTGAAGAGGCGATCAAAGCGGTGCAGCGAGTGGGGCTGAAATATGTCTCCATCAAGAACGTCAAAAACCACATTGACCTCTCTCACACGACCGAAGAACGCAAACAGCGCGCGCAGATGTTCCGCGACGCCGGGTTAGTCCCGCTGAGCGTCGGGAACGTCGGGATGAAAAACGATGAGGCCGATATGCGCCGCGCTTTTGAATATGTCCGAGACGTAGGCGTTCCGACAATGGTTTGCTCGCCTGTAAGAGACTCGGGAGACCTCGACATATGGGTGAAGACTTTGGATAAGCTGGTCAAGGAGTTCGACATCAAACTCGCCATCCACAATCACGGGCCGGAAGACAAGCAGTTCCCTTCTCCGTACGACGTGATGAAAGCCGTCGAAAAATATGACAAGCGCATCGGCCTCTGCATTGACGTCGGCCACACCGCGCGCGCTGGCGGCGATCCCGCGGAGTCGATCCTCAAATGCCGCGAGCGCCTTTACGACGTGCATTTGAAAGACATTTCCGCGCTCGGCGAACGGAATACGCCGATCGAAGGCGGTCGAGGAATCCTTAATTCGAAATCAATTCTCGCGGCGCTGTTGAAAATCAAATATCAGGGCCTGGTCGGCTTTGAGTACGAAAAAGACGCGAAGGACCCCGTGCCCGGGTTGGCCGAATCGGTGGGCTATACCAAAGGCTTGCTAGCCGGCTTGAAATAGGGAAAACAAAAATGAACAAGAGAGTAATCTCTCTCATCGCCTGCCTCTACTTCTCAATTTCGTTCACTGTTATGTCGAGGCAAACCGGCGAACCGAAACAGCAACCCAAACGCATCGCCATCAAAGCCGGGCGGCTGATCGACACGAAGTCCGGCGCGGTCACAAACAACGCCGTCATCCTAATCGAAGGCGACAAGATCACCGCCGCGGGCCCTAACGTGGCGGTTCCCGCCGAAGTCGAAGTCATTGACCTGAAAGACAAGACAGTGGCGCCGGGCCTGATTGATTGCCACACTCACATGACTTTTCAGCCGGGCAATTATTACGAAGACATCTTCCGTAAAAGCCCGATTGACGTGGCCGTCATCGCGCACGTCTACGCGCGCCGCACGCTCGAAGCCGGATTCACCACCGTGCGCGACGTGGGCGCGGGAGAATTCATTGACGTGGCGCTGCGCAACGCCATCAACCGCGGAGACGTCGTAGGCCCGCGAATGCAGGTCGCCACTTTGACCGTAGGCGCAACCGGCGGACACGGCGACACGAACGGCTTCTCGCCCTATCTGAAATTCGGCGGCTTCTCCGGCCTCGCCGACGGCGTTGACGAAATTCGTAAGCTGATTCGCCTCGAGATCAAATACGGCGCCGATTTAATCAAGATCCTCGCGACGGCGGGCGTGCTCTCCGAAGAAGAATCGGTCGGCGCGCCGCAGTTTTCGCAGGAAGAGATGAACGCCGTAGTCGAAGAAGCCAAAATGTGGGGCAAGCGCGTAGCCGCTCACGCCCACGGCGCGGAAGGCATTAAGCGAGCCGTCCGCGCAGGCGTGACCTCGATCGAACACGGCAGCCTGATTGACGACGAAGGCATCAAGATGATGAAAGAGCGCGGGACTTATCTGGTCGCCGACATCTACAACGACGATTACATACTGGCCGAGTTCTCAAAGCTCGGCTACCCCGACAAGATCGTCGAGAAAGAAAAAATGGTCGGCCGCACGCAGCGCGAGAATTTCCAGAAGGCCGCGAAGGCCGGGGTGAAGATTGCTTACGGCACCGACGCCGGAGTCTATCCGCACGGATGGAACGCCAAACAGTTCGCCCATATGGTCAAGTGGGGGCTCACGCCTATGCAGGCGATTCAGGCTGCGACGGTCAACGCGGCTGATCTGCTCGGCTGGAATGACAAGGTCGGAGTGATCGCGCCCGGCGCCTTCGCCGACATCATCGCGGTTGACGGCGACCCGCTGAAAGACGTCACCGAACTTGAGCGGGTGAGGTTCGTTATGAAGGGCGGCGTGGTCTACAAAAAATAAGGAAGGCTGGCCCTTAGGAACCAGCCCTCCTTCTCAATCTAATCTGACGCCACGGTGGCCAATCACCTAGCCACAAATGCGTCGGTAAAAACGACTCGCACATTTTCGTTGTCAAGACGCGAAGGCAAATCAGGAACTCGCCCCATGCCCCGATCAACGTATATGACGACCGCGGGATTGCCTCGATCATCAGGCCCAACGCCCGTGCCAATCACTCCTGCCAGTGACATCAGCTTTCCTTCGTGCCGCTCCTTCACCGAGGTGACGCGCGCCACTTCCTGGGGCAGCAGGCCATTTTCCGCAAGCGTCTCTATCGACGGTCCTTGCGTAGTGCCGGCAACGCTGACAGTCCTATTACCACCCAGCGCCTGGCCGACCCGAAGGAGCACTTCGCTGATCGGGTTACCGATGGTCGTCGTGCTGCTGCCCGCGTAGAGCAGGGCCACGGGATTGTGACTGCTGTTGTTTGTGACGATCAGAGAGCCGGAATCCCCGCCCGCGCTGAAGGTACTACTATTGATGACCACCTGATTGGTGTAGCTGACGACAAATTTCTTTCCTTGCCCGCAACTCGCCTGGTACTGGACGCTGACGCTCGTATTGACCGAACCGATCGTCCCCGTAGTAAATCCGGTGGTGCGCCCGCTCTTGGCGACGCTCAACCCTACAGACGGGGCCACTACCACACTGCTTGGAACGCCGATGTCCTCGATAAACCCAGTCGGATCCATCAATCCCGTCCTGAGTTGCGCAACGGCCGCGTCAACATTCGACGTGCCTAGTGGAGGCGCGGCGGTGAAATCCGCCACGACCGTGGAGACTGCGCAGCCGTTATCTATCAAGCCCGGCTGCGTGACGTCTTGGCCAACGCTCGCATTTCCACTCAGTCCCAGCACGTGGTTGTTACTGAGGATGTAAGAGGTTGTGCCGTCCGTCACCAACGCCCCTAGTGTTCCACTACAGCAGAACCTCTTGGTAATGTCGTTGACGTTACCGCCGGAGACTCCGAAGTGGGAGTTACGTCCCTGATGGTTGGCCCCGCCGTCCGCCGAACCTTTATTGATCAGTTTGGGCGAACTCAAAAGCAGAGCGAACATTACGATAATGAACAGGCGTATACCTAGACGCATTACGAACTCCTTTTGTTGGTAGCGCGCAACGCGGGCGTGACGCGTACGCATTCGCAGAATGGTTATGGAAGTAATCGTTGTACCACAGCGATTAATCAGTCGCGCGGCGATTACAATGTTCAAGGTGGAAGCGCTTATTTTCTAACCTTTTCCGCGCAATAAGTCAATTGCCGTGGAATTTCCAATTGAAGTGGAATAGACTGCCTCATCCCACATCATTCCCTATTTCCCTACTTCCCTACATCCCGAACACCTCCTCTCACGCTCACCCTCACACTCGGAGGGGGCGGAATTGATCTGCGACAACTCGATTCATAATCACGGAGGCAAAACATGCTCGGTCGAAGAATCAAACTCATTCTATTGGGCTTCATGGCAGTGGCTTTTCTCCTTTCGGTTTCTGCTCAGAATCCGTCTCAACAGAAAGACAGCAGCTATCTTCCAGTGGACATCAAGGAGCCGTTTGCGACGATAATGGCGCGAATGAAGGCGGCCAAGCCGGCGATCATGCAGCGTCAGATGGCGCTGCTCAACGAACGCTACGACCTCTCAAAACGGGTCTCGGACGAGGTCAAGATGACGCGGGGCAAGCCCATACCCGTCGGGCCGGCGGCCAGACTCGCCGGCGGTCTCACCTGGGAAGCTTTGGGAGCCATGTCGCCGGATGAGATCAGGGAGAAGGGTTTATTCCCGAAGGGCTTTCTGCCGCTGCCCCATCCCAATCATCCCGAAGGCGGAATGGTCTTCCCGAAGATGATGATTGATGAACTTATCAAAATGGGCGAGGGCAATCGACTGGAACGGTTCGATCTCGATTTCGACCTGCCAGAGCATTTTCTGCCGGAGTTCCCGCCGGCAATGTTCCTGACCACGCGGCCTGACCTGGGAGATGTCTCACAGGGCAAGGTAATCACGCTGGATAATCTCAATGAGATGTTCAACGGCGTTCTCAACCCGAAACAGCTCGAAGGGCTACGCCTGCTCCTAACCCAGTTTCCGCAACAGCAATTCAACATCACGGAGGATCGCCGGACGGAAAGGCCGAGCCGCGGCGTAACCTGCCTGGATTGCCACGTCAACGGCCATACCAACGGGGGAACGCATCTGGTGGGCGACATCCGCCCGCAGGCCCACCGGCGGCGGATAGACACTCCCACCCTGCGCGGAGTCAATATCCAGCGCCTATTCGGTTCGCAGCGCGCGTTGCGATCGGTCGAGGACTTCACCGAGTTCGAGCAGCGCGGCGCTTACTTCGACGGCGACCCGGTCATCGCCACAAAGAAAGGCGTCAACCCGCTGGAGCGCGGCAGTCAGGTTCATTTCATGGCGGAGATGCAGGAACTGTTCGACTTTCCGCCCGCGCCCAAACTCAACATCTATGGCCGTCTCGACCCGTCGAAGGCCAGCCAGTCGGAGGCGCGAGGCGAGGCTCTCTTCTTCGGCAAGGCGAACTGCGCCGTCTGCCACATACCGCCTTTCTACACCGACAACCTGATGCATAACCTGAAGGTAGAACGCTTCTACAAGCCGCAGTGGGTCAACGGAATGGTGGCCACGGCGCAGGGACTGATTAAAACCTTTCCGCTGCGCGGCATAAAAGAGTCGCCGCCGTACCTGCATGACGGCAGGCTGCCGACGCTCGAAGATGTGGTGGAGTTCTTCAATCTGATCCAGGAGTTGAAGCTGAGCAAGGAGGAGAAGGCCGATCTGGTCGCCTTTCTACGCGCGCTCTGAGAAGAAACCTGGGGGCTTATACACAGTCAAGTTGGGATTGGGAGCGGATTGCAATTGCATGTACGGGAAGGCTGACCGGATCAGTACCGCGAGCGGTAGCGAGCGGGCTTCACCTTAAGACCCGCTCGCTACCGCTCGCGGTACTGATCCGTACTGTCATCTCAGTATGCCGTACATTGATTTGCAATCCGCTCTAGGCAATTCGAGCGGCGCCTTCCCTCAAAAATTCAAAACCACGCGCCCCAACACGCGTCCATTTTTCATTTCGTCGAGCACGGAGTCAACTTCAGTAAACGCTCGCGTCTCGGTCCTGCATTTGACCTTGCCCTCGGCCGCAAGCTGCAAGACTTCGCGCAACTCCTCGCGCGAACCGACCGCCGACCCGACAATTCGGTATTCGCCAGAAACCACCGCCACGGTCGAGAGCGGAACCGGTTCGGGCGCCATCCCGACAATCGCCAGCGTCCCGGCTTTTCTGATCGAACGCAGCGCGGCCTCATAAGCGGCGCGCGACCCTGACGTCACCATTACCACGTGGGCGCCGCCGCCCGTGGCCTTCTTGATCTCTCGGTGGACCTGGGTCGTCGCGGCGTTGACGGTGACGTCGGCGCCGCACTCTCGCGCAAGTTCTAGTTTGTCGTCGGCCACGTCGACGGCGATGACTTCAGCGCCATTCGCCTTCGCGAGTTGGATCGCCAGATGGCCCAGTCCGCCGACTCCGAAAACGGCGACCTTCTGTCCTGCCTGCGCGCCGGACTTTTTCATCGCGCTGTGAACCGTCAGCCCCGCGCAGAGCAGCGGCGCGGCTTCTTCAAACGTCAGATTGTGTGGAAGCCTCGCGATGTGGCTCGCTTTGGCTTTGATGAATTCGGCGAAGCCGCCGTCAACCGTGCAGCCGGTGACCTGCTGCTTCGAGCAAAGCGTCTCGCGTCCCAGCAAACAGAATTCGCATTCGCCGCACGTCCAATGCAGCCACGGCACGCCGACGCGGTCGCCGACGTCGAACCCGGCAACGCCTTCACCGACCGAAGCGATAGTTCCCGTGACTTCGTGTCCGAGCGTCAGGGGCAATTTCGTTATTGGTCTGAGCAGGTCCCACTCGCCCATTGCCAGATGCAAATCAGAATGGCAGACGCCGCAGGCCGCGACCTTGATCAATACTTCGCCGGCGCCGGGCGACGGCGTCGTGATTTCCTCGATTCGTAACGATTCAGCGAATGAATGTAATATTGCCGCTTTCAAGATTCCTCCTCGGAAAAACATCCACAAAGTTACACGAAGGAACACGGAGAGAGAGAAAATATCTTCGCGCGCCTTCGTGTGCCTTTGTGGATGTTTTTCATTATTACAGGGCGCCGCGACTGGCCTTATAAGCTGATCGCGCCTTCGCGCGCCAGCGATTCGATCACATCGTCGGCGTAATCCAGGCTCTTCAAGATCTCCCGCGTGTGTTCGCCGAGGCGCGGTGGGGGCAGCCGTATCTCGCCTGGCGTGGCCGAAAGTTTCACGGTGGGCGCAATCTGTTTCAATCGGCCCTCGGTCGGGTGCTCGACCTCCGCGATCAGGCCGCGATGTTTGATCTGCGGGTCTTCGATCATCTCGGCGATGTCGTTGACGAGGGCGACGCAGGTGTCGACGTTTTCAAAAGCCGCGAGCCATTCGGCGGCCGTCCGGGTTTTGAAGATTTCGCGGAACGCCGCGATCATCTCCTCCTGCGCGCCGTCGTTGAAACATTTCCCGATGAAATCTTCGCGCCCTAACACGCGGCAGGCGTTCTCCCAGAATTTATGCTCCAACGCGCCCAGGCTGAGATATCGGCCGTCTTTCGTCTCGTAGATCTGATAGCAGGCGTAGCGCCCCGACAGCCCCTCATTGCCCCGTTGTGGCTGCGCGCCGTTAGCCAGGAAGCTTGCGAACGGGACGTACATCATTGAGAGCGAACCATCGGTCATCGAAACATCCACAAACTGTCCTTCGCCAGTCCGCGCGCGAGCCTGGAGAGCGAGCAGGACTCCGATCACCGCGTGCAGGCTGCCCCCCGCCAGGTCGGCCAACTGCACGCCCGACAGCGTAGGGGCCCCTCCCTTCGGCCCGTTCACGCCGAGCAGTCCCGCGACGCTCAGGTAGTTCGCGTCGTGTCCGGCCCTCAAACGATAAGGCCCGTCCTGTCCGTAGCCGGTGATCGCGCAATAAATCAATCGCGGATTGAGCGCTTTCAATGTCTCGTAGCCGACGCCAAGACGATCCATCACTCCGGGGCGAAAGCCCTCGACAAGCGCATCGGCCTTTTCCACGAGCTTCAAAAAAACCTCTCGCCCGCGCTCGTGTTTCAGGTTTATTGTGACGCTGCGTTTGTTGCGGTTGGTGGCCAGGAAATACGCTCCGGGCTGTTTGATGCCGGCGCGAGAATGCCTCGCCGGATCGCCTATGCCCGGCTCTTCGATCTTAATGATCTCGGCGCCGAAATCGCCGAGCATCATCGTGGCCACCGCGCCGGGCAATAATCGGGTTAAATCCAAAACGGTGATGTTATCAAGTGGTTTCATATCTCGGTTTTTTTGTCGGTCGGTTGGGGCTTGTCTTTGATGATTGTCTTCTTTTCTTGTTCGGAGCTGGTGACGGCAAAACGTTGGAATGTTCCGAATTCGGAGATCAATCGTCCCGTCTGAAACGACTCCACGACCCCGTCTATTTTTTGCCGGAAGTCGAAGAATTGATCATAAACGAATCTCTTCGGAACCAGGATGCCCAGATCACTTTTTGCGTAATCGAATGTCTGTTTCCAGAGAGTTACCGGATCGGGCGCGGTGGGCATGATCAGCCTGAGTTCGCGTTCCGCGCGGCGAATCTGGGCCGTGCGCGCATCGAGCCAGAGCTTGCCGCGAACGCGCTGACCTAACCCCTTGAATCCGGGCGGCGTCAACCATTCGAGCCTCTCGTTGCGGGATGTCTGCTGAAAGTTGAGTACCACTGTCTCCTCCCCATCAATCTTTTCGGATCCGGCATACTCGATCACCACGCTGTTCGACGCGAACTCCATCAACTCACGCCACTGAAATATGACCGTGCCATAAAAGACGAACCCGACCTTGTCGTAATTGAAGCTCTCTTTGTTGATCAACTCGCGTTCTTCCAGAGGCGTTTTGGCTTTGGTGAGATTTTCAAATAGCTTCATCACACGTTTCTCCTGACCCGAAACGAGCTTGCCATCGACCGATTTTGCGCTGCGGTATTCAAAAGCGAGGTTGGGTTCGATCCTTGATTGATAGACTACAAATTCGCAAATGACCTCCCGTCGTTCATCTTCTTCTCCAGACCTTTTGAACGGAATGGAACTCCTCTTCTCTTCCGTAGCCAGATCGCGGAAGAGCGTGTTGTACTCCTCAGCCCGTTGGCGAGCGACGCTCAGAAACTTGTTCAAGGCCTCGAGAGCTTTAACATCTTGAGCGTTTTTATCAGTCGTTTGCGAGGGCGCCGCTTGCCCCGCCCTGGGATCAGTTTGGCCGCCGCTCCCAGGCGATTGAGCAAAGCCGGAATTATGAACGAATCCCCAAAAAAAGATGAACAGAGTCATCAATCTTGCTTTGCTTTGCGCGGATATGGTCATTGAGTAGAATTGAATCTGTAACTCCATCAACTGACTTTTGAAAAGGAGGCCGCCCAGGTTATCAGCAAGCCGCATAACGTTTCCCACCATCGCGCTGACCTTGATTTTATCGCTTTAGCGTCCGTGGCAGTTTGGAATTTACGTTCAATCTCTATTGAAAGCAGTATTAGGCGCAGTAACGCGCGCGTAAGCAGGCGGTCGTCTCATCGGCCAGCCACTTGCTTACGCGCGCGGTACTGTACACGATCCCTCCTACAAATACGATCCGCCAGTCACCAGCAGCACGTGGCCGGTCACGTAGTCCGAAAGCGGCGAAGCCAGAAACAATACAGGCCCGGCGGCCTCTTCCGGAGTCCCCGCGCGACCGAGCGGAATGAAGTTCATCGCCATCTGCCGCATTTGATCGGGGATGCCGAGCTGGATTTCGTTCTCTCCTACTTGAACGGGGTGCTGCTTCTCTTTTGCGGCGGTTAACCGAGTCTCGATGAAGCCGTAAGCCACGGCGTTGACGTTGATGTTGAAGCGCCCCCATTCCTTGGCCATAGTCTTCGTCAAGCCCACGACGCCCATCTTGCCCGCCGAGTAATTGGCCTGACCGGGATTGCCCGCCACGCCCGAGGTCGAAGACACGTTGATGATCTTGCGCTGGACGCGCTTGCCTTCGGCGATCTCCTGCTTGGCGACCTCGCGCATGTGCGGGACGGCCGCGCGGATGATCTTGAAGGGCGCTGTCAGATGCACGTCGATTATCGCGTCCCACATCTCGTCGGTAATGTTTTGGATGACGGCGTCCCACGTGTAACCGGCGTTGTTGACGATGATGTCGAGTCTGCCGAACTCGCGCACGGCGGTCTGCACGATCTTTTCCGGGAAGTCGGGCGCGGTCACGCTGCCCACACAGGCCGTGGCGACGCCGCCCGAGGCGTTGATCGAATTGACCACGCCTTCGGCCACGTCGCCGTCCAGGTCGTTGACTACGACATGAGCGCCGTGTTCGGCGAACAACGTTGCGACGGCGCGGCCAATGCCCCGCCCTGAGCCGGTGACGATTGCGGACTTGCCTTCAAGCAGTTTCATTCAATATTTCCTCTCCAATTGTTTGTCTGCCAGTTGCTGTCCGGATGAAGTTTATCTTTCACCCAGTTCTTCAGATTATCAGCGATGTATTCCCGAATTCTAAAGTATGACTTATCACTCAGAATGATGTGCTCATAGTAATTGCGTTGCTAGATACGCTGGCCTGCCATACCACGCAATTCGTTGATTCGTTTTGTTGATTCATACTTGAACCATCTGATGACATCACCCAACGCGCGTAGGGGCGGGGTTTCCCCGCCCTGATTCGGAATCGGAGACATTGGGCGGGGAAAACCCGCCCCAGTTTTGAAAGCCACGATGTGGGGCGGGGGAAAACCCGCCCCTACGATGTCACATAGGGAACAATTCGTTCAATTCAGCCGATGTAGGTTGGGAGCCGTACTGGCAAAGCTCGAAAGCCTCAGCGTGCCTGATTCGAAGGCCTCGGTCGTCACCATAACGCCGAAGGAGCAGCTCGCGGTAATCATTCGCTACGCCGGCGTCTCTGTCGATCAGCCAATCGCGGATGAAGTTCTTCCTCGCCTCGTCATCTTCCGGCACGCCCGGCAGATAACGGCCCATCCACGAATCTTTGTCGGCGAACTGGGACGGCATCGCTTCGATGCAGGCGCGCTTCGTGTCAATCACGTCGTCAATGCCGACGATGATCGACGGGTCGAACGGACAGGGCTTTTTAAAATTGTCGGAGTAGTAAAGGATGACAGGGTTGCGCGGGCATGGCGGCGTGTCGGTCACGAAGAACGGCGCGGCTACCAACACTGCGGCGTCTTCCATCAACACGCCCGTATAGCGGTGATCGGGGTGATAATCGTAAGGCCGAGGGCCGAGCACGATGTCGGCCTGCCACTCGCGGATCAGGCGGGCGATAGTCCTACGATTTTCAATCGTCGGCAGCAACTCGCCGTCGTGAATGTCCAACACCTGCGTCTCGATGCCGAGCGTCTCGGCGCATCTTTTCACTTCCGCCGTTCGCCTGAGCGCCAGCGGCCCGCCGGCCATCGCGAAATGGCCTACGTCGCCGTTGGTAGTCGCCACGAACTTGACCTTATGCCCTTGCGCGGCCCACTTCGCAGCCACGCCGGCCGCCTTCAACTCACAATCGTCGGGGTGCGCGCCAAACGCGATAATTCTTAGTGTCATTTTCAAACCTCTATTAAATCAGCGCCAATCGTCTATGACGTAAACGTCGGGGCGGTTATACCCTTGATCTTCCGATCGCAGCATCGCCACGCCTTGAGTGAAAGACCGGAATCCGCGCGCAAGCATACTGCGATAGGCCGCGACGCGCGCCGTGCTTACTCCAGCGACTAGTTTTTCCAGCCCCCGCGAAGCGGCAAAAGCCTCGCACGCCTCCAGAAGGCGCCTGAAATTATGTTCGGCGGCGAGGCCCGGTCGCGATGCGCCGAATTTGACGTATAGCGCGCCGCTTCCGGCTTCGGAACCTGCGCCGCAATGACAGACCGCGAAGCCGGCCAATCGCGAGCCGTCCCAAACCATAACTGTTTCCCCAAGCCTCTGCTCAGCGACCGCGCGAATCTCACGCTCGACATTCAATCCTTCATAAATCGCGCATGTCAATTCGGCGCAAGCTTTCAAGCAGCCGTCCCTTTCCTGCCCGGCCAATTCTGAAAACCCGCTCCAGGACGAGGCCGTGAGGGGTTGATCGACCGGCTTCGTCATAACCGCCGTGAGAAATTGAGGCCAAAAACCGAACTTCTGGTAGAGGTGAACATGTTTTGCGCTTTGAGCAAAGGTGTAAAGCCCTGCGAGTTTCGTCCCCCACTCGGCAAAGATGTCCATCGTGGGTCCCAACAATCGACTCGCCACGCCTTTGCCCCAGAAGTCCGGGCGTATTGTCAGTGGGCCGAAGAACCCGACGCTGCCCCAGTTGGTCAAAAAGTTCGATCCGATCAGCTCACTCGCGGATTCAGCGCCCAAGGCCGACGCCGGATCTGCCAGCCACCTTGTTCGCACATATTCAGTGTCTCCCGCGAAAGTCATCGGGTCAGGCAGACCAATAAACGCGCCAAAGGCCAGGCGATAGATGCAGTCCGCATCAGGCAGGTCGCTCTCTCTCAACGGACGGATCGTGATTTCTATTGCAGCCATATGTCCGATACTCCGTCGGCGTGGTTCCGAACGCCGCGCGGAAAGCGTGGTTGAAATTCGAGAGGTCGCCGAAGCCCGCGTCCAGAGCGATGTCCAGCACCGACTCGGTTGTGGTTCTGAGTCGCAGCGCCGCTTCGCGCAGCCTTCTTCGCAAAATGAACTGATGAGGCGTGACGCCGACGACCTGCTTGAAGGTTCGCAGGAAGTGGTAGGGGCTGATCCCTGCGAGCGCGCTCAATTCTTCAAGGCTCAGCGTCCGCCTGAAATGCAACTCGATAAACCGAACCGCCGTCGCGATTCGACGCTCGTCCCGGATAGTCGGCCCCTTCATCGAAACTGGCGATCCGCCGAGCGTAGTCAACACTCTTCCGGCCAATTCCAGCGCGAGCTCTTCAAAATTGACCGATCGATGGCGATGGAGTCCTAACTGCGCTTCGGCGGTCAACGGGATGAGCGGCGGCAATTCGGGAAGACGGTGAACTGGAAATTTGAGCGGAGCGCCATAACCTGCGGAATCGGCGGCGAGGCGCTCAAAGAATGCGGGTTCGTAATTGAAGGATACGCACCGGTCGCCGCTGCCATGCTCGTGGCTGCACTCGAAGCTCTCATCAGCGGAGCCGAGCAACAATGAACCCGGAGATAAGACGACGGCTCCGCGCTCCGAACGATATTTGAACGACCCGGCCACGACCACCGCTATGGAGACGTAATCGTTCTTTTCCTCGAATGGCGAGTCGCCGGGGCCCGCAGTGCAAACTACGTCCTTGACGCGCCAGCCATGACCGGAAGAGATCGGATGAGCGACGGCATCGCCAGGGCGGCCTTTCAGGGCGCGATCAGCCAAGGCCTTTGCAAGTGTGTCACTCATCTCTATAGCAATTTTCCCCAAGAGTTCGTCAGAAAACAGGTGATAGAAGAACCAGCGGAACAACATTTCTCAAGAGATTGAGATGGGAGAATGAGCGCATATGAACCGCTACACAAAAGCTTATATCTTCATCGGAGCCGTTTTACTGTTTGCGGCGCTCACGATGTCAAGCATATCCAGAAAAGGGCCGGTTGCCAAGAATATGTCCAATCCACAAGAACAATCCTACAGTTCCCTCCTGCAAGTGTTGGGATCGTCCGCGAGATCGAACGAACTTACAGATCAAGAAGACATCTACGGATGGCTTATCGGCGGTTGGGAGGCCACCGTTTACGATTACGCGGAAGATGGAACCGCGCGCGAGAGCAGCGGGGAATGGCATTTCGGACGGGTTTTGGAAGGACGCGCCATTCAGGACGTCTGGATCGCGCCGCCTCGCTCCAAGCGGAGTGATAAAACCCTGTCGAAGCAATATAACCGGTACGGGACTTCGCTGAGGGTCTACGACAGAGAGATCGGCGCATGGCGCGTCACCTGGTTCAACCCGGTCACAGGTGTTCGCAACGACCTGGTCGGTCGCAGGCAAGGCCACGACATCGTCCAGGAGGGGCTTGCCGCTGACGGACACAAGATACGATGGTCTTTCAAAGACATCACTCCCACGTCGTTTCGCTGGCTCGGCGAGTATCTGGAGTCTGACGGCAAGACCTGGCGGCTGCAGGCCGAGTTCCAAGCGCGAAAGATCGAGGATCGAAGATAGAGGATTGAGGATCGAGGATCGAGGATAGAGGATAGAGGATTGAACAACTATATTCGGCGCGATCTTCAATCCTCAATCCTAGATCCTCGATCTTCCATCCTCGATCTTCGACCACCTCAGTTGTCCGCCACCTTGGCGTTCGCCGCATCTTTGCGCATGTGTTTCTCGAACCACGCCATAAGATAGAGCTGTTGCGCCAATTGGTGCGAGGGCCGCCGCCAGCCGTGGAATTCGTCCGGCATCCGCACGAGCAGCGTCTCTTTCTTGAGCATCTTCAGCGCGCGGTAATACTCTTCGCTCTGGCCCATCGGCGTGCGCAGGTCGGCTTCGCCGGTCATGACCATCGTGGGCGTCTTGACGCTGGCCACGTAATTGAGCGGCGAGCGCGCGGCGAATTCCATCGGGTCTTCCCAGGGGCGCTTCTGAAATTGATAGTACCAGCTCGCGCCGTCCGTAGTGCCGACGAAGGAATGCCAATTGATCACGGGGCGCATCGAGACGGCGGCGGTGAAGCGGTCGGTGTGGCCGACGATCCACGCGGTCAACACGCCTCCTCCGCTGCCCCCACAGACGAAGAGGTTCTTTTCGTCAACGAAGCCCTTCGCCAGGGCGGCGTCGACTCCAGCCATCAGGTCGTCGTAATCCTTGCCCGGATACGAGTATTGAATGCCGTTGACGAAGTCCTGGCCGTAGCCGGTCGAGCCGCGCGGGTTGGTGTAGAGCACGGCGTAGCCGTTGGCCGCGAAGTTCTGGAAGGCCCAGTTCCAGGCGACGGAATACATCGACCACGGCCCGCCGTGAATCCACAGGACCATCGGATATTTCTTGCCCGTCTCGAACTTGGCGGGTTTGATCAGCCAGCCCTGAACCTTCCACCCGTCCTTGGACGTGTACCAGAGTTCTTCGGCGTCGCCGAGTTTGACGTTGGTCAATACGTCGGCGTTCACATCAACCAGCTCCGTCACCTTCGCCGCGTCCTTCAGGTTGAAAGTCACGAGCGCTCCCGGCTCCTGCGGGCTTGTGCGAATGGCCGCCGCCTGGCCGTTGTTCGCCAGTGAAAAGCCGTTGAGGACGTGGACGCCGTTGGTTACCTGGCGCGCCGCGCCGTTAGCCGTCGCGAAATATACGTGCGACGATCCTTTCTCTTCAACGTTGAAATAGACGCCGGAATTGTCCGCGGCCCAAACCAGGTTTTGCGGCGAGCTCATCAGATTGCCCGTCAATACGCGCTTGCCTCCACCGCTTTTGTCCATCAGGTAGAGGCTCGAAACATGGTTTGTGTACATCTGGTCGTCATAGCCGGTATAGGCGATGTATTTACCGTCGGGCGAGACGACCGGGTTTCCGTCAGGCCCTTTGCGATCCGTGAGCGGCTTGACCTCAAGCGACGCAAGGTCGACGGCGTAAATCTCGCTGTCGTTGCGCAGGTATTCGGCTTCAGATTTGCGGGCGCCGGAGACGTAGATGGTCTTGCCGTCTGCCGACCAATCGAAACCGCCCTGGGCTCCGCCGTGATTGTACTTGCCACTGGTGACCTGGCGCGGCGTGCCGCCGAGCGTCGCGTCAATGACAAAGACGTGGGTGTGGCCCCTGGGCACGGGGCCGCGGCCGTCGGCGGCCCACGACAGGCGGTCGACGACCACGGCGGGTCTGGCCCATTCGGCGCCGCGCGGGCGTTCGGGCAATTTGATTGGGAGGATCGGGTCGTTGTCGGGGACGAACGAGGTGAACGCTATCTGCTTTCCGTCGGGCGACCATTTGATGCCGTTCGGCGCCTGTTCCAGATGGGTGAGCTGCGCGATTTCGCGCGTGTCGAGCCACATCACGTGCAATTGATTCGTTCCGTCGCGGTCCGAAAGAAACGCGACGCGCTTGCCGTCGGGCGACCAGACCGGCGAAGTGTCGTTGCGCGCGCCCGAAGTCAACTCGCGCACGCGCGAGCCGTCGACGTCAACTATCCAGAGGTTGCTGCGATACTGGTCTTTGACCTTGTCGACCCACGTGCGGGTGAAAATGATCTGTCTGCCGTCGGGCGAAATTTCAGGATTGCCGACGGATTCCATGTCCATAAAGGTCTCTTTGTCGAGCAGGCGCGGCTTCGGTTGGGCTACCGCTGCCCCGCAGAGAAAGAACATAACCGTGACGATAAATAGACGTCGGGTCTTCATCGTGGCCTCCATTGGTGTCAGAGATTTTCTTTGGGAGCGCGGGTGGAACGCCGCGCTCCCCAGGAGATTGAACTGTTGCAGAACTTCTGTCTAATCCTTACAAATCAGCGCCTGCGACGGTGGAAGTAACTCAAGCAACTTGCGGCATTACTATCTGCGCGGCGCCTCCTCAGTTCCTCGGGCATCAGGATTGCAGCGCCGCGCGCGTTCGTTTGACCAGTTCATTGTCCGGCCCGCCGGAGCCGCGCAAATTGAAGACGCTGGCGGCCAGGTAACGGTTTCGCCAAGCCGGAGAGACGTGATAGTAATCTTCCAGAACGGCTGAGCTGAATTTGTAATCGTGCGAGTTATTCCCTTTGAGGAATATCAAGCGACGCGCGGCGTCGATCAGCTTCTCCGGCTGCGGGTTCTCTTTGAGAAAAGCCGACATTTTGCGCGCCGCAACCATCCTGTCGCCGCTCAATTCGGCAAAAATCTCTTCGACGGCGCGCGCGCCCTTCGTATTGAGGGGCAGCGGTTCGAGCAGGTCAATCTTGACGCCTTTTCCGCCCCCCGCATTGCCGCGAAAGAGCGTGAGGAAGGCTGCGGTCTGCAGCAGCAAGAGCTTACGGGTTTCGTCGTCGGCGCTGTTCTGATATGCGTAATGGAGCGCGTTGGTCGATGTAACCGCGTGCAATGACACGATACCTGGTTGGCGCATCAGCAATTCTCCTGCGCCGAGGAAAAAGGCGTCCCAGACAGACTGGGGGGCGACGCCTCGATTGAGTTGGCCGACAACCTTATCGCATGCCTCTTCGTCGGAGGCTTCGCGCAAGACAGCCAACATTTCGGCGACGGCTTCCGCGTCGGGTTTGCCCTGCCGCCATTCGCCGCGAATCTTCGCGGCCAGTCCCAGGTTGCGTCGCCAGGGGCGGTCAGGCGCGGCGTCTCGTTTGGCCGGATTATCGCCTTCGTGATAGAGCAAAGCGTACGCCAGAGAACGCAAGACCGGCTCGGCATGGCGGCGCCCGATGTGTTGCAACGTACGCCAACCGTTTGCCACGTAGATGGCCTTGTGGCCGATGTCGCGGAAGTCGCGTGCGCCGAAGCGGCAAAAGATCTCGAAGATTTCCCGCTCGTCGGCTGTACGAACCAGGCTTGCGACAGCCACGTCGGCCGCCGCTTCGTCCCAGTTGTTCATGGATTCGATGAAGGCTTGCCTGGCCTTCGGCGCCACCGGCATAGTCGATTCATTTACCGGCCCCATCGTCCAATCGCCCTCACTAACATCGCGGGCCTGTGAATCCTTGAAATAATCCAAGGCCCAGAAGATCGGGAGCCAACGATCGGAATCCGGCGAGGCGAGGCTGGCCAGGTGCGCGGAATTGACCACCAACACGGCGTGAAATTTGAAGCCGACCGGCCGAGGCTGAACATTACGCACACCGGCCAACAACAAGGCCGCCAGCAATTCCCGATAACTCAACCCCCGCTTGATCCGCGCGGCCACTTCCTCCAGCAATCGCTCCCGCGGAGTCTCTTCCAGCAGCCGCACGAGCGGTTCGATCTCCGGATGGAACCGGACGGACTTGTCATCCAACCGGGCCTCCGCGCGCGAGACTCCAGGCAGTCGCGATAAAAATGACAGGTCGCCTATTCCCATCGACGCGCCGGTCGTCGCAGCGGATTTCAGAAAATCTCTTCTCGAGGTCGGCAAGTTCATAACCACCTCCTGATGTCACTAGAGTTTCGGGAAGGTCTTTCGCGGACATGATTCTAACAGCAGGCGCCCCGCGCGGGCTATGAGAAGGGAGCGATCGTAGTCGCTTCCGTGGAGTCCGTTCGCAATTGGCGCTGCGCGGCCTCCGCGCAGGCAGCGCAATATTTGTTGCCTCATCTCTTGACTCATTGCAACTGTTAATGTATTAAGCGAGCGCGCCCTCCTACCTGACCATTCCTGACAGACGATTTCAAACGGATCAGACGGCGCCACGACCGAACGAAAGGATATGCAATGAAGACCAATCGAATTCAAACTTTGTTCCTGGCCTTGACGCTCACTTTGAGCGTTGCGCCATGCGCTTTCGCCCAGGAAGCGCCGCTGCAAGGCTTCGATGAATATGTCAACAAGGCGCTC
The DNA here is from genome assembly GCA_036565725.1 of Blastocatellia bacterium. Taxonomy (GTDB): domain Bacteria; phylum Acidobacteriota; class Blastocatellia; order RBC074; family RBC074; genus JAJVID01. The sequence goes on from DATCXQ010000606.1 coordinate 25,830, forward strand.
AAGGATTGGGAAGTTCCGGGCGTCGGCATCGCCATCGTCAAAGGCGACAAAGTCGTTCTGGCGAAGGGCTACGGTGTGCGCAAACTCGGCGACCCGACGCCTGTAGACGACCGCACGATCTTCGCCATCGGTTCGTCTTCGAAAGCCTTCACCGCCGCCGCGCTGGCGATGCTCGTGGACGAAGGCAAGATCAAATGGGATGACCCGGTTACAAAACACCTGCCAGGCTTCGAGCTGTACGACCCTTACGCCTCTAAAGAGATGACGGTGCGCGACCTGCTCTGCCATCGCAGCGGATTGGATCGTGGCGATCTGATGTGGTACGGCTCCGAATACGGCCGCAACGAGATCATCCGCCGCGCGCGCTTTCTCAAGCCGAGTTGGAGCTTTCGCTCGCAGTTCGGCTACCAAAACATAATGTATCTGACCGCGGGCCAGATCACCCCCGCCGTCACTGGCAAGAGCTGGGACGATTTCATCAAGGACCGCTTCTTCAAGCCGCTCGGCATGGCCGCGAGCAGCACTAGCGTGAACGACCTTAAATCGTCCAACAATGTATCCGCGCCGCATGGCAAGATTGAAGAGAAGGTTGTGGCGATCCCGTGGCGCAACATCGACAACATCGCCCCCGCCGGTTCGATCAATTCCAACATCGCCGAGATGACCGCCTGGGTTCGGATGCAACTCTCCGACGGCGAGTTCTCCGGACAACGGCTGCTCAGCTCGGGCGCGATCAAAGAGATGCAGAAATCGCACACCGTCGTCCCTTACGATCCGCCCTGGAGCCTCTTATTTCCCGAAGCCCACTTCGTCACTTACGGCCTTGGCTGGCTTCTCTCCGATTACCGCGGGCGAAAGGTCGTCGAGCACGGCGGCAACATCGACGGGATGAGCGCGCTGGTCGCCTTCGTCCCGGAAGAAAAGTTGGGGTTGGTGGTCCTCACCAACCTGAGCGGCAGTGAGTTGCGGACGGCCCTCAAGCTGCGAATCATCGACGCCTTCCTCGGCGGCGAGGCGAAGGACTGGAGCGCCATTCACCTGAAGACGATGAAGAGCTTCGAGGCCCAGGGCAAAGCCGCCGAGAAGAAGCGAAATGACGAGAGAGTCAAAGACACGAAGCCTTCGCTCGCGCTCGACAAGTATGCGGGAACCTATCAGGACGAGATGTACGGCGACCTGAAGGTGGAGCAGGACGAGAGCGGCAAGCTGGTCGCGCGCTACGGCCCAACGTTCACTGGCGATCTTGAGCACTGGCACTACGACACGTTCCAGGCCGCATGGCGCGACCGCACGTTGGGCAAAAGTCAGGTCACTTTCACGCTCAACGCGCAAGGCAAAGTCGAATCGGTCAAGATCCAAAACATGGCCGATTTCAAACGCGCGCCTGACAAACCGCCCTCAGTCGCCGGCGTCACGATGAGCGAATCCGATCTCAAAAAATTCACGGGGCGCTATGAACTCAAATCGCCTCCGCTGGAGATGAGCGTCGAGTTGGTCGGCGGTAAGTTGAAAGCGGTGATACCGGGTCAGCCCGTGGCCTCGCTGGCTCCGGTCTCGGCGGATCGCTTCACGGTCGAAGGCGCGCCGGTAAGCATCTTCGTTCAATTCAAGCTGGCCGAGGGCAAAGTGAGCAGTTTGACGGTCGAGCAAGGTTCATCGCCCCCGCTAACTTTCACGCCTAAGCGATAGACGGAGAGGATCGAGGATCGAGGATCGAGGATCGAAGATGGAGGATGGATGATCGAGGATCGAGGATCGCAGTCGATCTTCTATCCTCCATCCTCCATCCTCCATCCTCCATCCTCGACGTACCAGCGCGCCCCGGCAGCGGCTTCTTTTTCGTAGTCGCGCAAGAGGGCGAGAGTCCGCTGCGGATGGATATGGGCGCAGGCCGCAATGATGGTGTTGATAGCCGCCATCGGCGCGACGTAAGAACCGGTGAAGACGGAACTGGCGATGGAGGCCACGACGTAGCCGTCGCAATACTTCGCCAACGGAGTCGTATCGCTGTCCGTGATTCCGAAAGTCGGCACGCCCTGCTGACGGGCGCGCTGCGCCGCCTCGACGGTCTCGCGCAGACACCGCCCGAAGCTGATTGCGATCACCAGGTCCTTCGAGTCCAAAACCTTGATCTTGTGAATGAGATTCCCCGCGCTTCCCACGGGCGCTTCAGCGTCGAACCCTTGCACGGCCAGGCCGTAAGCCAGGAAGTGCGCCAGCGACGCGGCCAGGTCAATGCCTATCACAACAACGCGACGCGCGCGGTGAATGCGCTTGGCCACGGCGATGACCTGCGTGGTGTCCAGGCCGGTTTTCAAGAGATGCAGATTGGCGATGTCTTTGTCGACGTTCTGGCGCAGGCGATCGGCCACGGACTGCTTCTCCCTCGTGGCCGCCTGCATAGTCGTGTATGGCGTGATCCGTGCGACGAAATGGCGCCGGAGGTCGGCGGCGAAGTCGGCGTAGCGGTCATAGCCGAGAACCTGAATCGTGCGCACAATGGTGGCCGCATCCATGTTGAAGCGCTTGCCCAACTCCCGCGAGGAGAGGAAGTAGATCTCTTCCGGGCGATCGAGGATCGCCCGGATCATTTGCCGCCGTCGCGGAGCGAGTTTGGACTGCGCGTCGGCGAACCGGATTTCGAGCTGAGTCGGCGAGTTTGCGACAGGGGCCTGATCGGATTCGGCTGCCGGCGACTTGCGCGACTTGGATGTCATTGATTTCACCTCGGTCGTTGCGATTTAGCTCGTGCATTTGCAGCCTAGCACGCCGCTCGCCGTCGCAGCAAGTTTATGCAATAGATGTTGCAATCATTCGCGCCGAAGCGCAGGTCTTGCCAAAGGCCTTGCACAGTTCCTCCATGAGAAGATGTCAGATGCTAAATCGAAACAGGAAACATCGGTACACCGAATGAGCCTGCAGAATCGTTCAGACGGTGTTTAGAGTACCGCCTTTAGGCGGCTGCGGCGGCTTTAGCC
>DATCXQ010000632.1:0-5965 GCA_036565725.1 Blastocatellia bacterium
TCGTGTACGCCCAAACCGGGGCAGATCTGCGTGTCTGTCCCTACACTGATTTGCAAACCGCTCTAGTTCCTCAATCGAGAATGGAAGATCGAGGATCGTTATCTTCCTTCTATCCTCCCGTCCTCGGTCTTCTACCCGCAATCCCCAATCCTTGATCCTATAGGCCCGCGATCCTCTTCATCAAAAATCTTCGCACAGGCTCGCTAGAAGTCAGGCCGAGGGCTTTTTGGTAGGAGTCAATCGCTTCGCTCTTGTTTCCGGCCTCACGGAGTAATTCTCCTCGCGCGGCGTAGAAAGGGTAATAATTGCGCAGCGTCCTGTTCTCGGAGAGCTTGTTCAACTCGGCCAACCCCGCTTCGACTCCATCGACTTTCGCGATCGCCACGATCCGGTTCAGCGCGACGACTGGCGAAGGTTTACGGTTCAACAATTCTTCGTAACAATCGAGGACTCGCGGCCAGTCGGTGTTTTCAAAACTTTGAGCCAGCGCATGGCAGGCGGCGATCTCGGCCTCGAGGTGGTATTCGCTGATCTCGTCTCCGCCGGCCGATTTTCGCAAATGGCGCAGGCCGCGCCCGATCATCGCCCGGTCCCATAACGAACGGTCCTGTTCCGAGAGCAACAGCAATTCGCCGGCGGCGTCACATCTCGCCGCCAATCGCGCGCCCTGAAACAGGAGCAAAGCGCCGAGCGCATGAACTTTCGGCGCGCCCGTGACGGGGTGTCCGGCGAGCAGTTCGCATAGCCTGATCGCTTCGTGGCATAGGTCCGTGCGGACAAGCTCTTCGCCCTCGAGCGCGCTGTAGCCCTCGTTAAACATCAGATAGATGATTTTCAGCGCCGATTCTAACCGGGCCGGGAGTTTGTCGGGCGCGGGCATTTCGAGCTTGATGTCGAACTCACGCAGCCTCTGTTTCGCCCGCGTGATGGTTTTTGTTACGGAAGGTTCCCGGGCGAGAAACGCCCGCGCGATCTCGGAGACGCTGAAGCCGCCGACAGTCTTCAGCGTCAGCGCGATCTGTCCGTCATCGGGGATCAGCGGGTGACAACAGGTGAAAATCATCCGCAATTGGTCGTCGCGAATTTCACCGGCGAATGTGGCGTCGGCTTCTCCGCCGATCGGAATCTCGACCTCATCGGTCGTTTCAGTCAATCTGCTGTCGCGGCGCAATTGATCGAGCACCCGGTTCTTCGCCACCTGAATCAGCCACGCGGTCGGATTGTCGGGCGCGCCCTGATACGGCCAAAGCCTTAACGCGCGCGCCATTGCGTCCTGCACGGCGTCTTCGACCTGATCCAGCCTCTTTATCCCGAAGATGCGCGTCAGCGTGGCGATCATCTGCCCCGCCTGATGGCGGAACAGATGATCAACCGATTGATGTATTTGATCTGACGATTGTGATGACATATTCACCCGGCCGGGACCGGCTCGATCTCGCGGACCTCGATCCACCCCTTGTATTTCAGGTGCGGGCAGCCTTTCGACGTTTCTACAGCTTCGTCGTAATCGGCCGCGTTAATGACGAAATAACCGCCCATTACCTCTTTGGCTTCGGCGTATGGGCCGTCGACCACGCGCGCCTTGCCGTTGCGCATCGAGACGTGGCGGCCCCCTTCGTCTTTGAGCTTATTGCTTCCGACGTATTTGCCTTCGGCCTGGATTTTGCTCCGCCATGCGACGTATTCGCCGATAATCTGTTGCGTCTCTTCGGGCGAATAGTTCGAGAAATCGGACGGCGCTTCGCGCAAGAGTAGAATGTATTGTGGCATATGTTTCCCTTCGGTGACCGGCCTGCGGCCGTAGATTTTTATCTGACACATTCGTTTCCGAAAATGCCGTGATCGTCGTCTGTCGTCTTGTAGACGAACGGCCCACTGCGGAAAGGACAACGATTTTCTAAAAAATCGCGGATTGATTTTCAGGCTGCGGTATCGCGCGTAAACGCCCCGCTTGATTTTCTTCTCGGTCAAGCTTTAGGATTTGCGCGGTCTTGAAGTCGGTCAGACCAAAATCACTTTTATAACATCTAGCGTGGGCGTTGGCGTATGTGCCTACCCCTTCGTGTACCAACTCAACACCGTCATATCTTAAGGAGTATAAAGACAGCAATGAGGGAACCACTGTCACTCATCTTAGTTTTTTCATCTGTTGCCGTTCTCGCCTCGTTCGCGTGGCTCGAATCCGCCGCTCAACCCGCCAAAAGTCAGGGCGCAGGCGGGGGAGCAGCCGCCCTTTACACAAAACATTGCGCCAAATGCCATCTCGAAGACGGTAAAGGGCTTGAAAGCCTGAGCCCGCCTAACTTCACCGACGCGAAATGGCAATCGACTCACACCAACGCGGCGATCGCCAAGGGCATCCGCGAAGGCAAAGAAACAATGCCCCCCTTCAAAGACGTGCTCTCAGCCGCGCAGATCAACGCGCTGGTCAAACACATTCGAGGATTCAAGCAGAAGCTTGTGAAGAAATAGGCTGGCGGCTGAGCCGAAAAGGGGTCGGCGAGCGTATGGATGATAAGACTATACGCTCGCCGTTTTATTTTGTTTTGTTTTAGGCTCCACTATTCTACTTCTTTAGCGATTTGATCATCGCCTGGAACTCGTCCTGCGCCGCCGCGATCGTCTTCGCAGGCCCGGTCAATTTGAAGAAGACGTTGCCCTCCGGCCCCTCGACGATTGCGCCGAGCATCCGATAGCCCGACTTCGGCGCGCTCGTATTTCCCATCATTGGCCCGCCGCCTTTAAACGTCCCGCTCACGTCGACGGTCGTCACGGTAAGCCCGCTTATCGTTTCCGATTTCTGGTTCGGGGGGCCGTCAGTCTTCTCGAACTGTCCGATCCAGCGGTCGACGTTGGCCTGGACGCCGCCGCCCAGGTTTTCGAATACCGCGCATTCGCCCCCGTCGCTGTCGCCTGTAGCGGGTGGAATTATGTAGGTGGCCGCGCGCATCCCGCTGGCCGGTTTGGCCTCCCACCGCGAGGGCGGTGTCCATTTGACAGGGCCTGAGCCCTGACTGCTGATCGCGCCCGGCGGCGATGTCGCGAGGCCGTTCGAATCGTGACCGACGGCGATCGTAGATGACCCGGGCGTTGATTTGGCCGCAGGCGCGGCCGACTGTTCGGACTGGATTTCCTTCGGCGCGGCCGCGCAGGCCGAAAAGATCGCCAGAGTCGAAAGGGAGACTATCGAAACGCAATTGAAGATTCGTGATCTGTTCAAGCTCGTATTACTCCTTATTCATTTTCGGACTTCGAGGGGAGAGTCGTAATGCTAACTCATGCTCCTGCTTCTTGCACCGTCCCGAAAAATCTCATGACTGTTCCTCAGAACTTTTGGCCTCACGACGCCATTCTGCGCCGCCATTCTCGCGCCATGCGCGCCAGCCGAGTGGCAGATCGGCAATGTCATTAACGCTCGGATCGCGTTCAACTATGTCATTCAGGCAGATAAGCCGACACTGATCTGGCGCGTCGGTCGCGCCGCATAAAAATCGCCAGTCTCCGTCGTCATTGTGACAGGCCAGGAGAATCGGATGGTTTTCGTCGATAACTCGAATTGTTGTGAAAACTCCGAGATTTCTCGGCTCGTCGAAGACCCAATGGCTTTTGGTTTTTTCGTCGGGCCAGCGCTCTAACAGCGGTTGGCTCCAAATCCATTGGTGGTTGAAGTCAATTTCCCAGGGCCACTTGTTTTCTTTATCGGGCCAAACTAGTTGCAGAGCAGGAAAGTCTACGCCCTTATAGAACGACATCGCATAACCGAAATACTCAGGGTAGCAATCTTTAGGCGCTTCGCCGAAAACACAATTGTACCCCTCCAGCAACCCCTCATACTCTTTACCGATTTCACATCGTTCCCCATTTTTTATTCTCTGAGCAATCTCGTTGATGATCCACGCCATGAGATCAGGGCTTAAGCCGAAGACGATGATCTCCGGATGGTTGAAGTTGCGATAGAGACCTATCGAGTAGCCGAATTTAGGGCATTCCTCATCTTCGCTAACCAGCATCACCGAGAGACCATACTTCTCGACGTCTGCGGCGACCGCTTCGTCCGAAACGCATTCGTGAGTCATCAACGAATCCTTTCTTGTCGATTTTATTTCCGCTCCGACTTCGCGTACTCACTCTTCAACAGACCCATCATCTCCTCGCGCCGGTCATACAACCGCTTCAGTTTGCGAGGCTCGCGTTTTGCGAAAGCGTATGCCGTGATCAGCGGCAGGGCCACGGTCGAATCGACGTAACAGACGACCGCGCCCGGCAATTGGTCGGGATCGATCTTGCCCCAACTGACCGCCTCGCCCGGCGTCGCGCCGGAAAGTCCGCCTGTGTCGGGTCGGGCGTCCGTAAGTTGCAAAAAGTAGTCGTGGCCTTTTTCTTCGATGCCAAGCACCTCTTGAATCTGCGGCTCGGTTTGCAGCGCGAAGTTTTTGGGGCTGCCTCCGCCGCAAATGAATACCGCCGATTTTCCCCCGCCGCGTTTGGCGGTGAGGACTATGGCCGCCGTCTCATTAACGTCCGCCGAGGGGTTCAGACGCAGTCTGCCGCCCTGCAATTCCAGCGCGGCCACATTCATCCCGATCGAACTGTCGCCGGGTGACGACGTGTAGACCGGGACGCCATGCTGATAGGCCGCGGCGAGCAGCGAGTGATTCTTCAAGCCCAACGCCCGCTCGCGTTCGGCGACGTACTTGCCGCACAGGTAATGGAACTCCGCCGTCGACATCTCGCGCTGGAACTCCTCGGAGCGAATGATCTCGCGGAAGAATGCGTCCGTCGAAAGCAGCACCTCGTAATCGAAGAAGATGTCGTAGATGCGCACGACGCCTTCTTCGCGCAGCGTCACGTCGCTGACCTGGTGACTGCCCTGGTGCATCGAAAGGCCGAGCCCGAAGTGGGTGTCGTGATAGAGATTGGCGCCGGTGGTGATAATCCAGTCGACGAATCCGGCCTCGATCAAGGGGATGATTGCTGAAATACCCAGACCTGCAGGCGTCAGCGCGCCGGTCAGCGTCAGGCAGACGGTGACGTCGTCCGGGAGCATCCGCTCGGCGAAGAGCTGCGCGCCCTCGCGCATCCGCGCGGCGTTGTACGCTTGAAAGTTGTTCTCGATCAGTTGGACGATCGAAGTCTCTTTGGTGATCGGCGCCGGGGCGATCCGCTTGCCTTGCAGGTACCTGCTCTTGTTCATTCAGCCTCCCAATAAAGAATGATGACGGGATAATTTCGAATTGTGGTCAGGAAGGCGCGAGTTTATGATGTCGAACCTCGAAACTCAAATTTGAATGTGGAATAGACTTTAGTCTGTCCCACTCCAGGAAAAATCATGAGAAAAGTTTTTGCAGCGTTAATTCTGACCTGTTTGATGGTAAGCGCGGCGCTTGCCGATGTGCTCTTTCTGAAGAACGGGAGCGTGCTCAGAGGCAGGTTCGTCGGCTATGAGAACGGAAAGTTCATTTTCGAGACCGGAGGCAATCGGCTGGAGTTCCGCCCCGATCAGATTACACGGCTGGTCATCGGGCGCGACGATGACCGTCCACCGCGCGATCCGAGCGACCCGCCGTCTCCGCCGGGCGAACGATGGGAACCGGCCGCGCCTTTCGACGTGAGGCTCGAAGATAAGTGGCATCGCTCTCAGATTCAGGTTGAGCGCGGCCAGCGTGTGCGCGTCAACGCCAGCGGCGCGATCTACCTCGAAGGCCGGACGTCGACAGGGCCTGAAGGGTTGCAAGGGCGGCGCGACCCCGACGCGCCTATGCCGCAACAGAACGACGGCGCCCTGGTGGCCGCCGTGGGGCAAGACTCGAGTTCGCTCCCGATCTTCATAGGCCGTTCGCGCGAATTCACCGCCGACCGCGACGGCGTCCTCTATTTCACGGTCAATCACTGGGAGACGCGCGACGCACGCGGAGCCTTCCGCGTCAACGTGTCTATCGATCGCAGCGGCGGCGAAACAGGTGGC
>DATCXQ010000636.1:0-8511 GCA_036565725.1 Blastocatellia bacterium
GGGTCGCTCGCTTCAAAGACGGGGTCGGCCAGGACGGCAATCGATTTGGTCGCCCGCTGCCGGCCCTCCGTTTCACGGCGAATGATCGATAAGACCGACGCGGAGGGAATGTTCACCACTTCATGCTTGGCGATCAGGGGCTCATAATCTCCGGCCGATTGCTTCTCATCTTCAGGCAGCGGCAGCGCGGCGAAAGGCAGATAAGAAAGCGCGCCCGGCGCCACAACGACCAGCCGTTTGCCGCCGAGTCGCGTAGCCACCGGGCCGAGCAACATCCTGCTGAGAGCCTTGGCCTGAGCGATAAATTCCGGATCGGGTGGAGCCCAGCGTTTCGGACGCGCGGTTAGCATTTCGTAAACCCGGCGAGTGGTGCCTTCGATCTCGGCGCGGGGAGGAAGTTCGTAGCTATCGATGGATCGCTGGGAAACGAGCCAAAGGTAACTGCGCTTTTCGCCGAGCGCATATTCGAGCAGCAGAGTATCTTCATCAAGCGTCTGTTGTTGAATTTCCGTCAGACCCAGTGGCTGAGGCTGGGTCAAAGCTGCGTACCGTGGGCTGCGAGACCGAATCTGGGCTTGGATCTCTTCATATTCGGCAGTGATAGCGGCGATCTCTTTAGCGGCGGCGTCGGCCTGTTCAGGAGTGTGCTTGCGATTTAATAAGCTAACTTGCGCCGCGGCCCTCGCATTGAGCCGTTGCTGCAAAGAGCGTTCGCGCTCCAGCAGCGAACTATCGACGCCTTGACGAATGTCAGCGCGGGCCTCTTTAAGCAATTCCAGCAGTAAGCGAGCTCTGGCGCGCTCGCTTACTGCTAATGCGAAAGCGTCGAACGCCGCGGTAGGGTTCTGCTTATGTATTTGCATCAACACATCAATGTAAGTTTCAAAGAACTCCTGCCGGGAGGCGAAATAGGAAGCTCGAAGCCCCTGGCCGGCGATATTTGTGCGCAATGATTCGACCAGACTGACAGCCTGTTCAATGACTTGGCGAGCCTGGGGCAGATTGCCGCGTTTTTGCTCTACTCGCGCAATCCCCAGTAGGGCATCGGCTTCTCGGCTGCGGTCACCTACGGCCCGCCTGATCAGCAGGGCTTCGTTGTACTTCTCCAACGCCTCCCGCGTCTCTCCCCGCGACCGATAGACCTCGCCGATGTGATGGAGTATGGTAGCCTCCCCACTGCGGTCACCTACTGCCTGGACAATCGGCAGGGCTTCGTTGTACTTCTCCAACGCCTCCCGCGTCTCTCCCCGTGACCGATAGACCTCGCCGATGTGATGGAGTGTGGCAGCCTCTCCTCTGCGGTCACCTACTGCCTGGAGAATCGGCAGGGCTTCATTGAACTTCTCCAGCGCCTTCCGCTCCTCTCCCCGCGACCGATAGACCTCGCCGATGTTGCTGAGTGTTCTGGCCTCCATCGTGCGGTCACCTACTTCCCGCAAGGGGGGCAGAGTTTCATTAAGTTTCTCCAGCGCCTTCCGCATGTCTCCCAGTGAATAATAGACTAGGCCGATATTGCTGAGCGTTGCAGCCTCCCCACTGCGGTCACCTATGGCTCGCCTGATCGGCAGAGCCTCGTTGTATTTCTCCAGCGCCTCCCGTGTCTCTCCCAGTGACCAATAGACCACGCCGATGTTGTTGAGCGTAGCAGCCTCCCCATTGCGGTCACCTGCGTCCCGAAAGAGCGGCAGAGCCTCATTGTATTTCTCCAGCGCCTTCCGCGTCTCTCCCAGTGACCAATAGAGTAAGCCGATGTTGTGGAGCGTGGCAGCCTCCCCATTGCGGTCACCTACGGCCCGCCTGATAGGCAGAGCCTCGTTGTATTTCTCCAGCGCCTTCCGCGTCTCTCCCAGCGACTGATAGACCAGGCCGATGTTGTTGAGAGTTTCAGCCTCTTTACTGCGGGCACCTGCTTTACGATACAACTCCATCGCTTCATGATACTTCTCGATGCTCTTTCTTTTGGCTTCCAGCGTTCCAACTTTTAGCTGCTCCGCCTCTCGAAAGACCGACTCTCCGGCGACTCGATACTTATCCTCGGCGGTCGCTGCTCTCAATTCTTCTATCTTGATTTCATAGCGTCCTGTCTTGGCTGTTTTCTCAGGGGGGCGCACTTCGATCAGATATGCGCCAGACGCTTCCGCGATCAGCGATACAGTTTCTGATCCCGCGATCAAATGATCGATGTCGGCCTCGCTGATCTTCTTACTATCAGGTGTGAACAGCGCTACTGCCACATCAATCCCTCGTTGGGCGACCACCACACGCAAGCACTGACCGGAGATCATCGTGATCTTGTATGAATGCGATTGGCCACCAGAGATCTCCCGTTCAATGGGCTTGCCTGGTTCCAGCGAATCACTCTCCTGAGCGCTTTGCGTTGGGCTGCGCTCACTAGCGTTTGCTTGCACAGGCGCCGCCTCCGGCCATAGGCATTGAGAAGCCGACAATCCGGCCCAGAGGAGCATGTTGATAATCTGAATGGCGCGGCGGGTAGTTGAACAACCCCGATCCTGTGGCTTTGTGACTGGCGTAATTTGATTGAACATGGCGATGCCTCAGTTGGAGGTGACACGCATTGATTATCGTTTCGGGAAGTGAGACAAAAGAAGGAACCGCGGATTTAAACAGATGCTACGGATTGCCACAGATAATCTGTGTTGATCCGCCGCATCCGTGAAAACCCGCGGTTCTTTCTGCTCAGATTTCGATGATCACGGCCCGCAATCGCAAGCCGATCTAAAATATCACGAATAACTTTACAGTTCAGCTAACGGCAGGGACGCGACGAGTGAGAACCTGAAGTTGAAGTTCGTGACCTGTGTCCAGGTCGCGCCCCCGTCAGTTGAAGTGAATGAAAGGCCGAAGATCGGCGCATCGTTCACTGGAACGCCGCCATCCAGACCGATAAGCGGTGGTAACCCGCTGACGCCGGGGAACGGAGTGGTCGTGGGGATCTGCAGCACGATGAAGAGATTCTGGATCGAGCCATTCTCAATTCCACTTTGAACCACGGCACCCAGCGCGCGCGGGAAATTGAAATAGAATGGAGCAAAATCATTATCCTGCCCGAGAAAGCCGTTCTTCTGCGCCAGCGGTTTGGCCAGATCGATTGTCGCCGTCGTCCCGCTGACAGTTCCCGTGGTCAGGACGGCTTTGGCGAAGACCGGGACTACCGAAGCGTTAAACACAACAGTATCGAATGCCACTCCCTGAATGTTTAATTTGCCTCCTGGATTGATTGCGGCGACCTGCGAGGCCGGGACCTGCACGGCATACATAGTCCCCGCCGGAACGCCCCCAAACCCAATACCATTGCGGTTGCCGAAATTATTGATGTTGATCGAATCCGAAGTCACGATATTGATGCGGTCTGATAGGAAGTTGAGGCTGGGCACAACCAGCACTGGGGACTTCTCTCCAAGCCGAACTTCGCGTACGTCCTCCCTGCTCCTGTTGTAGAACTCCTCGTTGAAATTCTGTTGGCCGAAGATGGCGCCGAGTTGGCAAGTTGTGCTGATGTTGGCGGCGGCAACGGGACTCCCGTCAACCGCTTCGACTCCGACCGCGTAGAGGCCTTTCGGAACGGGGATGACGTAATTGCCATTGGGAATGTGGAAGGCGGGATTATTAAGCTGCAAGGCCAGCCCTCCGGTGGCGGGATTGAAGGACACCTGGGTCGTCCCGCTGAAAGCGCTGGCGATACGCTTATCGGAGAGCAAATCAACAGCGAAAACATTGCCGCCGGCGATCGCCTGGTTTAGGATGCCATGCCTCAATTCTCCCTTGATCAATCCAAACTCTTTATTAAAAGCCTTGTCCCCGCGTTGTAACTTCGCCGGGCCGGAGTTCGCCGAGCCTTCGGGATAAAAGAACGAAGAAAAGGAGATGTCGTCAGTGCTGAGCGAGCGCTGGCTCAACTCGGCCGCAGGATCGGCCGTGTCGATGAAGGGGAACATTGTGGCCCCACCGCCGTCCGAACTGCTGGTCTGGTTTTCATACGAGTGTGACAGGCCGTGTGAATGGCCGAACTCGTGCGTGGCTACGGTGTTCAGATCTACCGAGCGGGCGGTTGTATCCAAGGCGGCGTCGCCGATTGTGAAGCGAAGGCCGTTGGTGGTTTTGGTGTTGAACTGGACGTCGTTGTCCAGGATGGTTCCGGCCTTGTACAAGCCCGGGGGGAATTCGATGTCGCCGTCGCCGTCCACATCGGTGGTAACAGATATCGTGCTGGAGACGTCGGAATCTCCATCCCCGTCAATGTCGTCTCCGTCCGCGAAAGTCGAATCCGCGATCAAGCTGGTCGAGGGCGAAACCGCGATCGCCGGAAAGTTGGCGGCGGTGCGGAAAGTCAACTCGTTGACGAAATCGAACCCGGCCAGCCCAGGGTTGGCGGTCGTCCCCGTGATGTTCATTTCAATAAACGAAGTCGGGATCTGATTCCAGGTGTCGAACGACGCCTGCAAAGCCGTCTGGGCCTGGGCCAGTGTCAGAACCGGCGCGCCGAGCGGGTTCGGGATTGGATCCAGCGTGTTGTTCATGCTGTATTTGATGGGAATGCTGCGGACGTCCCATTTGATGCCGACCAACTTAGCTACCAATTGCCCCGGGATCGGCGAGGGCACATTGCCAGTGACGTCAATCTGTTCCAGCCTGCCACCGGCCAGGGCTGTGATCACGTTAGCCAGGGCCAGGCAGAGGCAGAGTCCAAAGGTGAATATTTTTTTCTCTATGTTCTTCATATTTTTTTCTCTCCTTTATTCGCTACAGAGCGATTTACGGGCGTATCCGGGGACAGCGTCTACTTGTTGAGGTACCTACTTACCAGAGCCTTGAACTCTGACAGGGGGATAACCTGACGATTGCCCCGAATCGCGCCGGCGCCTTTCTGCATTGGCTTATTAACTGTATCGCTCGTCACGACCTGCGCGCCTTCGGTGTCTCGGCCGATCGGAAACTTGCCCTGCGAGAAGCCCATCACCGTGTAGCCGTTGACGCCCTCGGTGGGAGCGGTTAGGAAGAGAACGGCTTCTTCGTCGAGAGAGAACTGCGGCGCGCCGGCGTAGGTCATTGCGATGGGATGCTTCCGGTTGTAGTCGACGCCGCCGGGCACATCGACCTTCAGCGACGTTCCAACATCGCCCTTGAGCGTCTCCTCGACCTCGATCGTTACCTGTGTAACCAAGCTACGCCCGACCCACTGGCTTTGGGTGGCGACGGTTTTGCCGATGACAATCGCCGACGCATCCTGGGTCATCTGCTGCATTGATACCCCTCGAGCAATGAATATCGGATCCGACTCCCTTGTGTTCTGCGCTCCAGTAAAATTAACGGCCTTGGCTGCCCAGAGTCCCGCAATGACGAGGGCGGTTAGAAAAACGCCGCTCAAGGCAAACAACTTCTTCTTCATTTTTTTTTCTCCTTTGTCGTGAACAGATTGACCGAGCGCGCAACGACAGAAAGCCCTTGAGAGCGTGAGAGGCGTGCTTACCTCTCAACGTATTTCTGGCGGCGAGCGCTAAGCGTTAGAGGCTCTTTGGAAATCAGCGATGCGGGTACGAATAGGCTGTGAAGGCCGCGCCAGTACAGGGAATTGGAAACTGGCGCCATAATCCCAAACGAACCCGATATAAGAACAAGACCGCGTTCCAGCTTTCTCCTGAAGGCTGATGGCGGACTTGGGTCAAGCCCAGCAAACCGGTAAGGGAATCAGTTTGAAATAGAAGACAATATGGGAGCGATTAATAAATCAACGTGAGGCACTAAATAGATTCGACCGGCAGAAACACGGAAGCGAGCGAACTTTATTTTTATCCCTGGGATTTGTCAATGCCTATATTTGTTGTATGATGCCCCTGTCACACGCCACGTATCATGTCCCGCCTCATTCGGGACGATTCGCATAACATTTATGAATCAACTGCTGAAGAGCTCGGCTTCCGCTCTTGACATAGGCGTTTTAAGCCACGCCATGCCTTACGGTCTGACCAGCTTGCCGGCTGTAGTGATGCGCGCAGGTTCGACGCCCTTCGGCGGCTGGATGCCGCCGGCGATTTTTGACTGAGTTGTCCCGAGGCGAGACGGCAAACGCCCAAAGACCATAAAGAATAATGAAACGCCGCCGCGCCTCATACATATTTTAATCGTGGGAGTAATAATACGCCTTGAACGACACAGTTGAGAGGCTCTCTGACATTGCTGCGTTCGAAAACCAATCGCCAGTCATGCCCTCGCTGACGGTCAGATTGCTTGGTCCATTCGAACTGTTTGTGGGCGGCGCGCCGGTCTCCGCCGAGCGATGGCTTCGCCGCAAACCGAGGTCGCTCGTCAAGCTGCTCGCGCTTCAGCCTCGCCGCCAACTCCACCGCGAGCAGATCATTGATCTGCTCTGGCCCGACGCCGATTTCGAGTCTGCGGCCAACAACCTTCACAAAGCCATTCATGCCGCGCGTCGCGCCATCGAGCCTAACTTGAAATCAGGGTCGAGATCGCGGTTCGTCCTCATCAGGGACAACCTGGTGGCGCTTTGCGCTCCGGGAGGCGTCCACGTTGACGTCGAAGCGTTCGAGAGCAAGGCCGCGGCTGCGCTGCGATCCGACAATCCAAGGCTGTTCGAGGCGGCTCTCGATCTCTATCGAGGCGATTTGCTGCCTGAAGATTTGTATGAAGACTGGGCCGTCGCTTCGCGCGAAAGGATGCGCGGGTTGTACGGCGATTTGCTCTTCCGTTTGGCGCAGTTGCGCGAAGAGAGCGGGGATTACGCCGATGGCGTCGGTTTGCTGCGGAGTCTGGTGGACGCCGACCCGACCAATGAAGAGGCCCATCGGCGATTGATGCGGCTCCAGGCGCTGACAGGCAACCGGCTGGGCGCGTTCCAACAATACCGCCAGCTCGTCCAGGTCTTGCGCAGCGAGGCCGGCGTTGAGCCTGACCGGACAACCGAAGAACTTTACGACAGTATCTCCGCTCAGACGGCGAACGGCTCCGCCCCGCAGAAAGAAGTCACGCGCGAAATGGCCGAGAAGCTCTACCTGAGCCTGAACGGCGCCGGGAAGCAAGCGCTCGACGGATATGAAACGCGGAATGACGAAGCTCTGGAATTGTATCTGAAAGGCCGATACTGCTGGGGCTTCCGCAGCGGAGAACGCATGCTGCAGGCGGTCAGATACTATGAACAGGCTATCGCCAAAGACCCCGGTTACGCTCTCGCGTGGTGTGGAATGGCCGACGCCTGCAATCATCTGGCCATGTACGGCATTCTGCCGTCGAATGTGGCCTGCAAAAAGGCGATGGGCGCGGTAAAACGGGCGCTGGAACTCGCCCCGAATCTTGCCGAAGCTCACGCGGCAAAGGGATATCTACAAGCGACGTATCTCTGGGATTACGACGCGGCTTGCAAGTCCTTCCGCTGCGCGAGCGAGATGAAACCGCGAGACCCCCTCTACCAACAATGGTTCGGGAACGCGCTTATCAGCATTTACAGGGACGTCGATACAGGATTCCCCGCGCTCAGACGCTCCCTCCAGCTTGACCCGGTCGGAATCGTGAACAGGGCCACGCTGGGATGGCTCCTCTATTTCGTCAGCCGCTTGGAAGAGGCGGTTGATGAATTGAAACATGCCATCGAACTCGACCCGAACATTCACGTCTCTCACCTCTTTTTGGGGCGGATCTATTGGCAAGAGGGAATGTTTGAGGAATCCATTGACAGCTTCCGGCGCGCGGTGGCCGCGTCAAAAGGCGACGCTCCTATCCAGACCGAATTGATCGCCGCTCGCGCTATGGCCGGCGACCGGGATGAAGCCCTCCGTCTGCTGGACGAAAAGCAGTCGAATCCATCCGGGAAATATTCATCTTCGTACTTCCTCGCGCTCATCCACCTGGCCCTGGGTGATGATCAAAAGACGCTCGACCTGCTCGAAGCGGCTTACAGGGAGCGCGCCACTCAGCTCATGTGGCTCAACGTAGAGCCGCGCTTCCAACGGTTGCGCGACTACCCGCGGTACCGTGACCTGCTCCGTCGCATTGGTTATTGACCTTCTGAAATTAGAGCAGTTATCAGATCAGTGTACGGATTTATTCTTCGTCGCGGAGCGACGGATTGAACCTAGGCCGGCGTTTTAACGCCGGCGCCGAGTGTGGGAGAAATCTCCAGTCGCGGCGCGACGGTTGAAGGAGGCGAAGGAAAGACGATTGAATCCAGCGACGAACTCACAATAATCTCAACCGTCGCTCCGCGACTGGGTAATCATCCCCCACCCAACCGGCGTTAAAACGCCGGCCTAAACTCAACCGTCGCTCCGCGACGAAGAGGCGCCTCCCCGGGAACGCAAAAGACTAGGGTAATGACAAACATCACGGCCGGGCTACCGCCACGTTACGTACACGCAATCGCAACTCGCTCTAATTTCACTGCTCAAAAAAATATTGCGCCTTCGCGTCGGTGTGAAGGTTTTGTGAAGTCCGCCCTGGTAGTTTCCGCGCCGGATCGGATGCGAGCGAACGGCGCCAATC
>DATCXQ010000637.1:0-23602 GCA_036565725.1 Blastocatellia bacterium
CCAGCCGTAAAAAACAAGATGATTATCGGCGTCGCGTATGATCGGGATCACCTGCATCTCTTGCGAAAGCAGTTCCATCTGGCTGATCAAACACTCGACGCGCGCCTTTTCGACTCCTTTTATCCGCCCGAACTTCGAGCCGATCGGGCCTTGCACCACGCTATCGCGCGCGCGATCGGTGCGCGCAACCGCTCCGGCGAAGATCAGCGAGGCCGGCGCGTAAAGATCATCGGCGTCTTCCGATTGTTTCTCGAACCAATGGGCGTCGCGCAGCTTGAGCGTCCCGACCATGACGACATCGGACGCCGCCTGATCGTCCGGGCGTTTGAGGAACTCATAGCGCCCGCCGGGACGAAATTGATCTACAACCTTCTTGTACGACTCTTCATCACCCAGATCGGTGATGAGCAGCATGCCCCACTTCCACGCTTCCTCTTCAAGCGCCTCACGAATCATCATCGGGATTTCACCCGGCACGACCAGATTGCAGATGTCGTCGCGGAAGTTGAAATTGTCGTTGCGGTTGGTGACGAAGCGTCGAACGGCCTCGAGCGTAGCGCTCTCGCGGTCGCGCATAGCCTGCGGGTCGGCGTTGTAGATGAAGAACTCGACCGGCTTGCGCTGCTTGCCGTCGGGGACGACCGAGTTTTCGAAGAAGAGCCAGATCTGTCGGTAACTGGATTCGAGCGGGCGAATCTCCTCGAAGAGTTTCTCCATCACCTCGTCGCGCACTTTTTCAGCCTGGTCGATCTGTCCCTGGAATTTTTTCAGAGTCTCGTCGTAGCTGTCCGCCTCCGTCAGCAACGATTCGAAGTCGGTCAGACGCGAAAGGAATTCGTTCGCCGTTTCCGGAGTAAAAATAGTCTCTATGGCGGTCTTCTGTTCCCCCAACCGCGGATGAATGGCCACGAAGATTTCGTCCAGCACTTTGCGCACGGGCGCTTCCGCGTCGGCGAAGATTTCAGCGATGGTTGCGGTCTTTTCTTCCTGTTGTGCCATTATTCTCCGCCTTTCCCTGTTTGAGCGATCTTCTCCAGCTCAGAGTGTAGACGGGCCAGGGCCGCTAGAATCTGTTTGCGTTGAGCCGGGTTGGACCATGCGCGTTTGACCGATGGAAGCGACCAGCGATCCTTCATGCGATAGAGCAGATCAATCGCGTTCTTCAAATCCGCAATGTCGTTGCGTTGCCCTGGGATCCTCTTCTGGATATTTTCCGGGCTGAAATCCTTGAGGCTGCGAAATTCGAGATCGGCCACGAACTCTGTCGCCTCCGGGCCCGCCTGGGTTTCAAAATGTATTGAAGGCTTGAACTTCTCGAAGGCGTCATTGACGCTATCCACCCGCGCGGCCTCTTCATCTTCGTTATCGACTTCTTTACCCATTTGATCGAGCGTCACCGGAAGTACCACTAACGTCGTATCTGTAGGGACAGGGCGTACCGCAGGCGTGATACCTTTGCGGATAACTTCTATCTTAGGCATATTTTTCCACTCCTAAGGTTGGAGATGTTAATGTGATGATAACGTTTGTATATGCTTAATCTGAGCTACTAATCGTATGAGGAAAACGCTTGATATTCATGCATGTAGCGCCTGGTAGCCTGCGAATCGGAGTAACGGAGGAAAATGCTCATAATATCCAATAAGTTGAAACGGCTGGATAGGCTGTGTATCCAGGCTGTGAGAGTCCAGGCAATCCCAGGAATTTCCGATCGCCGATTCCCGAATCAGCCCAAGGCGGCGAAGGGAGAACTTCAGCTTATTAGGGGGAACGCGCCAATGCTACCATTGATAATTAGCCGGATCAATCGCAAATTACGTCTATTCTGCTGCGCCGGAAACGGTTACTCCAATTTGACCACAACGCGAATCTCCAATCCCAATAACGACCGTTCCTGCAGACTCGACTCCAATTCTCTTTTAAGGATATCCACTTCCACTTCAGGGAGAACGAAAGCGTCGCGGTCAAGCGTAATTGTTACCCTCTGCACCCTGTGTAATCCATCAGCTCCTCGTTCGAGTACTGGCATGGCCTCCACCGCGCGGATCTTAGGTTCGAATGCCCTGGCCATCGCTTCCAGGTCGGGATAGGTGACCGGGCGTTCGCGCGAGAGCAGCATCTCGGTGAACCTTCGCCTGGTCTCCATCAAATCGGCGCCGTCATCCCCTCCCGCGGCTCCGGTCACATTTCTGATCTCCAAGGTCCGCGGCGTCGCGCGATTGAGAAACCCTTTGATCGCCCCGGCGCCGACATCGTTGCCCAGTTCGCCATTAGAAAGCAGCGCCCGGACATTGACATAGGAGTCCGCCTCTCCGCGAGGCGTGCGAGCAGGCTCGATTTCGAGTCTGTTCTGGCGAATGCGATAGCGCCCGGCGCCTTCATCGGCGTTCGGTTCGGTGTCGAGCAGATACGTCCCGCCGCGTTCGCCTTTTACCGAGAGCATCTTGACGAGGCGCCGCGTCCGCGCGCCTCCCGTGGTTAACGGAACTATTGCGCCGTCGTTGGAAAAACTGATCGTCTGATTGAGCGCTTCAATATTCGAAGCCGTGGCGCAATGTAGCGCGACGCGAATCAGGTCCTCGGAGACGCTCGCCACCTCTTTCGGCAACCCGATTCGCAGCCAGGCGCGCCACGTGTCGAACAGGTTCTTTTGCCCGGCTTGCCCTGTTTGTTGAAATATCCTTCCCAGGGGCGCTTCCATCTTCACCGGAATCCGGGTCAGGAACCGCCGTTCACGCGGAATGTGCGGCAAGACGAAGATGCGACTGCCATAAAACCCTTCAGGCAGCAGGGCCTCTGCGGCAGGCTCGGCGCCTCCGACCAGCCATTCCAGCTTGCGCACGCCGCCGTTACCCGAGCGAGGGCGCATCAATCCTTCGGCTCGTATCCCGCCCTCGTTATCGATCAGGCACCAGACTTCGCGTTTCAGATGACCTGCCAGGTCACGAGCCTCGGGCAATAATTCGAAATAGAACCCGTGCCGGCTCAGATGTTCCGGATCATCGACATCAAGCGCAATGTAAATCGCCGGATTGCTCCCCAACTCCGCGGGCGCGGCGTCGAACGAAGGCCGCGCGTCTTCCAGCTCTTTTGTCAGCTCCGTCCCGTGATGTATACGCAACGCCCCGTCCTGGTAGATTGCAACCAGCGCTATCCTGGCGGCGGAGACGTCGAGGGGGGTATCGAGCGCGAACGTCAGTTTCTCTCGCGACCTCGCCTCGCCGATCAATTCAATCATCTCTTCAAAAGACTCGCGCCCGCTCGATAAACTGAATCTGATGACGGTCTGCGCCGCTCGCGCCTGACGTTCCGGCATTCCCAACCCTGACATCAGCTCGTCGAGAATCGCCAGCGGGATGTTCTCGGCCGCCTGCTCGTAGACCTCGGCTATCTGCCCGGCGAATGAGCGGAGCAGGACGGCCAGGATCGGGTCCGTCTCCTGCGTCGTGACGCCGTACTCTTTGAGCAGGCGTCGGAAGTCGTCGCGGAGTTTTTTATCTATTTCGGTTGGGCGCGGCGGTTGCCATTGCGACATAAATTTATACGCTGACGAAAAAATTTTGCGGCTTAACCGTGTCTGCCTGATCGTTCATTTGCCTCTCTTGTTATCGTACATGCGCGTCTCCTCGAATCCCTGCCTCGGCCTCGCCGGGCCGCCGCCGCCTCCCGATTCGCCCGGGGCGGGCGGCGACACCCTGGACTTCGGCCCGGACTGCGAAGCGCTGCGTGACGGCGGCAATTTCGCCCCTCCACGGACGGGGATATGTGGCAGCGGCGTTGCCGGCCAGACGATTTTCGGGATTCCCCACCAGAGCCCGGCAAGAACCGCGAGCGCAATGGCAAACCTGAGCAGTAGCCACAACAACTCCTTCCATTGCTCGGGCGGCGGCAGCGGAGCGTCCGCGCTCTCAGTCGCCAGCCTCATCTCTTCCCGCTCCATTGCCCTGTCCGGCGCGCATCCGGCGGCCGCGCGGCAATTCCATGGAATGACTCCCTGAAGGATTTTTTTGTCGAGCGTCTCGATCTGAACCTTGAAATTGAGCGATTTCAGATCGTGATAATCGCGGCGCCGGGTGAAGAACAGTATCCCGATCTGTTCATTCAGCGATTGTTTCGCCCCCGCGAGGAATCTGGCCAGCGACTGGGTGTCGTCAGCCTTGGAATACTGCTCCGTGTTCTCCTGCGGGAAGACCATTTCCTTCAGCGCGTCGGCGTCTATCGCGTCGCCGACACCGATGGTGAAAGTTTGAATGTTGGTTTCGTAGAGCTTCTTGACAACGCTATCCAGATCATCCTTCCTCTGCAGCGTCTCCTGATCATCGCCCTCCCTGAGGTCATTCTTTCCGTCGGTCAGGATGACGAGCATGTATTGCCGGTCCGTCTCCTTCTTCTTGAGCCTTTGCAGCCGGTTCAGCGCGAAGATGGTCGCGCTGTAGAGCGCTGTGTTTCCATCGCGTCGGGCCTGAAGACTGTCGATCTGCGCCTCCACGCCCTCTCGGGTCTCTGCGAAGACTGCGTTTTCGATTCTCGCCCTCACGTCGTGACTTTCGAAAGGCGCTATGGCGATCCGGTCGCCGGGGCGGAACTTTTCGACCAGAACGCGCGCCGCATCCTTCGCCGCCTCGATCCGCGCGCGCCCCCCCAGGCTGCCCACGATCATGCTGCCGCTGAGATCGAACAACATCATCGCATCCAACTTGCCCTCCGTCGCCCGGTTGGAGACTTTGAACGGGGTGAATTCCCTGCCTTCGCGCATGAAGAGCGAGCTGGCTTCGCGAACTTTGATCCTTTTCTGCAATTCAGAAGCCGAATCGGGCAGTTTGACTTGCTCGGGGTTGGCGAATTTGAGTTCCGCGTGAAAATACGGCCGCGGGTCGTTCTCATCCAGCGCGAGCAATTCGACTCTCTCCGCCGGCCGAATGTCCTGCGCCTTTTCGGCCCGACCGCGACACCCGATGCCGCAAACCGCGACGAGGCAAATCAAGAAAATTTTCGACTTCTGCAAGCGCTTCTTCGCCGCGTAGCGGCGTGGAAATGCAAGCCGCTTGCACAGGTTGAAAATTTTTGTCAGATCGCTACCGTTCTGAGCGCTGTAAGTTCCAATCATTCAGGCCCTGCCTCCTTTCCCCGCAGTCAACGTAATGGACGGGTGCGGTTCGATGTAGAAGCGGCGATCTCTAGAAATCAGGATGGCATGCCGCGGTTCGACCAGGCTGTCGGGGACGTAAATTTGAAGCTCGGGAGAGAGCATCGTCGTCGATTGGCTCGCGCTCAGACGGCCGATCACATACTTCTCCCCGTTATGGATATCCCACTGCTTGCGGCTCTGCTTATACCGTTTCTGCGTCGCCGCGTCGCTGCTGTTGACGAACTCGAGCACGCCCTGGCGGGTGAGTATCGGCGCGAGGCTGATGAAGGTCGTGATGCCCAGCCCGGCCAGCGCCATCCCGATCGCCTGTGAATTACCGCCCCCGATGAGATTGGCCAGCAGCAAGTAGGCCAGGCCGCCGACCACGCCGCCCGCCATACCGCCCAGCAACCCGTTGAAGACGCGAGAGCGATTTACCCTCCACCAGCGAAAACTGATCCCGAATCCTATAAGCGCCCCCGCGATCAACCATGAGAGTACGTCGGCGGCGAAGCTGGCGTCGATCATCGCCGACCTGATAAACCGCGCGATCCACCCTCCGGCCGCCCCCGCGACGGCCCCGCAGACGACGCCGATCAATATCCATAGCGGGACGATCGCGTCTCCGAGCCGGCGGTCATTGACGCCGACGCTCAACCCGCCGATCAACGCTCCGAGCAGTGTGAAGGCGATCATATCGTAATACTCCACATCTATGGCGAGGGGGATCTGTAACAACGACCAGATGAACCAGCAGATGACCCCGGCCAGGGCGCCGATCAAAGCCATCTCCCAGATCGTCTGTTGAAAACTGCGCCCCTGCTGAACGCGCTGGATGAATGTCTTGCTCTGATCGATCCTCCGCTGCTGATCCTTGATATTGAACCGCAGCATCGTCCGGCCGAGAAGGATCTCGTCGCCGGTGCGAAGCTCGGTCCTTTCGGTGATCTCGTAGAGTTCGCCTTCGCGGTTCAATTCGAGCGAGGGGCGTTTGATCGAGACCCGGATGACGTCATTCGGCCTGACGCCCTGTTCGGGCAACGTCATCGAGCTTTCCAGTTCCTTCCCTTCCCATCGGCATGTGGGATTCCCAAGCCCTTCGCGCCAGCCCCTCAGAACATAGCCGTCCCGCTCCTCGAACTCGGCCAGGATGTCTCCCAGGAGATCATCCAGTACCTCGTTCTCATCTATAGTTACCGTGCGATGAATCTCTCCATCCTGAGTGTCAAAATAAATCTGATATTTCGGCATATCATTATTTTTCTGCCTTATTTTTCCGTCTTATATTTTTTTGTCATTTTACTTCCGCTGGCCGAAACGGCGCCTACAGCCCTTCTTCCCCCACCCTGGCCTGGGACGCGTGATAAATTTCCAGGGGCTGTGGCAGATCAGGGATCACCCAATCGCATCCGATGCAACGGCCATTCTCCATATCCCAGCAATGAATGCACATCGCGCGCGGGCAGTTTCCGCATTTCCGCAGGTCCCTTTCCTTCGCCTCGCGCCGGCAGCGGATACAACGGCCGGCGGGCTGTCGATTGCCCAATCGCTTGTCCCACCACTCCTGTTCTTCTATCGAAAGCAGGGGCGTTCTGGAGCGCTCACAACTGGCGCAGCGGAAGGAGTCCGCATTCCAGCAGTTGAGACAGGACGAATTTCCGCAGCGCGGGCAGGACTGTCGCGAACTCCCCAACTTCCTTCGACAGATATGACAGCTCGCCGCGCGGTTGCGCAACCGCAGTGCGACCACCGCGCCCCCGACGGCTACTCCAAGCGCGACAGCCCAGACTTCAATCATTCCCGATTCAGCCAGGCCCGAATCAGCCGGGTCAACCGGGGGGAGATCGCCAGGGAATTGTTTATACCTGCTCAATATCCCGCCCGAAGCGATCCCGATTCCGGCGGCGATCAAAGGGAGATAGAGATCCAGGGATGAGTAACTCGTAGTTCCGCGCAACCCCCACAGACCATACGCCAGTAAGCCCATTAAGGCTCCGCACACCAGGATTGCCCCGCCGTTCATCGACAATCCGACAACGAACTGGATCACCCCGATAACCAACGCCGCGATGATTGTGAGTAGAATCCGCACTCCCATGATTGAGAATTTAACGCAAAGACGAGGCTAGAGGCTAGAGGAAGAAATCAGAGGGCGTCTCCTTGACAGCGGCGACGCGCGAAAATGAGAATGGACGAGCCCATTTCAGCTTCAACCGGGAGCCGCTATGGATGATCAATCACCGTTTTCTTTGAGAAATAAATGACGACGCCTTTGCGCCTTTGCGAGAAATGGGCTTTCTTATTCAGGCGGCGGTTCTCGCAAAGGCGCAAAGGCGCAAAGGCCGCAAAATGACAAAGCCCTATGCCTGCGCCCGCATTCTCAGGCTGGGATTTTCCATTTATTTTTCAAAGACCATAAGGCGGACTTAAAACCTTCCGCTATTTATATGCTCGGAAAAACCATCGGCAACTACCGGATCACAGGCGAACTGGCGCAAGGGGGGATGGGGTCGGTCTATCGCGGACGCCATCAGAGCCTGCCGCGCGAAGTGGTCGTCAAATCCATCCTGTTCTCCTCGTTCCCGCCTCAGGCGCAGGATCATCTTAAGGCGAGATTCGTTCGCGAGGCTTACATTCAAGCGCAGCTCGATCATCAGAACATCGTCCGCGTCTACGAATTCTTCACCACCACCGAGAATTACTATCTGGTGATGGAGTTCATCGACGGGATGAGCCTGCGGGACTTGATCAAAAGGCAGGGGGCGCTCGCCCCGGCGCACGCCGTTCCGCTCTTCAAACAGGCGCTCTCCGCGCTCGATTACGCGCACAACTTCAACTGTGTGGATGAATCGGGCGGACGTAACACGGGCGTCATACATCGCGACATCAAACCGGCCAACATGCTGCTCGACGGGGCGGCGCGGTTGAAGATCACAGATTTCGGCATAGTCAAGCTGGCTGGCGAGCGCAGTCTGACGCGGACGGGGTTCAATCCGGGCACTGTCGAATATATGTCGCCTGAACAGATTCGCGGCTTGGAGGTCGACGCGCGCTCAGACCTCTACAGCCTCGGCGTGACCTTCTACGAGGCGCTCACCGGGCGGTTGCCCTTCCCGCCTTCGGACACCGGTTCGGAATACGAGACGCTCAGAGGCCACATCGAACTTGCGGCGCCGTCGATCGCCGCGCTGAAGCCGGACGTTCCGGAAGCTATTGCGACCCTGGTCATGCGCTCGCTCCGGAAAGACCCCGGCGCGCGATTCCAATCGGCGGCGGAGTTTTTAGACGCGCTGCTCGATTGCGAGCGAAATGGCGCGGCGCCCGGCGCGCGCGTGGCGTCCGAACCGCAGCAGGCTACTCACTCGATGACCGAGCCGATTTTGTATGACACGCGACCGGCGCCCGGCGCGCCGCCGACAACAGTCCCGCAGCAGGCGGACACTCAGGTCATCGAATCTGCGCCGACCGGCCATCTCGCGCCGCCGCCTGGACGGCAGCCGCGCCGATATGGACTGCTGGCCGCCGTGGCGTTCATTGCGTTGCTTGTCGTCGCCGGGGTCGCTTTCTTGTTTTTGAAAAAAAGCGACGCATCGCCTACCGCCCCAACAACCAGTTCAACAACCACCACCGGACCCACGCCAATTCCAGGCGCCGCGCAAGAAGACGCGCGATTGAAAAAGGCGCGAGAGGCGGAGGCGAATGAGCGCTACTACGATGCGATCATCCTATATGGCCAATATCTGGCGGAACACACATTGGATACGGACCCGGGCGTCAAAGAAATCCAGACCCGCAAATCCAGGCTGGATGAGTTTTTTGTGCTGATCAATCAGGGCGAGTTTCAGACGAACATAAAGGATTACGCCGCAGCCGAGCGCAGTTACACCGAGGCGCTCAAGCTTCGACCCGACTCGAATTTGGCCCAGGCCGGATTGAAGAAAGCCCAATCTCACCGGGGGCGAACTAACTAAGACAAGGATCGCGATCATGCGCCTCCTTGACTGCGGCGGAGCGCTAATATGTTGAATCGAATGTTCTGGTAGAAGAACTTTGTGAAAGCTTTGTTGACAATATTCGATTTGGCGTTTATAAACCAGCGTTAGACGTATTGAACACTAGTTAACTCGAAGCTCTCAAGGCCTGAACTTGATGGCTTCATATATTCTGTAGAAAGAAGATCATGAGACGACACGAAAGACATAGACGTTTACCTGTGGCGTCGCTGCTCATAAGTAGCGGCTCTTTACCGGATCCATCTTCTCGCTTCTCTTCCGCCTGCTTCATTTCCCTCCAAACCACCTGCTCCTGTTGTTGTTGTTGTCGCTAATTCCTCGGGCGACGCGGCTTTGGCCACAACAAAGCTTCCGCTGATTTCCCTTACAAAATAACTCCGAAGGCTGCGCAAGAATCGCGCCCTGTTTGGTCGCGCGCAACCGCTTAATGGGACTTATAGGACCTAATAGTACTTATAAATCCCATAAGTCCTATAGGTCCTATAAGTCCTATAAGAGGCCTTCCGCAAGAGGAGTACTGTCATGAAATTTGAGATCGCCGATTGGAGATTTGAAGTCACGTGGGACGGGCTGCTCTGCCAGCCCATCGAACGCGGGCGGGCGAAGGACGCGAAGAAATCCGCCGCCCGGTCCAACGGACGCGAAGGCCGCCGCGAGCGAGCTGGCGAATCGAACCGTCATGCGCTCGGACTCGCAGTTCAACCTTTCGACAAACAACCACACCGAAAAGGAGCCACGAAATGAGCCTGATTGAACCCCATGGCGGGAGACTGATCGACCGTGAAGCGCGCGGGGCCGAGCGCGAATCGCTGCTGCGGGCGTCGGCGCACATGCCCGAGCTGACGCTCAACGCGCGCGAGGAGGCCGACCTGGAATTGATCGCCCTGGGCGCGCTCTCGCCGCTCGAAGGCTTTATGGGCGAGGCCGATTACGTTCTGGTGCGCGACCAACGACGGCTTGCCAACGGCTTTGTCTGGACAATTCCCGTGACGCTGTCGGCGACCGAAGAAGAGCGGGCGAAGCTGAAGGTCGGCGACGACGTCGCTCTGCGTTCGCGCGACGGGCGGCTGCTGGCCGTGCTGCATCTGGCCGAAATCTTCAAGTACGACAAGCAGCTCGAAGCCGAGCGCGTCTACCTGACGGCGGAAGAAAAGCATCCCGGAGTGAAGGCGCTTTACGCGCAGGGCAATTATCTGCTCGGCGGTCACGTCAGCGTGGTCGAACATCATCGCCGCCACGAGTTCGCGCCCTACCGCAACTCGCCCCGCGAGTTGCGCGCCGTGTTCGCCGAACGCGGATGGCGGAGCGTAGTCGCGTTCCAGACGCGCAATCCCGTCCACCGCGCCCACGAATACATCCAGAAATGCGCGCTTGAAACCGTAGACGGCTTGCTGCTCCACCCGATCGTAGGCGAGACGAAATCCGACGACATCCCGGCGACGGTCCGTCTGCGCGCCTACGAAGTGATCATCGAGCACTACTACCCGCCATCGCGAACGCAGCTCGCCGTGCTGCCGGCCGCGATGCGCTATGCCGGGCCGCGAGAGGCTATCTTCCACGCCATCATCCGGCAGAACTACGGCTGCTCGCACTTCATCGTCGGGCGCGATCACGCGGGCGTCGGCAATTACTACGGCACTTACGACGCGCAGCTCATCTTCGGCCATTTCGAGCCGGGCGAGTTGAAGATCGCGCCGATGTTCTTCGACAACACGTTTTTCTGCCGCAAATGCGACGGGATGGCGTCGCTCAAGACCTGCCCGCACGACCAGTCGCACCACGTCAGCCTGAGCGGAACGCGCGTGCGAGAGATGCTCTCGCGCGGCGAGGTCCCGCCGGTCGAATTCACGCGTCCCGAAGTCGCGCAGGTTCTGATCGAAGGGCTGCGCGGGTTGAGCGCGGCGGCATGAGAGGAATGCGGATTGCGGATTGCGGATTGATAAAACTTTCACTCTCGATTTCACGTCCGCAATTGAACAGACTCATCATTCCGCATTCCGCATTCCGCACTCCACAATTCAAGGGCGGCGTAGCCAAGTGGTAAGGCGAAGGTCTGCAAAACCTTTATACGTCGGTTCGATTCCGGCCGCCGCCTCCAAACTTACAATAGGGGAGAAGGTTCGTGACACAAGGGTTCACATTATGGTTTACGGGGCTGTCGGGCGCAGGCAAAACGACGCTCACAAACACGCTCGTCCCGCAACTGCGCTCTCGCGGCGTCAAGATTGAAGTTCTCGACGGCGATGAGGTGCGCACAAACCTGAGCAAAGGGCTCGGATTTTCCAAGGAAGACCGCGACACCAACATTCGGCGCATCGGCTACGTCAGCCGGCTGCTGGCGCGCAACGGCGTGGGAGTGATCGCGGCGGCCATCTCGCCTTACCGCGAGATACGCGACGAGGTGCGTGTATCGATCGAGGCCGACGGCGCGGCCTTCGTGGAGGTTTTCGTCAAAGCCTCGATCGACGCGCTCGTCGCGCGCGACGTGAAGGGACTTTACAAAAAGGCCCTGGCCGGCGAGATCAAACAGTTCACAGGCGTCTCGGATCCTTACGAAGAGCCGCTCGAACCGGAACTGGTGGTCGAGACCGACCACGAAACGGTCGAAGAGAGCGCGGCGAAGATTCTGGCCAGGCTCGAGGAATTGAATCTGATCGCCTCCGCGCGGCAGTCGAGCGTCGCGGCGGAGAGCGCAAAGGCGGCGTTATGAAACACAATCAAAACCGATCCGGCAAGGTTTATCTGGTCGGCGCGGGGCCGGGCGATCCGGGCCTGCTAACGCTCAAGGCGCGCGACCTGATCGCCGAAGCCGATTGCGTGATCTACGACTACCTGGTCAACCCGGAAATTCTCAAACACGCGCCCGCCGGCGCCGAATTGATCTACGTCGGCAAGCGCGGGCTCGAGAGTTCGCAGCAACTGTGGACGCAGGCGGAGATCAACCGTGTGCTCGTCGCGAAGGCCAATGAACATGCGGTCATCGTGCGTCTGAAGGGCGGCGACCCGTTCATTTTCGGACGTGGAGGCGAGGAAGCCGAGGCGCTGGTCGAGGCCGGAATCGAATGGGAAGTTGTTCCCGGGGTTTCGGCCGGCTCGTCGGTCGCCGCATACGCCGGCATTCCGATCACGCATCGTGGCATGAGCAGTTCGGTGACTTTCGTCACGGGCCACGAAGACATGGCGAAATCGCAATCGGCGATCCGCTGGAACCACCTGGCGAAGGGCGCCGACACGCTGGTCTTCTTTATGGGCATTGCGCGGGTCGCGGAAATCGCCGATCAATTGATCTCGAACGGGCGCGACGCCGATACGCCGGTGGCGGTCATCCGTTGGGGGACCTACGGCCGTCAGGAGACGGTCGTCTCGAATCTGTCCGAGGTCGCGGCGGCGGTCAAACGCAGGAAGCTCACGGCTCCCGCGCTCATCGTCGTCGGCGAGGTCGTCCGGCTGCGCGAACGGTTGCAGTGGTTCGAAGAGGAGGGCAGACACGCAGGTCTGCCCCTACTCGCGAATTACGTCACGCCCAACCCGTTCTTCGAGGCGCTGGCTAGTTAGAGCGTAGGGGCAGACCCGCGTGTCTGCCCCGGTGGTCGCGTGTAAACACAATCCGGGGCAGACACGCAGGTCTGCCCCTACCATCTGATCGATGCGCTATTACCCGATCTATCTCGATCTCAAAGGGCGCGACGTTTTGGTCGTAGGTGGCGGCGCGGTCGCCGAAGGCAAGGCGATTCAGCTCCTGGAAGCGGGAGCCCGCGTGACCGTCGTCAGCCCGGAGTTGACCGAAGCGCTGCGAGCGGCGGCCGACCGCGCGGAGATCACTTATCTCGGTGGCTCTTTCGCCGAGGGAGATTTGAACGGCATGTTTCTGGTCATCAGCGCGACTGACGACCGGAAAGTGAACGAGAAGGTCGCAAAAGCGGCCAGGGAACGCGGGTCGCTTTGCAATGTCGTCGATCAACCCGATCTGTGCAATTTCATTACGCCCGCGCTGGTCACGCGCGGCGAGTTGCAGATCAGCGTTTCGACCGGAGGCGGCAGCCCGACTCTCACACAGCGGGTCAAACGCGAAGTCGCGGCGCTGATCGGAGAAGAGTACGGCGTCCTGCTGGAAATCGCGGCTGAGATGCGCGCCGAGGCTAAAGACCGCGTCGCCGATTTCGAACGGCGCAAAGAAATGTTGCGCGCATTCGTCGAATCCGACGCGCTCGACCTGATTCGCGCGGGCAGGCTCGACGAGGCTCGCGCCCTGGCGCGCCGATTTTTGCGAGATGTCGAATGAGACTTATTAGTCTTAGAGGTCGTATTCAGAGAGAGGAACAATGAGTCAAGCCCAAACGGAGCTTTCGGAATTTGAAATCAAACAACTCTCCCGGCGTTTTGAAACCGCAGGGGTCGAAGAGATTCTGGAATGGGCGGCCAAGAGGTTTTCGCCGCGACTGGCGATGACGTCCAACTTCGGCGCCGAGGGAGTTGTCCTGATTGACCACCTGGCGCGCGTCGCGCCACGGACGCCGATCATCTATCTGGAGACCGGATTCCAATTCGCCGAGACCGATCATTTGAAAGAGCGGTTGCGCGCGCGCTACGGATCGAACATCATCGAGCGCCGCGCCGCGTTGAGCATCGAAGAGCAGAACCGGATTTACGGCGAGCGCCTTTACGAACGCGACCCCGACCTCTGCTGCCGCATCCGCAAGGTCGAGCCGCTGGCCGAAGCCCTCAGAGGCTACGACGCCTGGATCGCTGCGCTCAGGCGAGATCAATCGCCGACGCGCGCCAACATCGGCGTCGTCGAATGGAACGCGCGACATGGCCTGGTCAAGATCAACCCGCTGGCAGCCTGGACGCGCCGGCAGGTGTGGGATTACATCGTGGCTCACGAACTGCCTTATAACCCGCTCTACGACGACGGCTACACGAGCATCGGCTGCGTCCCCTGCACTCGCCGCGTGGTAGCCGGGGCGCACGAGCGCAGCGGAAGATGGGACGGGGAAAAGAAGCTGGAATGCGGAATCCATCTTTAAATGAGTTTCCGGCGCCCTGCGGCAGAGACGAAACCTAAGTAGGGGCAGACCTGCGTGTCTGCCCCGGTACGAGGCGTCTTAATCGTACCGGGGCAGACACGCAGGGCTGCCCCTACAATGTTGTTATATTATTTATTCAAAGACCATTATTCGTTACTATGTGGGTGGGTCTGTCCTGACGCGCGCCATGATCAGGTCGCGGACGTGTTCGATCAATTCCCCGACGTTCTCCATTGTGTAAGCTTCCGAACTGACTGGCGGCAGGACTTCCAGGTAAATATCGCCCGGTATGACGCGCTTTTCGCCTTTGCGCATGACCAGCCTTGTGTCGTTAACCACGACGGGGACGACCGGAACGCCCGCCTCGACGGCCATATAGAACACGCCCTTTTTGAACTCCTTCACCCGTCCGTCGCCTGTGCGCGTCCCTTCGGGAAAGGCCATGAGTGAATGTCCGCGCCGCAACTCGTCAGCGCCGCGCCTCGTGCTTTGTAGCGCGCGCTCGCGGTTGCTGCGGTCAATAGGAACGATATGCGCGAGCGGGAACCCCTGCTTCATTATAGGAATGCTGAACAGCTCGATCTTCGCGATGGCGCCGACGTTGTGGCCCAGGTAGGAGAAGAGCAGCGGCGGATCGAGATTGCTCTGGTGGTTGGCGATGAAGGCGTAAGCCTGATCGCGGTCGAGATGTTCAAGCCCCGAAACGTGTACGCGCGCGCCCGACGCCCACACATAAACCCGGCAACCGAATTTCGCCGGGGGGAAGATGAAATCCTCGACGCCGAAAAGCCTCCGCAGGATATGGCCGACGGCGATCGCCGGACCGCCTATGAAAACCAATAACAGTAACGCGACGACGAATGTCCAGTAGTATCGAATCATAGAAGGCGGAGACGGGGCGACAAGGCGACAAGGCGACGGGGCGACGGAGGAATATCGCAATCGCCCCGTCGCCCCGTCGCCTTGTCGCCCGGTCGCCAACTCAAATAACCGTTCCGTCAGTGATCGTCGCGCCCTTGGGGATTACGACGATGCCCTCGCGGATGTAGTAATTGTCGCCGTCGAAGTTTTGGCGCCCGGCCTCGTTGAGGATGCGAACGTTCGATCCCACCCTCACATTTTTATCGATGATGGCCCTGCGAATGACGGTGTTCTCTCCTACGCCGATCCAGGGCAACCCGCGCTGGCGGTCGTCGGCCAGTTCGGGCAGCGACTGGTAATAATCGGCGCCCATCATGAGCGTATCTTCGAGGCGCGTCCCGCTCTCGATGCGCGAGCGGATACCGATGACGGAGTGGATGACGGATGCCCGGTTGAGAATGCAGCCGTCGGAGATCAGCGAATCCTTGATTTCGCAGTCGGCGAATTTAGTGCTGGGCAAATAGCGCGGGTCAGTGTAGATCGGCGCGTCGGCGTCGAAAAGGTTAAATTTCGGCATCACCGAGGCGAGGTCGAGATTGGCGTTGTAAAACGAACCGACAGTCCCGATGTCTTCCCAGTAGCCGTTGAACAGATAAGCCTGCACGTTGTAAACGCCGATGGCCGCAGGAAGCGCCTCGCTGCCGAAGTCCTTGGTCTTTTCATCTTTGAGCAATTCCCGCAGCGCGTTGTATCTGAATAGATACACGCCCATCGAAGCTATGAAAGGCCGGCGTTCGGCGTCGTCCTGGCTCAACCCGAGTTTTGTCGTGTCCACGCGCATCGCGTCCAACTGGTCGCCGAACGGCTTTTCGCTGAACTCGACGATCCGGCCCTCGCCGTCGGTCTTGAGCAAACCGAAACTGGAGGCGCGCTCATAATCGGCCGGAATCACCGAGACAGTCACGTCGGCGTTCTTCTCCAAATGATGGTTAATGAACCTGCGGTAATCCATTTGATAGAGGTGATCGCCCGAAAGAATCAGCACGTGGCTCGGATCGAAGTCCCGGACGTGAACCATGATCTGGCGCACCGCGTCCGCCGTGCCCTGAAACCAGTTTTTATTTTCGGGCGTTTGTTCGGCGGCGAGGATTTCGACGAAGCCGTCTGAGAATCGACTGAACCTATATGTCCGCGCGATGTGCCGGTTTAGCGAGGCCGAATTGAATTGGGTTAAGACGTAGATGTAATGAAGCCCGGAATTGATGCAATTAGAAACTGTGATGTCGACCAGGCGGTATTTGCCGCCGAGGGGCACGGCCGGTTTTGAACGCTCTTTCGTGAGCGGGAATAGGCGCGAGCCAACTCCGCCGCCCAGTATGATTGATAGAATTTGTTTAGTCATAGGGTTCCTCCTCCGCTTGGCTCATCATAAAGACTGAGCTAAGCTTGGGCGCCGGTGAGCATAAGAGAGCAAATATCGTTTTTCAAGGACATGGTTTCAATAGCGCCTGCTGTTGAAGCCGCCGTTCGCGCGCGCCAGGGTGTGGTCGCCCTGGAATCTACTGTCATCGCGCACGGGCTGCCCTCCCCATACAACGTCGAAACGGCGCGCGATTGCGAGTCCGAAGTCCGGCGGTCTGGCGCCCTGCCCGCGACCATCGGCGTCGTCGATGGTCGCGCGGTGATCGGATTGGATGACCAGCAGATTCAATCCATCGCCCAACGCCCCGGCGTGGCGAAAGTCAACCCGGCGAACCTGGCCCAAGTGATCGCCGCTCACGGATGGGGCGCGACGACGGTCGCGGCGAGCTTACATCTGGCGAATCTGGCCGGGATCAAGGTGTTCGCCACGGGAGGCGTCGGCGGCGTTCATCGCGGCGCTGACCAAAGCTTCGACGTCTCAGCCGATCTGATGGCGCTGGCGCGCTACCCCTTGATCACCGTCTGCGCTGGCGCTAAGGCGATTCTCGACCTGCCGAAGACCATGGAGATCTTGGAGACCTTGGGCGCGCCGGTGATAGGCTATCAGACAGATGAGCTGCCCGCATTTTATTCGCGTTCGAGCGGGCTGAAATTGGATTTGCGCGCGGACAGCGCCGGGCAGATTGCGAAGACCGTCCTGACGCATTGGCGAATGGGATTTTCAACCGGCGCGCTGGTGGTGGTCCCGGTTCCAGCCGAAGACGAGGTCCCGGCGACCGAAATCAAAGACGTAATTGACGAGGCGCTGGAAGCGGCCGCGCGCGAAGGCGTCGCCGGTCGCAGCGTCACGCCTTTTCTGCTCTCCAGGATCGCGGCGAAGACCGGAGGGCGCGCGCTCCGCGCTAACGTCGCTCTGTTGAAGAACAACGCGAAGATCGCCGGCGCAATAGCCGTTGCGCTGGCCAGTGAGGACTAGTAGGGCAAACTGCCAGTTTGCCCTACTCTTTTCCGAGGAAACCGAATGAACCTCAACGACATCCGCAGACTTTTCGATTACACCGAATACGCCAACGGCCTCGCGCTCGACGCGGCTGAGAGTCTGACCGAAGAGCAACGGCGACATGACTTCAAGATCAGCCACGGCTCGATCCACGGCACTCTCGTTCACATGGCCGGGGCCGAATGGATATGGCTCGAACGATGGAAAGGGATGTCTCATTCGAGCATCTGGACGGCCGATGATTTCGCCGACGTCGCGGCGCTGCGTTCGCGGTGGCGGGAGATCGAAGCCGGGCGACGGCAGTTGCTCGAAAATTTGACCGAGGAGAGTCTGCGCCAGGATTTGAGCTACAAGAACATCAAAGGCGAGCCGTTCACGCTCCCGCTCGCCGAACAGATGCAGCACGTGGTCAACCACGCGACGCTCCACCGCGGCCAGGTCGTCGGGATGATCCGCCAGCTCGGCTTGCAGCCGCCCGCAGTGGATTTGCTTTATTATTTGATCGCGCAGAAAAGTTCGTAGTACCGCCTTCAGGTGGAAAGAGAAGATGACCAAACCTTTCCGCCTGAAGGCGGTACTACGAACAATCAGCTTCACGCCTTGAAGATCATACCAATCGCCCTCAACACGTTTCGAGAATCGGCGCGCGACCGCGCGCTCTACAACATGGTTCTGCTCGCCATCTTGCTGGTCGTCGCGTCGGTCGTGATAGGGCGCATCGCGGTCGGGCAGGAAACGAAGATC
This sequence comes from Blastocatellia bacterium, assembly GCA_036565725.1. GTDB lineage: Bacteria > Acidobacteriota > Blastocatellia > RBC074 > RBC074 > JAJVID01. Next base: position 18,196 of record DATCXQ010000637.1, read on the forward strand.
ATCATCGATCTCGGGCTGTCCGCCCTGACTATCTTCGGCGCGCTGATCGCCATCCTTCTGGGCATCGGGCTTGTCTCAAAAGACATCGAGAACGGCGCCATTGCTAATATCCTCTCGAAGCCGGTCCGCCGCTCGGAGTTCATACTGGGCAAATATTTCGGCTTGTGCCTGACGCTGTTTATGAGCAGCGCGGCGACGGCGACGGCGGTCGCGATTGCGCTGATTTACGCGCAAGGCGGCGTCGCCGCCGCCCAGTTGCGGTTGTGGCCCGCGGTCTGGATGATTTTCCTGGAACTGGCGATCATCACGGCCGTGGCCTTGTTGTTCTCGTGCTTCTCGTCGCCCGCGCTGTCTGCGCTGTTCGCGCTGCTGATCTTTCTGATCGGCCGGTGGAGTCCCGATCTGAAGCTCCTCGCCGAAACTTCGAGTTCGGCTGTCGCGCGAGCGGTCAGCCGCGCGCTTTACCACCTGCTTCCGAACCTGGCCAATTTCAATTACATCAACGAAACCGCGCGCGGCGAGACGGCGCCGTGGCGAATGGTCGCGGGAACCACGGCCTACGCGATTTTTTATATTGCCGCCATGCTGGCGGCGGCGGCGTTGATCTTCAACCGCAGGAATTTCAAATGAGCGGAACCGAAAAGGGTCGAGGATCGAGGATCGAAAATAAGTCGTCCAAGATCTTCTATCTTCGATCCTCTATCTTCGATCTTCAATCATCATTGATCTGGCCCATTTTGCCCGTCGTTTTCCTGGCGCTCGGCGGCGTCGCGCAAAACTGGATGGACTCGCATCGCCCCGCCCCGCTGGCGGTCGAAAAGGCGCTATACGTCAGTTCCGGCGAATCGATCAAGCGCGCCAGCCTCGGCTTCGACGGCCTTATGGCCGACGTCTACTGGATTCGCGCGCTGCTCTATTTCGGCGAAGAGTTCGAGCGACAGCGCGTCTCAAATCAATATTTCGACGTGAGCAGGCTGAAACTGCTCCAACCATTGCTCGACATCACGGTCGATCTTGACCCGTATCATGTCGCCGCATACCGCTTCGGCGCGGTCTTCCTGCCAGACATCGACGCCGACGCCGCGGTCCGGTTCGTCGAGCGCGGCATTCGCAACAATCCCGGCGAATGGCGGCTTTATCAAGACCTGGGATTCGTCCATTGGCGGCGGAGTCGCTTTCGCGAGGCCGCCGAAGCCTACGCGCGAGGCGCGGCGCTGCCGGGCGCTCCCGCGTGGATGCAAACGATGCCGGCTTTGATGCTGGCCAAAGGCGGCGAACGCGAAACGGCTCGCGCGATGTTCCTGCGACTCTATGAAGAAAGCGATGATCCGTTCGTCAAACAGATCTGCGAGGAACAGTTGTCGGTTTTGGATCATAATATGCCACAGAGACACAGAGACACAGAGACAGGGAGAGAAGGAGACAAGGGGGCAAGGGGACAAGGAGAAAAGTAGAAAAACACCTTGTCTCAATGGCTGCGGCGCCTCTGTGGCGAATTCATGTATGTCCGTTATCGAGATCGAAAACCTCACGCATGATTACCAGATCGGTTTCTGGCGCAAGCGCAGTTTGCGCGCGCTGGACGGGCTGAGTCTGCGGGTCGAGGCCGGCGAGGTCTTCGGCTTTCTGGGGCCGAACGGCGCGGGCAAGACGACCACCTTCAAAATCCTGATGCGGATGTTGCGTCTGACGGCCGGCGAGGCGCGAATTCTCGGACGGCCGCTGGACGACCTGCGAATGCGGGCGCGCATAGGCTACTTGCCAGAACGCCCATATTTTTACCATCACCTGACGGCGCGGGAACTTCTCCTCTATTACGGCGCGCTCTGCGACCTGCCGAGCGACCGCGCCGCGCGCCGCGCGAGCGAACTGCTCGGCCAGGTCGGGCTGTCGGATTCGGCGGACAGGCGCTTGCGCAAGTTTTCGAAAGGCATGTTGCAGCGCGTGGGCCTGGCGCAGGCGCTCATCAACGATCCGGAGGTTCTCTTTCTGGACGAGCCGATGTCGGACCTGGATCCGCTGGGCCGCCGCGAGGCTCGCGAGTTAATCGCCGGTCTGCGCGCGCGCGGCAAGACGATTTTCTTCTCCTCACACATCCTCACGGACGTGGAAGCAATGTGCGACCGCGTGGCCATCCTGAACCGCGGGCGTCTGGTCGAGTCGGGAAGGCTCTCGGAAATACTTAAAGCCCGCAGCAACGAGATTGAGGTTGTGGTGAGCGGCGTGAACGAAGAGATTCTGGCGGCGCTCGTCGAGTTCGCGTTGGAAGTCGCTCCCACGCCGGAAGGCGCGCGCGTGCGTCTGGCGCACGATCACGATTTGGCTCGCCTGCTGGCCGTAGCTCATGGAGCGGGAGGACGGCTGGTTTCGGTCAATCCCGCGCGCGAATCGCTGGAAGATTTATTCGTTCGTGAAGTCGGCGCCAGGGCCAAATCTGAGCCGAGGTCGCCCGTTAGTTAACTGAAGGCTGCGACAATAAAAATCCATTGCAATCAACACTGTGCTGCGCGAGCCTGGGTGCGCATCGCTTCCAACGTGCAGTAGTGGCAAGATGCGCATTGAAAAGCAATTGAGCGACTGGCCGAGACTGCAGGCTGGAAGCGATGCGTACCCAGGACGCCCTTCCCGATTTATGCATAGGCTTAGAGCAGTTATCAGATCAGCGTACGGATTTATTCTTCGTCGCGTAGCGACGAAGAAGCGCCTCCCTGGGAACGCAAAAGATTTGGATAACGACAAGCCTCACGGTCAGGCTACCGCCACATTCCGTATACTGATCTGATAACCGCTCCAGTTGATTGTATTCAGTTTTAATTTGTACAGCCTTCAGTATTTTTGCGCCTTGCAGGATCCCATCTCTTTCTGCTTTCCACTGCTCAAGGGTTTGGCATCGCTTAGTTTGTGTCTCCAACAGCATCAGGAATCTGGCGGGCGCCAAACACCGTCGCAAGCTCTTCCTCCGGCAGATAAGGCGATTGCAGCCGCACCGGGTCGCCGATGCATTTGTAAAGCAAGTCGCCCTTGCCGAGCAGCGCTTCCGCCCCAGCCTCGCCCAGGAGCATTTGCGATTCGATGGGCGACGGCAAACGCAGTCCGACGCGCGCGTTGATGTTGGTTTGAATCGGGCCGGTGATTACCTGGCGGCTGGGTTGTTGAGTCGCAAGTATCATGTGAATTCCCGCCGCGCGCGCCTTGTTCCCGAGCTTCTTGACCAATCGTTCCAACTCTTTTCTCGTCTTCGCCTCTCCCGCCATCAGAAAACCGTACTCATCGCAGATGAAAAAGATTCGCGGCGTAGGCCGGCCGTCGCGCCCGATCAGGTCGCGCAGCGTATCGGCGCCGGCCTCGGCCATCCGCCCGTAGCGCGACTCCATCTCCTCGACGAGGCGTTCCAGCAGCGCGAGCGTTTCGTCTTCTTCGTAAGCTATGTCGCCGTAAAGAAACGGCGAGCCACGCAACAATTGAAACGCGTTTCGCTTCGGGTCGGCGAGGGCGAGGCGCAACGTGTCCGGCGTATTGGTCAGAAGCAATCCGGCGACCGCGGCCCGCAGCCATTCACTCTTCCCGCTGCCGGTGGTCCCGGCGACAAGCAGGTGGGCGTTTTCGGGCTGCGCGAAATCGGCCACCCGCAATCGCATGCTTAGATCGATTCCCACCGGCGCGTGCGCATTGCCGAACATTTCATCGATCGGCGGCAGTTGGTCGCGAATCTGCGCGAAGAAGACGAACTCGCGGTCGGGCCGCTGCACGTCGATCGCCAGACGCCCGCCCTCCAGGCTCACGCGCGGCGGCGCCTCCAGTTCGAGCCGCGCCTGCACGCTCTGGACATAGCGTTGCGCCGCGTTGATCGTCACCCGCCGTCCCAGCTCGATGGGAAAGCGTAAAAAAGTCGGCCCTACTACGGGCTTGTTGGCTTTGATCTCGGCGTTGTATTCGGCAAAGGCCTGTTCCAACTTTCGGCCTAAAGCCAGGTGCTCTTCTTTCTCCGGTCGAGGCTCCGGGCCTGGTTCAAAGTCGGGCAGGACTCCGGCCAGCTTGCCGATCAGGCGCCGCAACCGCTCATGCACATCGGCGAGTTCCACGGCGGTGAACAATCGCTCGTGTTTCTGCGGCCCGAAGCTGAGAAGCGCCAGCGCGCCGTCCGCGCCGGCGCCCGAAGTTGATAGCATCTGGTGATAGAGGCAAGCCTGCGCCAGATCGGCTTCCGGCGCCGTGCGGCCCGTCTTCAACTCAACCAGACACCAGGCGCCGCGCGGCGCGCGGAACACTGCGTCGGCCACGCCGGTCAAAACGACGGCGTCAGTCCAACCGTCATCGCGCAACTCCCAGCGCAACGGCTCTTCGGCGATGAGCAATGCGCCGCTCAAAGGCGCTCCACCCTCGTTCGCATTCCACAACAACTCCGCCAACCAACGGCATAACTCCTGCGCCGCATCCCAGAAGTTCAACATCTGTTCGGGCGAAAAGTTCAGCTCGGAGTGATGCGCCCGCAGCCGAGGCCCGACCAACCGCTGGTACGCATGATTGACGAGCGCCGCGCGCCACTCGTCCAGACTGTTTTCCGCTTCGTCAATGGCGGCGTGAAAATTCTTGCGCGCGTCCGCGCCGACCAGATCGGCAAAAATTTCGTGAAAGAAGCGGCCCAGCAATGCGGTCGAAGACGCGCCCGCGCCCCGCCGCCCGCCCCCGGAACGGTGAATCTCCGCGCGAACTTCGCTGACTTGCAAAGTTACCGCCATTACAAAATTCCTTTATTGAATGGGACTTATACGACTTATAGGATAGATATTATGAGTCCAATAAGTCCTATGAGTCAGTGACCAATCTGAACAACACCGCCGGGGGATCGCCGAGCGCGCCGACGCGATCTGAGTGTGTCTGCGCGCAAGCCTCGACCTCTTCGACTTTTCTGCCGAGCAGCGCCGCCGCGTCCGCCACCGATACTACGTGCTGCCTGCCGAGCAACTCCGCTATCTCTTCATAAAGCTCTTCGGGTGGCGGCATGACGTCGCCGGGCGCCATTTCGTTAAGAACATCTTTCAGTTCGGCGGCCAGATGTCGCGCCAGCCAATCTTGAACCGTCTTCAGTTCCACGGTGTCGCCGCGATTGTCCAACTCACCCGATTTGGCGTCGGAGAGCAGGCGCCGCAGCGCGTCGAGAGTGGCCAGCGCCTCCGCGCTCGGCTCGACCCATCGCGCGCCTTTTTTCAATAACCGCTCGCGGAGTTCGCGAGTCTTGGCTGCTGTACGCCCGATCGGCAGCCGGCTGTCGCGCAGCAGTATCAGCTTCGTCGCCGGCGCATCTTCGGCCACCCTACGTAATTGATCTAGTTTCTTGACCAGTCCGGGGCCGGGCCTGTTGTTACACAGGCCGATGGCCACGTCGCCCTCGGCGCTCTCGAACAAC
>DATCXQ010000638.1:0-10470 GCA_036565725.1 Blastocatellia bacterium
GTGCGGCGCACGAAAACCTGTGTTGAATGCTGATCAGACATACGTTACCGCTCGCGGCCCTTCTTATCTTTGCTGGCCTGGTATTTCTCCAGCAGCCGGGCGCCCTTCGCCGCGAGTTTTTTCGCGTCGGCCATCGTTTTCGGAACCGGCTCGCCCCAGGCATGCGCCGAAAGGGCGAGACGCGTCGGTTCGCCCTCCTCGTCCTTCATCGGGCCGCGCGGGTTGGCGAAGTGGCGGCGCAGAAACGACCCCTTGCGTCGCATCTCGTCAGGCGTCATCTCGCGCTCTGATTTCGTCACACCGGGTTTGAGACTGGCTCCTTCCTTCTCCTTGAACCAGGCTCTGCCCGCCGCCGTCAACCCGCCGCGCGGGTCTTTGAGCGGTTGTTTCTTTCGGCCTTTTCCGCCGCTCTTCCTGCCGCCGCTTTTTTTTGTCGCGCTGCTGACAGCCATTATTCGCTACCTCCTACCGCCCAGGCTTTGGCCTCTTTCACGATTTGTCCGCTCAACTCTTTGGAATCGAAGTAGGCGTGAAAGCGTTTGATGGCTCCTTCTTCAAGCTCCAGGATGCTCACGCCTTCATAACTAACCACCGCGCCGTCATGAATGGTCCCCTGGGTAGCCCACTCAAGCGCGGCCCGATCCTCGGTCGCAATCACGTTGCGGAAAGTGGATTTCATCTCGCCGAACGTGTCGCGGTATTGGCGCCAGAATTCGCGCGCGCCTTCGCGCCCGCTGAGACGTTTCGGCGTCGCCGCATTGCCCAACTCGCAGTCTTCGGCGAAGGTCGAAACGATGGCCTCCACCTCATGGGTCGTTTCCAGTTTTCCCAACGCCGCGATGAAGCTTTCGACTGCTTGCGCTGACATCAATCCTCCGTTCTTTGCGAAAGGCTCTTTCACAGCCGCAAAGCAGGAAAGCGCCCATCGGGTCTTCGCGACGAAAGAGCCTTTGCAATCTATCTTTTGGTTTCGCTCGAAGCGCCTGCTTCGATAACTATCAACGACTGGCGCGGTCAGAACCGGCCACTTTGACCAGCTTGTTGTACACGCCGAGCAGCAAAAACGGCGACACCCAGAAGCCGACAAAATGGGCCTTTTCTATGTTGCCCGTCAACTCGAGGTAGAACGAAACGCCGACGGCGCCTAGGGCCGCCCAAAGAAAGACGTCTGACGGGAGTTTGGCCGTCTGTTCCTCGATCGTCCGGGCGACTACTCCTTCCGTTTGCCGTTCAGCTTCTTCTGTTGTCGCTTTCGGCCAGGTTGCTGTTGCTGTCTGAGCCATAATCTTCCTCCTTCGAAAGTCTAAAAATTTGCTGTCAATCTTGAACGCGCCACGCCGACCCGGACTTGAAGTCAAGGCGGTTTACGGGCTAAAGCGCGCCTTACTTAGGCTTTCTCAGATTTAAAGGCATTTTCCATGCCACGCTAAGGCGCCTGAGGCGTCGTAGCCTTTTAGCTCGCGACTATGATTTTCAGTCTCTTGAAAAGGCGTCGCGAATGAAGATCGGGATTGAAAAGGACGAAGAAAGTTGAGCAATGTGGTGGCCCCGCTTGAAGCTTTTGGGTCTGCTTATTTTCGAACCGGCGCCTCGCTACTTCCGCCATTGGTTGGCGCGAATATTTTCAGCGGCCAATTTGACGGTCTTTTCAATTCGTTTCGCCCTTCTCGTTGAATTCGCGCAGCGCCCATTTCTCGATTCAGGTCTCGGTCGGGTCCATCAGGGATTCATACTGCGTGACGTGTTCCTCCTCTACCTCGGCTATCTCGGCGTAAATCTCGCGCAGTTCAGGGCTGCCGTACTGGAAGCCGTACGCCTTATAAAAATTGTGAGTCTGCTGCTCACCGGCCATCAGCGTCAGGATGTACGCCTTTGATATCGGACTGGCCTGGTTCTTCACGTAATGTTTGCGCAGCCGCAGCAGCGAGTCGTTGTGATGATCCTGCTGCTCATACTACTCACGATGCCTGCGCGTACCGCCGCGACTGAGTGTAGCCCATCTGAAGAAACTTACGCGCCATATCCATCCCGACGAAGTCTTCCGCGCGCGGCCTGGCGGTGGCCAGGTTTGTTGCGCGGTTTGGCGAGGAGGCGGCTCGGCGCGTGGGAGACGCGCGCCTTGGATTGAAGTGGCGGTCGGCGCCAGCCAGATAAAATTGAAATCGCGCGCCGCGGAACTGGGGCTGGGCGAAGAAGAACGCACCGAACTGATCTACGGAAAAGCCGGTTGGCTCGAACGGCTTGGCTTCAAAGCTGTCACGGAAGTGCGCTTGGAGCCTCCTGTCACAGTCAAGCGCCGCATACGGCTTGATGAAGCGCCCAAAGGATATGTCCTGTTCCTGAATAAACAAGACGACTGCGTCAAGGTCATGCTGAAACCTCAAACCTGATCGCGCAGCAACGACGCGACCATTTCACGCAATTTTGTCAGCACGCCGCGGCCGCGCCACTCTTCGAGAGTGATACGGCGGCAGGCCGCCAGATCTTCTGAAAAAATGCGCGCCAATTGCGCGGCGAAGTCGCGGTCGTAGACGCAGACGTTGCTCTCGTCGTTCAATCCGAAGGAGCGGTTGTCGAAGCTGGTCGTGCCGACTGTAGACCAGACGCCGTCGCAGACCATGTACTTGTGGTGTAGCATCGTCGGGTTGTATTCATAAATCTCGACGCCGACTTCGAGTAGCTTGCCGTAGAGGCGCACGCTGTTGTCGCGCGCGATCCGATTGTCGTTGTGGATGCCCGCGACCATGACCTTCACGTCAACGCCGCGCCGCTCCGCGTCCGTCAGAATTTCTATCGCCCGTTGGTCGGGGACGAAATAGGAGTTGGCGATGAGGATCGATTTGCGGGCGCAGACGATGGAGAGGTAGTACATGATCCGCGCCGCCGAGGAGCCAGTCTCCGGGTCGCTGAGTATGGATTGCGCCGACAGCGCGCCCGCCGGCCGCGGCTGCGGGAAGAATGCGTCGCCCGACACCAACTCGCCCGTCGTTTCCAGCCAGTTCCGTGCGAAGCCGGTTTGCAGCGGGACGACGGCGGGACCTTCGACGCGGATTTGAATGTCGCGCCAGTGTTCCGAGTCTTGCGCGTGGCCCAGCCATTGATCGGCTATTCCCGCGCCGCCGGTGAAGCCTATGCGCCCGTCAATGACCAACGATTTGCGGTGCGTGCGGTTGTTGACGCGGTCGATCGAGTACCAGCTCAGCGGATGATACCAGCGCACCTGGCAGCCGCTGCCTCTGAGCGTCTCCAGAATCTCATCGCCTATGTTGGGCGAACCGACGGCGTCGAGCAGAATTTTGACGGTCACACCCGAGCGCGCCTTGCCCGCTATGGCTTCGGCGAACTTCCGTCCGATCTCGCCTGCCCAATAGATGTAGGCCTCGAATGTGATCGTGCGACGCGCCTGCCCAATGGCTTCGAGCATCGTCGGGTAGAACTGATCGCCGTTGTTGAGGATGTCAATCCGGTTGCCCGGCGCGAAAGGGGTGTTGGTCACGCCGGCCAGTGAGGGCAGGAACTCTGAAGATTCGATGGCGAAGTCATGATCGAGTCCATACTTCGGAGATTCCTCGATGGGGTTGACGAGAAAGATCGCGACGCCTATCAGGACGAGAACGATAACGAGCAGCCAGCGTTTTCTCGCCATCTTGATCATCGTTTGATTGCCATCTCTCCACTTCAGAAACCCTCTGAGAATGTGGGAAGAGCTAACGATCTTTTAGAAATAAATGCGTTAGCTGTCTCTCCTTCCACGACAGGACGCTCAGCGTTTGCAGTAAGCGCCAAAGGAAAATCTCGGGATGCAATCGCCTTTTACCTTCCATTCCAGATTACATTTTTCATTTGTCGTTGCGGACGAAAGTAATGACAAATGAAAAATGTAATCATTAATATTCGGCGCGGCAGGCGCGTCAAACTGCGACTCTGCGGCCGGTGATTAATTGGAAGATAAGCACAACTGCGGCAATGACCAATAACAGATGGATCAAGTTGCCACCCACGCCGCCGATAAATCCCAACAGCCAGAGTACAACAAGTATCGCAATAATCGTCCACAGCATTGTTTTCTCCTCCTTTTTAGCAATTAAGGCGCGAAAGAAAGCAAAAACCTTCTTTCGCGCCTTGATTATTTGAAGAGCAAAGGCCGTGCCGCAAATTTGCGATCTATGATTGTTCTCACAGTATCTAATGAGACGACGGGCACGATTCGCACAAAATCCGCCAAAATTCTAATGGTTTACTTGCCAAACTCACTCGCGGCTGTCGAGCGGGATTTGTAATTCATTGATAAGTAGGTAGTTTATAGAGAAAACGCCAAGTAGCCATTATTTCCAATAATGTGGCGAAATGGATTGATCCGAATTTCTCACTGCTCGAAGCATTGGTCGCTAACTCTATCTGACACAGCCACTTGAAAAATCCATGGCGGATTTTGTGCGAATCGTGCCCGTCGTCCGTGTCCGATCTGCGAGAAGACGGACTGGTGTTCGGTCAGTGAAGACGGGGCAGTGGCGATCTGCATGCGCGTGCCGTCCGAGCACGAAACGCGCAACGGCGGATACCTGCACCTTCTCGAAGATGGCGTTAGCAGGGAAAAGATGGTTGTCACGGTCGAGGTGAAGCAACACACGCGGGCTGGGATCGAGCGGCGTGACGGGATTCATCGCGAACTGCTCGGCGCATTGACGCTTGCGGCGCGGGACCATAAGAACCTGGTCAAGCGCGGACTGGATGAGGCGGCGATCACGCGCGGCGGTTACAAATCAGTTCCCTCCTCAGTATCGGTCCACGACGTGTCGGCGCGCTTCAAAGACCAGGATATGACGGGCATTCCGGGATTTTACAAACAGGATGGAAGTTGGAAGCTGAACGCCAATGATTGGCACGCGGGGTTTCTGGTTCCGGTGCGCGACATCCGTGGTCGGATCGAGGGGTTTCAGATCAGACGGGCGGAAGTCAAAACAGATGAACCGCGCTACGTGTGGCTGTCATCGAGCAACAAAAACGATGGCGCGTCGAGCGGTGCGCCGGCGCATTTCCGCAATCCTGACCGAGTAGGGCGGACCGGTCAGGTGATCATCACGGAAGGCGCGCTCAAAGCAGACACCGCCGAGCACTTGCTGGGCGACCGCCATTGCGTGATCGCGCTCGCGGGGGTCGGGAGCTTTCGGGAGGATTTCGGCCGGTGGTTGCGAGAGTTGATGCCGGATCTGCGCCAGGCTGTGATTGCCTTCGACGCGGACGCGGCAAGCAATCCGGCGGTGCGACATCAGCTTGAACGATTGGGCGAAACGTTGCGGAGCGCGGGCCTGGACGTGCGCGAGCTGCGATGGGAAGAGCGCCAGGGCAAGGGCATCGACGATTACCTTCTCAATGATCCGGGTCATCGAAGTGGCGTGGAAGACTTTCTCAAAGAAAGCCTCGCCTCACTTAGTCAGGGCGAGGTGTCAGTCTCGAACCCCGTGAGCCGCGATCGGCCCAGGTCGCAACAAGAAATAGCCTTGTAGGTACAGTCCGCCGCGCGGTGGGGCCGGATAGGTTTGCTTCGACCGCCGGCGGCATATTCGAACAGACGCAGGCAACAGGAGAACGAATATGTCTCGAAGAAACAAGTCCGGCGACATTGGTCCGGCCGCCGACGATGCGGATCGGTTTCCACTTTTTGCGGCTGAGATTCGCGGAGAGGGCGAGGCGGAACGGCTGCCGCTTTTTGCGGATGAGGTTCGCGGAGAGCAGGGCAGGGAAGCTGAGAATCTGCTTCTTCGCGAAACGCAATCATCAGGTGTAGAATCCGCTGGAAAGGAGAAAAAAACGATGCAACAGCAACAGGAACTCAGTCCATTCGCCAAGGTGAAGTTCATCGCCTTGAAGGAGGCGTATCCGAACCTTTCGGAAGAGGAGATCACGGAGATAGCGATCGAGGCAGCGGAGGCGGCGAGAGAGATGTTCGGGCAGATGATGGAGGCCGGGGCAGACCCCTGGGTAGTGAGGGAACAGATACTGCACGACCTGAGCCAGGCGTAAAAACAGAGGCCGAAGAAAGGCCAGTATACGTAGATGCGGCTGATCCGTCGCGGACAAAGACGCAGCCGCCATCAGCCGCGCGCAAGCCGGACAATTACGAAATCACCAACCCTGACGCCCTTGTTCCAAGTGGCAAGAAATCCAAACTCGACGCCAATTTTGCGGCCATCGGTCTGCTGAAAGATTTGCAGGCCGAAGGCCGCGCGCCGACTCGGGAAGAGCAGGACATCCTCGGCAAGTTCGTCGGCTGGGGCCAGTTTCCGGCCCTCTTCAATGATATCAACGACGCCGGCGAACAACTCGCCGAAGAGCGCGAGGAGCTGAAGCTCTTGCTCGGCGAGCGAGATTACGAGCGCGCGAAGGCCTCGACTATCAATGCGCATTACACCGCGCCGAAGATCGTCCAGAAGATGTGGGATGTCGCGCGCAGGCTCGGATTCGGAGGCGGGCGCGTGCTTGAGCCGGGAATGGGCGTCGGCTACTTCTACGGCCTGATGCCGCGCGACCTGATGGCGCAATCAAAGCTCGCCGGCGTCGAACTCGACCCGACGAGCGGCGCGATCGCGCGGATGCTCTATCCGCAGGCCTCGATCAACGTGAAAGGTTTTCAGGAGGTCAGGATCGCGGACGGCTTCTATGACCTGGTCATCACCAACGTTCCCTTCAGCGAGAATTCCCCGTTTGATCCTGAATACAGAAACCTGCGCGCGCCCTTGCATGATTACTACTTGATCAAATCGCTCGATAAGGTTCGCGAGGGCGGCCTCGTTATTGCAATCACCTCATCCTATACGCTTGATAAAGGTGAGAGTCGCTTTCGTAGAGAGATGGCGAAGCGTGGCGACCTGGTCGCCGCATTCCGCCTACCCGACACAGCCTTTAAGGCGAATGCCGGCACGGAGGTCGTGACAGACCTCTTGATCTTCCGAAAGCGGATGGCGTGGGAAAAGGCGATGGGGGAAAGCGCGTCAAGCGACTACCTGCCGGCCATCGACAAATTGCAGGCAAAGGAATGGAAACAATCCGCAAGACAATGGCTTGACGCGGAGGGGCGGTTGGTTGTCAGCGGTCTCGCCGACACGCTGGCGGCGCTGCGCGAGGCGAAAGAGAGTGAGACAGATAGGATTCAGCTCCAATGTGAATGGACAGGAACGAAACAGCCCCCTGATACCGACATCCGAGCCTTGAGAGAGTCTGGGTGGTTCCAGGAATCACAAAACGCATGGGTTACGCCGCTCGTGAAATATGGCCAGTCTTCATACTGGACGAAGCTGGGTGAACTCCCCGATCCTGACGGCGGCGATCCGATCCCAATCAACAACTACTACGTCCAGCATCCTGACCACATCATCGGCATCCTCGATCGCAAGAGCAAACTCTATAGGCCGGATGAGCCGCACGTCAGCGGGACATCGGATTTCGATGAGCGATTTGAGCGGGCAATTTCATCTCTGCCTGAAAACATTTTCGGCGAGTCTCAGACGCGGGCGCCGGAGCCGGAGTCCGTCGCCGACGCTGTACTCTCGAACGTCGTCGACGGCGGCTACATTCTGCGTGACGGGCGCATTCTGCAACGTCGGGGAGATTCCTTCGTCGCCGCCAATTTCACACCGGATGAGGAGGCGAAGGCGAAACGGCTCATTTCCGTGCGCGACGCATTGAACGAGCTTAATGCCGCGCAACTCAAAGGCGAGGATACGGCGGAACCGCGCCACGCGCTTAACAAAGCATACGATCATTTCGTCTTGTGGCATGGGCCGATCCGCAAAACTGGGAACGCGAAGCCCCTTGCGGAAGATCCATCGAGCTATCTGCTCCTCGCGCTCGAAACATCCTATGACACGAAGCGCCAGAAGGCGACGAAGGCCGACATCTTTTTCCAAGATACGATCGCGCGGGTTCGAGAGGCGAAGGATGTCTCGACGCCGGCGGCGGCCGTCGCGGTCAATCTCTTCGAGACAGGGCGCGTGGACATCAATCGAATCGCCGAACTCCTGAAAACGACGCCGGAAGAGGCGGGCAAGCGACTCGTAGCGGACGGTCTCGCTTATGAAAACCCTCGCGGGACATGGGAGAGGGCGGAAGAGTATCTGTCGGGTAATGTGCGCAAAAAGTTGGTCGAGGCCAGGGCCGCGGCCGACGTGGATGGCAAATTCGCGCCGAATGTCGAAGCCCTCGAAAAGGCCCAACCTGCGGACGTGCCCATGGATCAGATCAGCGTCAAGTTGGGCGCCAACTGGGTACCGGCGCAGGACATCGCGAACTTCGCCGGCCATCTGATGCAAACCGATCCGAGCGGATTCCGTATTCACTACGCCGAGGGGCCTGGCATCTGGACGGTAAGCTGGGGAAGCACCGGCCTTTCCCAATCTTCTCTTGCGCGGGAAGTCTACGGCACTACTCGCGCCGACTTTGTTGACGTGCTTGACGCGGCGCTCAATGATCGCCCGATCAAGCTCTACGATAGGGACATAGACGGGAATTCTTACCTGGACAAAGAGGCAAGCGACGCCGCTAACGAGAAAGTGAGGGAGGTGCGCGAGAAGTTCGCGGACTGGATATGGACGGATGACGAACGCGCCAAGAGGCTACACCGCTACTACAACGATAACTTCAACAACCTCCGCGTGACCGAGTATACTGGCGCGCATTACGCTAACGAGGAAGGGAAGTACGTCTTGCCCGGAATGAATCCGGAAATGTCGCTCCGGCCAAACCAGGTCAAGGACATCTGGCAAGCGGTCGCCAACGGCAAACTTCTCGACGCGAGCGAAGTCGGGGCTGGAAAAACCTTTATACTCGGCGCGATCGCGATGGAATGGCGGCGAGTCGGGATCGCCAAAAAGCCCGCGATCGCGGTCCCAAAGCCGCGCATCGCCGCGACTGTCGCCGAGCTGCAACTACTCTATCCCGCGGCGAAGATTCTCAGCCTCGAAAAGTCCTTCGATAAAGAGAACCGCAAGCGCACGACGGCGCAGATGGCCACGGGCGATTACGACATGATCGTGCTCTCACACGAACAGCTCGACAAGATGCCGATGTCTCCCGAGATTGTAAACGAATTCATCGGGGCGGAGCTGGAGGAGATCGAGGAGCGCATTGAGGATGCCCAGGCCGCGGCCGACGAGGAGGGCGATTCGCGCGCCGGCAACCGCATCGTCAAGCGACTCGAAAAGATCAAAGAGCGTGTCGAAGCGAAACTTCAAGAGGCGCTCGACGCGACGAACAAAGACGACGTTGTGTATTTCGAGGAAACCGGCATTGACGCATTGCTTGTGGACGAGGCGCACGCGTTCAAGTCCCTCCCGGTCTATTCGCGCCGGTCGGACTTGAAGGGCGTTCCCTCAACGCGCAGCGACCGCGCAACGAGCATGTATATGCGGACGCGCTGGCTGATGCGCCAGAATAACAACAAAGGGGTCGTCTTCGCCACGGGCACCCCGCTGACGAACACCTTAGCCGAAGTCTACAACATGCAGCGCTATCTGCAGCCCGAACTGCTCGAAGAGCGCGGCATCTCGAACTTCGATGATTGGATGAACCTGTTCGCCGACGCCAGCACTGATTTCGAGTATAAGGCATCAGGCGCATACGAACCTGTCACACGCCTGACGGAGTTCGTCAATTTGCCGGAATTGCAGCAGATGTTTCGGCAGAACATGGCGACGAACTTCGTGGATGAAATGCCATGGGTCGTGCGCCCGAAGAAAATCGAGAACGTCATCACCTCGCCGATGACGGATGAGCAGGTCGCCTATCTACAGACGATCCGGCAGAGGGTCGAAGCGCTCAAGCACATGAGTCCGAGGGAGCGTAAGGAATCGCGCGAGAACTTTCTGTTGATCTCGACTGACGCGCGCAAGTCGGCGCTCTCACCCCGGTTAGTCAACTATCGAGCGACAGAGAGCGGAGGCAAGATTGAGAAGGTGGCGGAGAAGGTGTTGGAAATCCATCGCGCCCGCCCGGCTGTGGCGCAGATGATCTTCCTCGATTACGGGGTCAATCAGAACGATTGGGGGTATTCGGTCTACGACGACATCCAGAACCGCCTGATCGAGGGTGGCATCCCGATTGAGAAGATCGCGAACTTCGGCAGGATGTCGGACGGGGCGCGCCAGAAGGCGGCCGAGAAGCTCAACACGGGCGAGTATCTGATCGCTATAGGATCGAGCGGGAAGATGGGGACGGGCATTAATGCGCAGAAGCGCTTGGCCGCGCTCCACCACGTTGATGCTCCCTGGTTGCCGGCTTTTGTGGAGCAGCGCAACGGGCGTGGCCACAGGTGTCCAATTACTCATAAAATGGCGTGTAAGTAATCGCCATTGGCGATTACGGCAGACAAATCATTGAAAGAACGTGCATGTTCTACGCAATACCATTGCATATCATTTTACTGAGTAAGCATCATCGCCGTAGGCGCTTTCCGCCAGGCCCAAGATTGATCGG
>DATCXQ010000644.1:0-8899 GCA_036565725.1 Blastocatellia bacterium
GGCGGCAGCCGCGAGCATCTCGTTCCTCAGCTTGTAATGGCTACTTCGGATCGGGGTGCGCGGGTGGATCGAAAGGAGCGAAACCAAAGCGCCATCAATGTTCAACTTTGCAAGAATGTTTGGTCTGGCGGCGCCTTCAGGGAAAGCGACTGTCAATCGTTCAAACGGGAAGCGGCTGTAGAAAGCGATTCCCGCCCCGCCGCCTTTCGGCTGTTCCTCGATGAAAGGATATAGACTATGCAGCGCCCGCAGCGATTCGCGCCAGCCCTCAGTCACTTCCTGAACCACAAGCGCGTCCGGGTTGTGCTTTTGCGCGAAAGCGATGAACCTCGCGCGCGCCGTGTTTTCATGATTAACGTTGGCAAGTATCAGCTTCATGCGGCGGCGGCCATCTCGATCGCCTGCCGTTCTTTTCCTGCTGTCATACCATGGGGCGGCCTCCGCTAAATTTATTGCCACGCCAATGGCGGCCGCGACCGCCCAGCCCGGCTCTCGGTAAAAAAGACACGCGAGCAGGCAGATCGCCGAACCGATCAGGTACTGAACTTTGAAATGAGACGCCAGTTCGGCGTATTTGCTCAAACCTCCCAGACGCCCAGCCATACTCAACAGCAACGCGGAAACCAGGATTAGTTTTATGACGTCTAAAAACAATTCTCTATGGTAGATGGCTGCCGTTTCCAGTTTGGGGCCAAAAATCGAAGGTCGGGCTGGAGGATAAAGTAATCGCCGCTTACCTCAGATAAAGCGTTTTCGGCTTGAACGTTCAGCCACTCCTTCACGGTCGCGGCGCCGTACCGCGCGCGTAAGCAAGCGGCGCCTGAACATGAGAGTCGAAAAAGCTGTAAGTTGAACGCAAATGGTGGGGAACTGATTGGCAGCTTGTGCGCAAAGAAAAAGTCCCAGTTTATGGTTGCTTCGCCAGTTTCAGCGGCGGCATGGAAGAGCGAGCCATTCTGATGAAATTTGCCGATTAACTCCGTCGCTCGACGCGCATCCGCCTCGCTCAAAGATTCAATTGTGCGATAGAGGGCCTCTTTTGCCGTCATTGCTTATCATCTCCGCTAAACGCCGTCATCATAACTGATTGCCTCATAGAAAGGCTACAAGTCGCCCTTGCGGAATGCGCCCGATAAAAACAAGCAGCGATTCTTGGCATTTGTGTCGCAATAAGGAAGGCCTCCAAATTGCGCTTATCAAATGCTCAGAACGAAATTCGGAATCCAATCTGCCCTTCGCGTCCCGGCAGCACCTGTGTTATCGAGGCGAAAGGCTCGGACGTTATATTTTCACGATTCTGGACAGACCGTGGATTCTGACGGTTCAAGAGATTGAAGAACTCGAACAGCAACTGTATCTTGACACGATCGGTGATGTCGAAACGCTTGGAAAAGCGCATATCGAGATTAACGAACGGCGGCGCGGTAAAGGCATTCCGCCCGGCGGTAAAATCGATGCTGTTGAAATTACCGTTGCCGTCCGGGTCTCTATTGAGCGCGTCGAAACGGCTGAAGCGAAAGCCGCTTTGGGCCCGAAGGATGCCGCCGATCTGAAACTGCCACGGAAGATCTACGAGCCCATTGACCTGAAAAATATGATCAAGGGCCAGGCTTGACGGGCCTTTGTCCAGATCCGGGCCATTTACAAAGGTTCCCGCCTGCGCGACCAA
The DNA here is from genome assembly GCA_036565725.1 of Blastocatellia bacterium. GTDB lineage: Bacteria > Acidobacteriota > Blastocatellia > RBC074 > RBC074 > JAJVID01. Next base: position 1,670 of record DATCXQ010000644.1, read on the forward strand.
ATTGCCGTTTCTGCTTGTGAACGATCCGTTCGCGTTCGTCTGTGGCGTACAGCCGGGATTCGAGGCCGGGCACGGTTCAGTAACGACCGGAGCGACCCCGATGAATTGATCCGTCGGATTCGTAAAGATTCCCAGGGAGTTGTCGGTTGCTTTGGCATAAGTATAATTCGCCCCGAGAAGGAATCGGTTGCTGAGGCGTTTAGTAAGGTTCAGGACCAACCCGTCATATTTACCCTCGAAGAACGGCCCGAAGGTTCGAATCTCTCCAGTGGTATTCGGAGAGTCAAAGCTGCGGCCGATTCCCGCAACACGAGATCTGAAAGCGAGGTTGCTCAGCCTAACGCCCAGAAGATTCCGCATTTCGCGGTGATAGTAGTCTGCCTCTAACACCATGTCTTTAGTTATCTCGCGCTGCACGCCGATGCTGAAACCGAGCGTATGGGGAGTTCTAAATGTGCTGTCAATAGTTGTTGGCTGCGATTGCGGCGGGATAATTGGGTTATTCAACGCTCCGAATTGGCCCCATTCAAAGTATCCTGCTGGTTGGCCAATTGCCGCAGCGGCTTGTGTCAGGTACTGAGCCGGAGTTAGCCCGGTAAGAGCCTGCACATTGCTGATATTGATGACCGCATTGGCTGGTATGGGAGCGCGCCCGGGAGCAACCACGTTGTTCAGCCTGTCAACGCCAACCATCGGCCCGCCGCCGAGTGGACATCTCACCCCCCCAGCGGCGATCTGGGCGTCGGTCAGGCGATTCGAAATGCACGGGCCCGGAAGACCGACGGCGAAGGCCAGCATCGAGATTAAACTGGGCGATCCGTAAAACCCACGGGGAAAATACAGCGACTGTACAGCTCTCCGGTCGCTGCCGCCGAACGAGGGGATCTGCTCCACTAATCCCAACCGGAACTGATCATAAAACACGCCGAAGTTTGAACGAATAACCGTTTTCGGCGTAATCGCCCAAGCTACGCCTAGCCGCGGCGAGAAGTTTTTCCGCGCCTCGAACTCGCTATCATGATCCCATCGAACCCCAAGATTGACCGTCAGGTTCTTTCTGATCTTCCAATCGTCCTGCGCATACACACCATTGTAATTATTGCGCAAATGAATTTCGCTGGATTCCGGCGTGGGTCCGCCGGCCACCAGAAGCAAAAATACGCCGCTATTTACGGGACCCAGATTAATGAAGTCATCGATAGTGGCAAAGAGCTGGTTTGTTAAGGTTCGAGAATCGAGGCCGTCAACCTTCGTACGCAGGAACTGCCACCCGAACTTGAAGTCATGAGCGCCAAAACGTTTATTCGTGTTGGCCGCCAATGACGAATATTTCTGGAACAGATTCGAGGGCGTAAACTGATTACCGAAAGTTATCCCCGGAAGAGTGCTGAATAAGCCGCATGTCGGAGGGCAGATCTGCTGCGCGGGGAAGGCTTGTAGCGCGGTGGTCCCAGTGAACTCCGGTTGGGCAGGCTGCGAATCGGACGGCTCGCTGCGATAAGAGCCACGGAGCGTCACTATCCATGGATTGGCCTGGTCGCCTAGCAGCATCGTATCGCCGAACCTTAGCTGCAAATTACGGTCGCTCGTGCTGGTTCGCGTTGTCGGTAATCCCGCTCCGACGCCCCTGACGTATTCGTTTGTGTAGTTAACTTCCTGATCTAAGTGGTGTCGCCCAAATTGTTCATCAAGCTTAAAAAAATTCCGAATTGCGCGGGTGCGCTGTGGAATATCGAATGGATTCTCCTGGTTTCGCAGAAGCTGAAGAACGCTCGCTGCTCCGGCCGATGGGCCGAGATCCGGATACTTGAAATCGATTACCCGATCTTCCGTGATCCGCTCCGATGAGCCGAAAAAGAAAATTTTGTCTTTAACGATCGGCCCGCCGAGCGCGATGCTGTAGTCGAATCTGCGCAGATGCAGGGGATCCGTCACCGCTGGGTCCAGCGAGTTGACCGAATCGAAAGCTTCGTTGCGGTGAAAAAGCGATGCGACGCCATGATAGGCATTTCCGCCGCTCTTAGTGATTACATTGATCAACGCTCCCGACGCCTGTCCGAATTCGGCCTTAAACCCTGTCGTCAGCACCTGAAACTCGGCAATCGTCTCTTGATTAAACTGCGCCGCGGCCCCGCCATTGACGGTATCTTTGTTCGGATGTCCGTCAATCAAAAAATTGTTATTGCCGCTCCGTTCGCCCAGCGCCGGGTTAGAGTTATCGCTGCCGGGATTGGCTTGCCGGTTGATGGCTACTCCGGGCACAAGTTGTATCAGGTCAAGGTAGTCACGCCCGTTGACAGGTAACTCCAGGATCTGGCGCGACGTGACCGTGGCGCCGGTGGAGGACGCATTCGGGTCCAACAAGGGCAACACCTCTGCGCTCACATTGACCATTTCTCCGACATTTCCGACTTTCACTTGCACATCGACAGTCAGGACAAGATTGAGCGTCAACTCGATATCTGCGGCGCTGGTTGCAAAGCCTGTCTTTGAAACCTTCAGTATGTAGGTACCCGCGGGTAATGCCGGAAGACGGTAGAACCCTTCGGCGTCGGTCGTGGCGCTTCGCTCAGTCGCAAGCACCGTCCCGCTCACCCTGACCTCTGCGCCGGCGACTACCGCCCCGGTAATGTCCGTCACAGTCCCTTTTATCGTTGAGGTGGTGGTCTGAGCGGTTGTGGTTGAGGACAGAAGGTGAAGAATGAAGAGGGTGAGGAGAAGGACTGTCAGCAAGGAAAAACGCTTCCTCAGTTTGGTCCCACTTGTTCCAATCAAGTGATGGTCTGATGTCACACTTATGCGCTTCATTGTAGGTACCTTCCTTTGGGATATTGGCGCCGATCGAACGGATGCGCTGGTTATCGTTTGCTCAGAGCGTGTTTGGAAATCCCGCGCCGCTGGCGCTGTCCCAAACACGCCTTCAGGCTTTGCAAATGTCTTTTTTTATCTCAGTGTCGACTAGCTTGATTTACGGGTTGCCGGTGATAGTACCGAATGTCTCTTCCTCGAATCCTCTTCGCTGACGCTTACCTGGCTGCCGCTGTGGCCGTCCCCGCGGGAACACGCTTGAAATCGGCCATGCCCGGTACCTTGATTTCCTGCGCTTTACCCTGGGCATTGAGAGTGAACGTGACGAGCGACTCCGTTACCGTGGGATTGGGCCATTTGACGCGGAAGGTGTCGTAATGCCAGTGTTCCAACTCCCCCGTAAACGCCGGGCTGTAGCGGAACACCAGCTTCCCCTCCTCATGCGTTACCGTCGCTTCGCCGTACATCTCATCCTTATATGTTCCGGCATACTGCTCCAGCGGGAGCGATGGTTTAGCGCCTTTGACGCGTTCGTCCTCCACTTTCTTCGCCGCGGCTTCGGCCCGTTCCTGCGCGCTCTTCAACGCCGCGAGAAAAGTCGCGCTGCGGTCTTGCTGCGGCAATCCGAGATAAGCGTCGAAGACGCGGTACATCAGCGCCCAGGGCAATTGACTGCCCTGGATGTTGCTCAGAACCGCGACGCCGATTTTTTCCTCCGGCATCATCGCGACCAGGGCGGTCATTCCGTCAATCCCGCCGCCGTGCTGGACTACCTTGCGCCCGTGGTAGTCGTGCAGAAACCAGCCGAACCCATAGCTCGTGAAGTGCGCGTCGAGCGTCGTACCCGGCGACTGTTGGTTGTAAGGAATGATCATCTGCGGTTTGTGCATCTCTTTGACCGCGCCTGAACTGACGATCTTCTTATTCTCGCGCGCGCCTTCGCCCAGTTGCATCCGTAGCCACTGCGCCAGATCCAGCGCATTCGAGTTGATCGAACCCGCAGGCGCGATGTTGTCCACGTTGCGCCACGGGATCGCTTGCACGTTGTCGCCCAGCCTGGCGTGCGGCGTCGCCACGTTGTCGATCCCATTGAAGGCCGTGATGCTCGTGTTGCTCGCGGTCATCCCCAGAGGAGTGAAGATGCGCTCCTTGACGAAATCATCCCAGCTTTTGCCGGTCACGGCGGGAATTATCTGGCCGGCGGCCAGCAGCATGATGTTGTTGTAGGTGAAGGTCGAACGAAAGCTGTAGGTCGGTTTCTGGCGCCGGATGCGCCGTAGAATCTCGTCACGATCAAGAGTTGACCCGTACCAGAGCAACTCACCGCGATCCAATCCGGTCCGGTGCGAGAGCAGATCGCGGATCGTGATTTCGCGCGTGATGTAAGGGTCGTAGAGTTCAAACTCCTTGAGATGCTTTGTCACCGGATCGTCCCATTTGATCTTGCCCTCATCCACCAGCACGGCGAGCGCCGCCGCCGTGAACGCCTTCCCCGCCGAGCCAATGGCGAAGAGCGTACGCTCATTGACAGTCGCCGATTCGCCGAGTTTGCGGACGCCATAACCTTTGGCGAAAACCACCTTGTCATCTTTGACGATGGCGATGGCCAGACCCGGCGTTCCCCATTCAGCGCGCGCCTTGTTGACGTATTCATCCAAGGCTTGCAAGGGGCCTTGCAACGGCGCGTCCTGCGCCACGACCAGGCGCGCGCATATGAGCGCGGCCAGGAAAAGAGCAGCCAGACGAATAGTTCGTGATCGGAATGTCATTGCAAAATTCCCCCTGGTTTAAACAGACCAGATTTGCGCGAGCGCGCGCTTGAAATTCCCGCCGAGAACGCCTTCGATGTCTTTGTCGCTGTATTTTCGACGGATCAATCCTTCCGTCAGATCGAACATGCGCCGCGGATGATTCAGCCCTTCGATGTCAATCTTGTCTCTGAAACCATATGTTCCTTTGTAAGCGGCGCGAAGCTGTTTATTCACATCCGGCGGCAACGCGTCATAGCCGTATAGATCGCTGTCGCTTCCGACGCCGAGGTGTTCAACGCCGACAAGCTTGGCCACGTGGTCGAAGTGATTGAGCGCGTCTTCGATGGTTGTCGGCTCATCAACTTTCACAAACATCCGCACGCCTGTGATTCCCATCACTCCGCCCGTGGCCGCCATCTTCTTGATCGCCTCGTCACTCTTGCAGCGTGGATGGCCCGGAGCGAGCGCGCGGCAGTTGGAATGAGTGATGAGCGTCGGCTTTTTGGAAAGCTCGTAAGCGTCCAGCGTGGTGCGGTCGCCGCAATGCGAAACGTCCACGGCCATCCCGACTTTATTCATGCGCTCGATGACGGCGGCGCCGAAATCACTGATTCCGTCATCGCGCCGCTCGGTCGAGCCGTTGCCGATCAGGTTACGGCTGTTGTAAGTGAGCTGCGAAACGCGCTGCCCGAGTCCGCGAAAGAAGTCCACGTCGGCGGGGGCGCGGAATTGGTCGGAATTTTGCAGCCCGAGCAGGATGCCGATCTTGCCGGAAGCCTTTACGCGATCGAGCGACGCCGGGTTGTCTATCCGCATGAAATGCTCGCCGTGGTGGGCGATGAAGCCGTTCCACGACGCGAAGAACCTCAGCGACGCCAGATAAGCCTCCGGCCCGCCAAGCCCGATGGCGATGTGAAAGACATTGATGCCCGAATCTTTGTATGGTTGGAGATCGGCGGGAGTGAAGCTTTCAGGATCGGCAAACCACTTCGCCTGCTTTTGGGGGGCGATTGCAAGCGGGCTGAGCATATCTATCACCGTCGCCCGTTTCATCAGGTCAATGGCTCGCGTTGAGTATTCAACCGGCGAGTCGGCGAATAATCGATAGCGCCCGCGATTGGTCATTGGCGCGACCATCATCGCCGCGCCGGCGCCAGCCACAGCTTTGAGCATGCTCCGGCGCGTGGAGATATTTCTTCCCGATTTTGAATTCATAAAGTGATGGCCGGTCTTGGGCAAGTCATCTTCTTGATAGCTTGCCGCTCATCCTTAGTCAGTAATCAGCATGATTTCGATTCTTGCTTAATGACGGTGGTCGGTATATACACCAGGCGTTGCGCATAGTCAATATAGCAACAAGTATTGCATTCAATCATTGCCCCCGGCATGGCGGTATGCTATGTTGCGCCCGCTATGCGAAACAGCTGAGCGGATCGATCGAAACAACTGAGCGGAGGGACATGCATGAGCGACTCTAGAACACGCAAGAAGGCGCAGTCTGATTTGGAGCGGAATGGCGCGAAGGCTTTGCCCACGGCGCTGGAGTCTCGCTTCGCCGAAGCGCGATCACAGTTGGGGCCGCATCGCCAGCAATTGATCCGCGCTATTCTCGAGAATTGCGAAGAGACATGCTTTCTTTCTTCGCGCGAGCTGGCTAAACGCTACAGTGTTGACGCGGCCACGGTGGTGCGGACTGTCCAGGCGCTGGGCTACAAAGGTTTCGCCGATTTCAGCGTGGACCTCAGACAGCACTTCATGACGCGGATCACGCCCTATACTGCCCTCAAGGCGGCGACCCGGGAGAAAGGAAGCGTCGCTGACCATATTAATCACAGCCTGGACAAGGCGCTGGATAATCTCAACGCGCTGAGAGCCGACCTGGATCGAAGCCGGGTCATCGAATTGGCCAAACGCATCCAACGTTCCAGGCGCGTTCTGATTGTCGGCATGGACTTTGCCGCCTCGTTGGCCTATTACTTCGCTTACGGCCTGATGGGGCTGGGATTGGACGCTGAAGCGCCCGGCGGGAGCGAAGGAGAGCTGCAACACAAAATCAAGATTTTGACCGCCAAAGACCTGCTGATCGCGATCAGCTTCGGCCAGTGTTTAAGGATCACGGTCGAAGCCGTGCGGCAGGCGAGCAAACAAGGAGTACCCACCTTCGGGATCACCGATAGCGACACGACGCCCATCGCGCGATACTGCGACGCTCACCTGATCGCTTCCGTCGTTACCCCATCGTTTCTCACTTCTTATGTGGCTCCTGTGGCTTTGATCAGCGCGATTCACGTGGCCTGCGCGCATATAGATCCGAAGCGCTCGCTCACGCGGCTCAAGCCGACCGATAAAGAATATCTCTCTGGGCCACGCTGGTACCGTGAGCCTAAAGGCGCCAGTTGAGGCGAACTCATTCTGATATTGCGCGGCGCGGCGCGCTGCTTGCTGGACTGGTTGCCTCACTATGACTCGACTCCTATGAAAATAGGACGCAAGTACTGCATTTTCAGCGCTGGCGGCGTGGCCACGCTTCATGAAGGCTTTATCCATTTACTCGTCTCTCCCCGCCGCGTCAGCGGCGCCTTGAATTTAGCCGTGGGTTTCAACCCACGGGATGGTGGGCGAATATTCCCGCGTCGCGTTAGCGACGGTTGAGCTTCCACGCGATCTGGCG
>DATCXQ010000690.1:0-5028 GCA_036565725.1 Blastocatellia bacterium
AGTAATCTCAACGTTCAGGACTTGAATGTCGGGAAGATTCAACAACTGCTCGATCGGAATTTGCATTTCGACGCCCTCGATGATGATTGTTGGTTATGACCACAATATCTTGGGGCATTTCACTGCAATTACCAAAGAGCCAATTTTATCACCCATCTGTAACACAGCCGTCAATCTATGCTCTGCGCTTTTCCCCTGAATCGTTCTTATTTGCAGGTAGGAAATCTCATTAAATCCGGCCAGCCGCTTATGGTTTTTTAGCACAGTACGGGTCACCCCATTGAAGGTGAGCTCCTCCCCTACAACAGCGATCCTGAGGCATTTGAATATGTACGGTACGGAGAGAACTGGAGCCAATACAAACAACCACAACATAGGCTGTGCGGACAAGCGATCGAGGACGTGGTCAAACAGGTGTACACCGGTTGGGATTTTTCCCAAGTCCAGTGTAAAGTAGTACCAGAACGCAAAGAATCCGAGGTAAAAAGCCAGAAATCCTATGGCGTGTAACCGGCTTTCGGTGATAACCAAAATCTGTGAACCAGGTCTACTAACTCTCATTGTTGCCACCTCTCTGATCCCAATAGGATTTTGGATGGGCCGAAGATGAATTATGCAGATGGCGTTAGTGTCTGGTATTAGCGGCTTGTATTCAAACTTACCTCTGAGGCATAAAAACCGAAGCAAAAGGCCACCCGCGCTTATGGGGCAACCGGCTTCTCGCCCACTCAATAGCGCTTGACTGCGCGTGGCATTCTACCCCCGCCATGATCCTTGATCAACTTTCGACGGCTCGATAAGTGATAGGCTGATATCTGCAATCTCGCCAACTCAGCGCCAGTCGAGCCGTTCAGCGCGCGTTATTTTGCGAGAGCTTTGGTGGCCAACGCCCAGTTAGGCGTGGGTTGCGAACTGAATGAATAAGGCCAGGAGGGCTTTCCCTACACAGAGGAACACCACACCGGCCGCAAAAATGAGCTTCGGTCTCTGCTCTCTCCAGACAAAGAGCAGCCCTATCGCGAGAGAAGTGATGATGATCCTTTGGATGTACAAGCGCAGTTTGCCTATGCGGACTTTGACGCATTGAGGTGGATTATCTCCCGGGAACGGGAATAGTCGCCTCATTTCAGCGGGCGATTTCATCGCCGGCTGGCTGAAGCGGAAATGATACCCTGCGACCGCTTCGTCGAAAATAGGTTGTCCACGTATAGCCAAGGCGGCAGGGAAGAACGCCACCGTAGCGTCATCGGGCAAAAAGCGCTGAGTGATGTGTCGGCTGTAAGTGGCTGAAATTGGATGGCGTCCCGTACGGGATTTGAACCCGTGTTGCCGCCGTGAAAGGGCGATGTCCTGGACCGGGCTAGACGAACGGGACGCAAGATTGATGTCGGGAAGCCTCAGTAATCCCTCGGTAATCCCTCAGTGATCCCTCAGTGATCCCTCAGTGATCAATGACCGCGACAACGTGATGTCGCTGGCTTGCCGCGACGAAGGGCAGATAATACTTACCAAGCGCCGCTTCGTCAACCGGGTCGTCCGCCTTTGTCGGAGATCGATCGAGCCCCCTCATTGAAGCGAAATTAAAAATGTATCTTTCCTGATCGGGTTCTTGAATTGACCTGACCGCTTACCTATAATGCGCCTCCGCATTTAGTGAAGATTGCAAACATTGCAAAGAATCTCAGTTTAGCGTGCCCGAATCAGTGAATGGCTCTGGACCTGCGAAAGCTTCAATTGGCTGTCTGTGAATACTGCAGCGGCACTGGATGGGAACCGGTTGGCGAGAAAGGCGTTCGCCTCTGCAGGTGCCGCTCCGAGGACCGTCGCAATCAGACGTTGGCCGCGGCTCGCATCCCGCGGCGGTACGAAAACTGCACGTTCGAGAGCTACAAGCCGAGACCGGCCACTGATGAGGCGGGCATCTCGCAGAGAAGGGCGATCAACGATTCAAAATATATCGTTGATCAGTACCCGGCGGTCGACGTCGGGTTGTTGTTCCTCGGCCCTTGCGGGGTCGGCAAGACGCACCTGGCGACTGCGATCGTCAGGGAACTGGCGATTAAGGGCGTCCCAAGCCTCTTCTATGATTTCCGCGATCTGCTCAAAGAAATTCAGGACAGCTACAACCCGGTTTCGCAGCTGACCGAGTTGAAGGTTCTGGAGCCCGTGTATGACGCCGAGGTTCTGGTCCTTGACGAACTCGGGGCCTCGAAGCCGACCGACTGGGTGCGCGATACGATGACGCAGATCATCAACACCCGCTACAACGATAAAAAGCTCACCATTTTCACCTCGAACTACCTGGACGATCCGCAGGACCCAAACGAAGAGTCGTTGACCGACCGCGTCGGCGTCCGCCTGCGATCGCGCCTGCACGAGATGTGTAAGGTCGTCCTGGTCAAGGGCGACGACTACCGGCTCAAGCTCAACATGTCCCGTGGCCGCAGACCCTGAACCGCGCCTTAGCTTGACAAAGGGCTTGTCAGAGACAAGTACTTGTCAAACCGCCCCTGGCGCGGATATGATCCACACGTTATGAGTTCAATTCGCCCGCTTCGCTCCAGAGAGCCAGACACGGAATCGGAACCGCCTTCACTCCACGGGCGCGCGATGGACAACCTCCGCTTCATCCGCGAGACGATGGAGCGGGCCTCGTCTTTCACGGCGGTTCCAGGGTGGGGAGGCGTGGCTATCGGCGTGACGGCCATCGTCGCCGCGTTAATCGCATCCGGAATCCGCGACGAGCACGAATGGATGTATGTCTGGGCATGGGAATTGCCGCTCGCGCTGCTGATCGGCGGCTGGACCATGAAGCGCAAAGCCGGGGTCGCGCAGCTCAAGCTGCTTTCAGCGCCGGGCCGCAGATTCACCCTCAGCTTGGCGCCCCCACTCATCGCCGGCGCTTTCCTATCGGTGGCCATGGCGCGCGAAGAGGCCGTCGATGCGTTGCCGGGAATGTGGCTGTTGCTTTACGGCACGGGAGTCGTGACCGGCGGCGCGTTCTCGGTCAAGGTCGTGCCGGTGATGGGGCTTTGTTTTATGGCCCTCGGCGCACTGGCGCTGTTCGCGCCCATCGCCTGGGGCAATCTTTTGATGGCGGTGGGGTTCGGAGGCTTACACATCGTTTTCGGAACGATCATCGCAAGGAGGCATGGTGGCTAAACAAACTGCCAGATCAATTTCCCAACATGACTCACAACAGGGAACTCAGCAGGGCAAGAGGCCTGAAGCGAAGTCGCGCGATTCGGCGCGCGTCGAGCAGGCGATGCGCGCCGCCGAGAAGGCGCCCGAGCTGGACGGCTTGATCCACGAACGGATGCGGCTGGGCATTGTGAGCGCGCTCGCCGCCAACGAATCACTCACCTTCGGCGAATTGAAAGAACTGCTCAAGACCACCGACGGCAACGTCAGTGTCCACGCGCGTAAACTGGAAGACGCCAATTACATCTCGTGCGCCAAATCATTCGTCGGGCGTATGCCGAAGACGGAATACCGCTTGACTGAAAAGGGGCGCCGCGCCCTGGAGAATTACCTGAACCACATGGAAGCTCTGATCCGCGCCGCGCGCGAACGCTAAGGCCGTTTCGCTTTGAGCGTAGCCGCCGCGAGAAACCCGAGGTCACACAGGAGAGACTATGTACCAAATGGCACGTGTTGAAGAGATCGGTCAGTCCGCGATCAGGACGCATCACAGCGTGATCCGCATGCGGACCAGTGAGTGTCTGCAGTTCGTAGACGTAACCGACGCCGTGGAAGAGATCATCACCCGCGCGGGCATCAGACATGGCTGGGTCAACGTACAGACGAAGCACACAACCACTGCGGTCATCGTCAATGAGAACGAGCCCCTTCTGCACGAGGATTTGAAACGGATGCTCGAACGCCTGGCGCCGCGTTCGGGCGAGTACGAACACAACGACCTCAGCCGCCGCGTCGACGTCCCGCCTGATGAGCCCGCCAACGGTCATTCCCATTGCAAAGCCCTCTTCCTGCCCATGTCGGTCTGCGTCAACGTCGCCGACGGCCGACTCCAACTGGGTCGCTGGCAGAGAATCTTCCTGATCGAACTCGATGAATCGCGCGAGCGCAGCGTGTCCGTGATGGTGATGGGATAGTTGATTTTATTACGGCCCCCTCTACATTTTTCTGATTAAGGATTGTAACGTCGTCACATCCGCAATTATTTGAATCTTGACATTCACATTGCTCGCCCTCAGTCTTGCGCCGCTGATCAATCTCACCATTCGGAGGCGTTCATTTGAGCTGGCAATCGGAAGTTGACGAGATAAAACGCCGCGTCGAGTTGGCGAAACAGATGGGCGGCGAGGCCAATGTCGCGCGCCAACACGCCAACGGGCGTCTAACCGTGCGCGAACGCATTGACCGTTTGCTCGACCCCGGATCGTTTCATGAGACCGGCGCGTTGGCGGGCAGGGCGGTATACGAGAACGGTGAAATGGCTTCGTTCACGCCGTCCAACTTCGTCTTCGGCGCGGGGCGAATTGACGGACGCCGCGTCGTTGTCGGTGGCGACGATTTCACGGTGCGCGGAGGGGCGGCTGACGCCGCCATCGGTCACAAGATGAGTTATTCCGAGCGAATGGCGCGCGAACTGCGCCTACCGATCGTCCGTCTGGTCGACGGCACGGGAGGCGGCGGCAGCGTGAAGACGCTGGAGATGACCGGTCGAACCTACGTCCCCGCGAATCCAGCTTGGGACATCATCGTCGCGTCGCTTTCGGAAATTCCCGTCGTCTCAGCTTGTTTAGGCCCCTGCGCGGGACTCGGCGCGGTGCGCGTCGTGCATTCGCATTTTTCTGTGATGGTCCTAGGAGTCAGCCAGCTATTCGTCGCAGGCCCTCCGGTGGTCGAGCGCGGCGTAGGCGAGAAGGTAACGAAAGAAGAACTGGGCGGATCTAGCGTTCACGCTCGCGGCAGCGGCGCTGTAGACAACGAAGTCGAAAGCGAAGACGAAGCCTTCGCGCAAATCCGCCGCTTCCTTTCTTACCTGCCGTCGAACGTCTGGCG
>DATCXQ010000705.1:0-18726 GCA_036565725.1 Blastocatellia bacterium
GGCTACGACACCGCCGATGACGCCGCAGTGTATCGTTTGCGCGACGACCTTGCCCTGGTCCAGACCGTGGATTTCTTTACGCCGATCGTCGACGACCCGTTCGATTACGGGCGCATCGCCGCGCTCAATTCGATCAACGACGTCTGGGCGATGGCGGGGACGCCGATCACCGCGCTGGCCATCACCTGTTTTCCGAAAAAGGACGTGGACTACGCGATCCTCGGCGAGATCATGCGCGGCGGGTTGAAAACGCTCAATGAGAATGGGGTTACGCTGGTCGGCGGCCACAGCGTGGACAACGATCAAATCATGTTCGGCTACGCGGTGACAGGATTGATTCACCCCGATCAGGTCGCGGCCAACGCTGGCGCGCGTCCCGGCGACGCGCTGATTCTGACCAAGCCGATCGGAACGGGCGTCATCTCGACGGGAATAAAATTCGAGAAGGCGAGCGCCGAGGTGGCCGCCGCCTCCATTGAAACGATGTTGACGCCAGGGCGCGCCGCCGCCGAGGCGATGCGCGAATTCGGCGTGCGCGGCGCGACCGACGTCACCGGCTTCGGGCTCCTCGGCCACGCCTGGGAGGTGGCGCGGGCGAGCAAGGTCACGCTTGAAATCATCGCCGACCGCGCGCCGCTGCTGCCCGGCGCTCTAGACCTGGCCGGCCGCAAAATGCTCACCAAAGGCGACAGAGTCAATCGCGAGTATGTCGGCGGCGACATAACGATCGCCGCCGGCATTTCGAAAGAAATAATCAGCTTGCTCTACGACCCACAGACCGCGGGCGGAATGCTCATCTCAATCACCGACGACCGCGCCGAGGCGATGCTTGCGAGATTGCGCGAGACATACGCGGAGGCGGCGATCATAGGGCGCGTGGTTGAATACGGCGGGCGTTCGCTGGTCGTTAAATGGACTTGAAATTCTGATTTATCCGCAGATATCAAGGTAATGACAGACCCGACAACTTACGATGCGATTGTGATCGGCACGGGCCAGGCGGGAAACCCGCTCTCGAGGGCTCTCGCCAACGCCGGATGGAAGACCGCGGTTATCGAGCGCCTTTACGTCGGCGGAACCTGTGTCAACGTCGGTTGCACGCCAACGAAGACGATGGTCGCAAGCGCCCGTGTGGCTTACCTCGCGCGGCGCGCGGCGGATTACGGAGTTCACGCCGGCGAAGTGCTGGTCAACATGGTCGAAGTCCGCCAACGCAAACAATCCATCGTCGACAGCTTTCGCAGCGGCGGCCAGCGCGCAATCGAGAATACGAAAAACCTTGACCTGTTATTTGGCGAAGCGAGTTTTACCGGCCCGCGGTCAATCGCCGTGAAAATGAATGACGGCGAACTTAGGCGCCTCACAGCGAACAAAATCTTCATCAACACGGGCGGCCGGCCGGCGGCCCCGCGCGTTGACGGCATCGATCAGATCGCGGTTCTCGATTCGACTTCGATCATGGAGTTGGACGAATTGCCCGAGCATCTGCTGGTTCTTGGCGGAGGCTATGTCGGTCTCGAATTCGGACAGATGTTCAGGCGCTTCGGCAGCCGTGTGACGATTGTCCAGCGCGCGTCGCAACTGCTCGGGCGCGAAGATCAGGACGTGGCCGATGAGGTCGCGAAGATTTTGGGCGAAGACGGCGTCGAAGTCCTGCTCAATACCGAGGCCACGCGCGTTGAAAAAGGCGGAGGCGGCGAGATTCGCCTGACTGTTCAGACGCCGGAAGGCGCCCGAACACTGACCGGCTCGCATCTGCTCGCGGCGGCCGGGCGCGTTCCGAACACCGAGACGCTGAAGCTCTCGTCAGCCGGAATCGAAACCGACAAGAACGGCTTCATAACCTCGAACGAGCGATTGGAGACCTCCGCGCCTGGAGTATACGCGCTCGGCGACGTGAAAGGCGGCCCGCAATTCACTCACATCTCTTACGACGATTACCGCATCATCCGAACCAATCTGATCGAAGGCGGAAACGCGACGGTTAATGATCGCTTCGTGCCTTACACGGTCTTCATCGACCCGCAACTCGGACGGGTCGGTTTGAGCGAATCGGAGGCGCGGGCCAGGGGCTTGAACATCCGCGTGGCCAAGATGCCGATGAGCTATGTGGCGCGCGCGTTGGAGGTGAGCGAGAGCCGTGGCTTTATGAAAGCCGTCATAGACGCCGATACGAAACAGATTCTCGGTTGCGCCGTCCTGGGCATCGAGGGCGGCGAGGTCATGGCGATGATCCAGATCGCGATGATGGGCAAGCTGCCTTACACCGTTTTGAAGGACGGAATCTTCGCGCATCCGACGCTGGCCGAATCGCTCAACAATTTGCTGAACATTTGATCAATGAAAACGCGCCACGTAGTAACGACTAATGGTCTTTGAGAATTAATTACACCCACGCAATTCATTGTAGGGGCGGGTATTCCCCGCCCCATCGCCCGGATCATAAACATGGGCGGGGAATACCCGCCCCTACAATGCCGGGCGCATTATTTTTTCAAATGCCGTTAGTCGTTACTATGTGGATTTCTGAGGAGAAAAAATGTCAACCGCCCAAATCAGAGGGCCACAGCCGATCGACAGAATCGAGGCGACGATCGAGCTGTTCAATCAAGTCCGCGCGCAGACGATGCGGATCGTCGCGCCGCTTGAAATCGAAGACTATGTCGTACAGACCGCCGAATTTATGAGTCCCCCGCGATGGCACATCGGCCATACGTCATGGTTTTTCGAGACGCTGCTTCAGACATGCCTCCCGGGTTATCACGTATTTAACGAAGAATATCTTTATTACTTCAACTCATACTATGAAGGCTTCGGACAGCGCATCGAAAAATCGTTGCGCGGCACGCGCTCGCGCCCGACGGTAAAGGAGACCGTCCGCTATCGAAATCATGTTGACGAGGCGATGACCGGGTTTTTGAAAAAAATCGAGGCCCGGCCCGACTTCGAAAAGATTCTCGATCTCACGCGGATGGGGCTGGAACACGAGATGCAGCATCAGGAACTGCTGGTCTATGACATCAAGCATCTGCTCTGCGACCTTTACGACGCGCCGAAGAACAGCTCGCCCGCCCTGTCCGAGACCGTGACCGGAATGGCCGAGGTTGAAGGCGGACTGTTTGCGCTCGGCTATGCTGGAGACGATTTCGCCTGGGACAACGAGAAGCCGCAGCACACGGTCTTCCTGCAAGATTTCGCGATTGACCTCGCGCCGGTCAGCAACGGCGACTTTCTCGAATTCATCGACGCAGGCGGTTACGACGATTACCGCTGGTGGCTAAGCGAAGGTTGGGAGGCCGTGCAGCGGGAGCGTTGGCGGGCGCCTCTCTACTGGGAGCGACGCGACGGCCAATGGATGATCCGCGATTTTCACGGCCTGTATCGCGCCGAAGCGAAGGCTGGCGAGCCGGTCTCGCACGTCAGTTATTTTGAAGCGGCGGCCTACGCCAAGTGGGCGGGGAAGCGGTTGCCAACCGAAGCCGAGTGGGAGAAAGCAGCCTGCTTCGATCCGAAAAAGCAGGCCCCGCGACAATTCCCGTGGGGCGATGCGGCTCCCGACGTAACGAAGGCGAACCTCTTCGACAATCAGCTCTGGGGCGTCGCGCCGATAGGCTCAATGCCGCAAGGCCGCAGCCCCTATGGCTGCCGTCAAATGATCGGCGACGTTTGGGAGTGGACGACGTCGGATTACGCCCCGTACCCCGGCTTCAAATCCGAATTCGACGAGTACAACGACAAATGGTTCGTCGGGCAAAAAACGCTGCGCGGCGGATCGTTCGCCACGCCGCAAATTCACATCCGGACAACCTATCGAAACTTCTTTCATCCGCCGGAACGATGGATGATCTCAGGGTTCCGCTGCGCGAAGACTTTGTGAAATGATGAAGATCGCCCGCTCCCAATGCGCTTCAGCTCAACTGATCAGCCATCTTCGGGAAGCCCGCGCGCGCCTGCTTGAACTCGTCGCCGATTTGGACGACGGGCAGATGACGGGCGCCCGCCTTGCCGTCGTGAATCCATTGCGCTGGGAGATCGCGCACGTGGCCTTCTTCCAGGAATTCTGGCTCTTACGCCATCTGCGCGGCTTCGACGCGATAAGGCCCGCGCCCCATCTCGACGCTGATAAGCTTTATGATTCGGCGCGCGTGGCTCACGACACGCGATGGGATTTGCCGCTACCTTCGAAGCAGGAGACGATCGCCTACATGCGCCGAATTCTCGACCGCGTGATCCAAGAGACGATGAAGGGCGCCGGCGATTTGCGTGACGCCGACGGCTACGACGAAGCGTACTTCCTTGAACTCGCGCTGCTCCACGAGGACATGCACAGCGAAGCGATCGCTTACACGCGGCAGACGCTCGCCGTTCGTAGCCCCGCCTCCAGGCGGAACGGTTCGGCGTCGAACATTCCGGCTGAATTCGGGATTACGAATGCGAAGCCAGGCGACGCGCAAATCCCCGGCGGCAGATTCATGCTCGGCGGCGTCGATGATTCGGGTTTCGTCTTCGACAACGAGCAGTGGGCGCACGAAGTCGCCGTCGGGCCGTTTTCGATCTCGCGGACGGCGGTCTCGCAATCCGAATTTGCCGAGTTCGTGAACGACGGCGGTTACCGCCGCCGAGAATTGTGGAGCGATGAGGGTTGGGGTTGGCGCGAGAGCGTCAATGCTGAGCATCCCGTCTACTGGCGCTCCGCGGGCAAAGGCGAATGGGAGCGCCGCGTCTTCGATCAGTGGGTCCTGCTCGAACCCGACCTGCCAGTGATCCACGTCAACTGGTATGAGGCCGAAGCCTATTGCCGTTGGGCCAGACGTCGATTGCCGACCGAGGCCGAATGGGAGATGGCGGCGAGTTGCGAACCGGATGCTGACGGACGCGGCGTCGCGTCGCGCAAGCGCAAATATCCGTGGGGCGACGAACCGCCCACGCCCGAACGGGCGAATCTGGATTGGCGCGAAGACGGATGCATTCCTGTAAACGCGGCGACCGCGGGCGACAGCGCGTTCGGCGTTCGTCAAATGATCGGCAATGTGTGGGAATGGACGTCGACCGATTTCGGCCCTTACCCGGGCTTTGCCGTCGGTCCTTACAAAGAATACTCCGCGCCCTGGTTCGGCGATCATAAAGTTTTGCGCGGGGGCTGTTGGGTGACCCGCTCAAGGCTGATTCGCAACAGTTACCGCAATTTTTATAAGCCTGATCGAAGAGATGTGTGGGCGGGATTCAGGACTTGTAGCGTTTAATTGCGGATTGCGAATTGCGGATTCATAGTTATCTAACACTCAGATGAAAAGAACGACGCCGATTGAGAGAGAGAGTCGGGACCAGACACCGACTGGCAAAAATCAATCCGCAATCCGCAATCCGCAATCCGCAATTCTGAAGGTCGGCATTGTCACTCCGGCGCCGCCAGGATCGCGACATGGCAACCGCGTCACGGCGCTGCGATGGGCGGGGATGTTGCGAAGCCTCGGACATCGCGTGGCGATTAAGCAAGGCTACGATGGCGAGTCATACGATCTGCTAATAGCGCTGCACGCGCTCCGCAGCCACGATGCGATTAAACGATTTCATAGTGAGCATCCTGACCGCCCGTTGATAGTCGCGCTGACCGGCACTGACCTCTACCGCGATCTTCCGAAGATCAAAGGGACGCAACAGTCGCTCGAACTCGCGAGCCGCCTGATAGTTCTCCAACCCAAAGCCTTCGACGCGTTGCCGGAACGCTTCCACGCCAAGACGCGAGTCGTTTATCAATCTGTCAAGCCGTTTCCTCAATCCCGCAATCCCAGAGTCTCAACCCGCAATTTCCAGGTCTGCGTCATCGGCCACCTGCGCGAAATAAAAGACCCGTTCCGGGCGGCGATGGCGGCTCGCTTGCTGCCCGCTTCATCGCGCGTCCGAGTCGTCCACGTAGGCGGCGCGATGAACGAAAAGATGGCCGAACGCGCGCGCCGCGAGATGGAAATCAATCCACGCTACCGCTGGATCGGCGATCAGCCACGATGGCGCGTCCGACAAATCCTGATGCGCAGCCAATTGTGAGTCCACTCATCCCGCCTGGAGGGCGGGGCGAATGTTATCTCCGAGGCGATTGTCGCGGGAACCCCGGTACTAGCCTCAAGCATAGCGGGCAATGTCGGTCTGCTGGGCGAGGATTACGCCGGATATTTTTCGACCGGCGATACTCGAGGTTTGGCCAGTTTGATGGCGCGAGCGGAAAGCGATTCGGAGTTCCTGGCCGAATTGAAATCGCATTGCGAGCGACTGGGGCGCCTGTTCAGCCCCGATCGCGAACTAGCGGCATGGAAACGATTGATCAGATAATGAAGCGGTGGCATGTGTGGCGCGAGTTGTTTACTCAAATCCACGGTTAAGAAATGGATGGAATCGATCTTGACCGTGGCGCGGACTAATGGTCTTTGAGAATTATCTGCAACAACGTAGGGGCAGACCTGTGTGTCTGCCCCGGATTTGGGAACCTCGGCGCCGGGGCAGACACACAGGTCTGCCCCCTACGTTGAATTGCGTGGTTGCATTTAATTTTCAATTTTCAAAGGCCATTAGTCCGCGCTACTGTTCTCCCGGAGTTATAACGCAGGCCCGGGCCGCAGCAAGCGTTCACTTTCACTTGATGGGCGCCAGGGCGAAATCATGAAATAGCCTATGGTTATTGGTCGAAACCGCATTTTCGCCTCCTTAATCGTGGATTCGGGTAAACAACTCGCGCCACATTTTATCCGGCGGGCTTTTCCTCATCTCCCCCGAGTGGCGGCAGTCCTGACTCCCTCCAACGCTTGCGAAATGTCTTGGGGTCTAAATCGGACGCTTTGGCCGCCGCCTTCAGGTTGTGTTTGTAGCGTTCGAGCATTTTACGAAGATAGACGCGGTCGAGCGCCTGATTGTATAGCCTGGACGTTTCACGGTAGGCGCCCGTCGACCAATCGGCGGGCAGAGATCGCGCCAGTTCGTCTATCAGTTCTTCGATGCTTTCCCGGCGCGGCGCGTCCGTCGCCTTGTCTGATTTGGCGCCGGGGGCGTCTCGCAGCAGGTCGTTCATAATCTGCATCGGCAGGCTCTGCGGCAGGATTATCTCGCCGACACAGTCTCTAAGCGCCGACTTGACGATGTTTTCCAGTTCACGGACGTTGCCGGGGAAGGGGTAGCCACAAAGTATCTTGAGCGTTTCATCGGCGAAGGCCGCCTGTCGCTCGCCCTTGTACGCGGCCAGAAAATACCGGGCCAGTAGTTCAACGTCTCCTTTCCTTTCCCGCAGCGGCGGCGAATGAACGGTCGCCTCGTTTATGCGCTGATACAGGTCGAGGCGAAAAGTTTTATGTCTGACCTCTTCGGGCAGGTTGTGATGCGTGGCGCATACCAGCCTCGCCTTGAAGGGCAGTTCTTCTTTGCCGCTCAAACGCCGAAACTTCTTCTCCTGAATCACGCGCAGCAGCCTGATTTGCGCCGAGGCCGAGAGGTCTCCTATCTCGTCGAGGAAGAGCGTTCCGTCTCCGGCCTGTTCGAAAAGACCTATGTGTTGTCTGTCCGCGCTCGTGAACGCGCCCTTTTCGTGGCCGAACATCTCGCTTTCGAATAAATGCTCGTGGATGGCGGAGACCTGCGCCGCCACAAAGGGCGCGCCGTGGCGCGGCCCCAGTTCGTGAATCGCTCGGGCGAATAATTCCTTGCCAGTCCCCGATTCTCCGAGCAGCAGGACGTTCGAATCGGCGTGCGGGATAACTCTCGTCAATTGCCACAGCGCGGCCAGCAGGCTCGCCGATTCTCCGTGAATCTTCTCGCGCAGTTTGGCCATCATCGGCGATGAATAGTCTTGCGCAGGCGGCAATTCACGCAAGCAGGCTTTGACGTTCTTCGCCTCGACCGGTTTTTGCAAGACGCCCTTGGCTCCCAATCCGAACGCCCGCGCCGCCAGATCGTATGTAAACTCCTCGATCATCACGACCACCGGCGTCTCGGGCCAACGATGCCGCAGCAGCGCGAGCATTTCAGCGAACGCCGGATCGTAGACGTCCCACAGCATGAAGACCGCCGTGAAGCCGACGGCATGCCCTTCGATGACCGGGATGGCGGCGGCCCCGTCCCGGCAAACCACGACCTGCGCGCCCTCTTCCGCCAGCAGGCCGCGAAGCGATTCCGCGTCTTCCGCCGAACTGTCTATGACCAGAACTTTAAACATCCTGCGCCAGCGTTACCCGATAAGTGATCAAATTGCCGCCCTTCAGCGGTTCGACGATCAGCCGCCCGCCGCCGCGTAATGCGACCTGCTGCGCGACCGAAAGCCCCCAGGCGCGCCATTGCCCGTCGCGCGGAGGAATGATCTCGCCTTTAGTGATCTGTTCCGCCTGATCGGCGGGAATCGGAATGAAGCCGTCTCGGAAGGAAATCTCGGCCATGCCTGCCTTTTTTTCTATGTTGACCGCGACCTCCGGCAAAGTCGAAGTGTGGTCATCCTTTGTTTCACTCAGGCCTCCGGTAAGAATTTCTCTGATGATCGTCAGCGCGTTGTTTCTGAAAGCGTCTTTGAAGGAGAGTATGCGCATAGCATAGTCAGCGGGATCGGCGGGGGGGGCGAGTTTAATGGCGATACAGGGGCGCAATTCCTCCGCGAATCGTTTTATTTCTTCTTCTATGGCCAGGCCATGTGGCGTGTCGCCGGTAATTTGAAAAGGCTCCTGAATCTCCCTCCACTCATCACGCGCGCGCCGAATCAAACCCTCTATCGTCGCCAGGCGTCGCGCTACAGATTCAGTCGCCGCGGCGGTTTGGCGCTCGCCAAAAATCTCAAGCAACTCGCCGCGCAACTCTTCCGCTTCGCGCTGCGCCGAATGAACGAGCCGGGAGAAGCATGAACTGAGCCGATAGATGATACCTATATTGGCGTAAAGAGCCAGATCTCTTTCACTGATTTTTCTGTGGCTATGTTTTTCTCTGACGGCTTTCCAGGCGCCGAGCGCCCTGGCCTGTAATTCTTCCTTTCCATAAGGCTTGCCGAGGAAATCGGTGGCGGCGAGCATCGCATAGCGCTCCAGGTCCGTGAACACTGAAATGACGATGATCCCGCGCGCCGCCTCCTGATCTTTGGCAAGCTTCAGAAGTTCGATTCCCATCTCAGGCTTCTCGTCTTCACCAGGATTTTCAGGCAGCCCGAGATCGAGCAGCAATAAGTCGTAGGCTGCGGCGTCGCGCCCGGCCCGATCGAGCGCCTTTCGGGCGTCGGCGGCGCAATTGACCACGGTGATCTCGAAACCGTCAATCCCGGCGTCCTTCATCTGCCTTTCATCGGTTGCCTGAAGGATGTAACTGATCGCGTCGGCCTGATATTTATCATCCTCCACTATCAATGTGCGTAGCTTCATGTTGTTTTCTCGGAAAATTCTTGGGGATCCCAGAAATGGGACTTATGGTACTTACGGGACGTTCTGAGCGGTTTGCAAATCAGTGTAGGGGCAGACCTGTGTGTCTGCCCCGGTGATTACGTGTAACCCCGAACCGGGGCAGACACACAGGTCTGCCCCTACTGCACATGCAATTGCAAACCACCCTATAAGTCCCACAAGTCCCATTCATGACACTCCCACAGGCAAAGTTATAGTCACCGTGGTTCCTTTTCCCGGAGCGCTTTCGATATCGAGGTTACCGTTCTGCGCTCGGAGTAGCAGGAGCGAGACGAGCACGCCGAGCCCCGTGCCCCTCTGCGTGGTCACGAAGCCGGATTTAGCGGCCCGGATTTGTTCCGCGCTCATGCCGACGCCTGTGTCGGCGAAAGTTATCCGGGCTTCCCACCCGTCGTCGCTCAGGGCGCCGTCGATGATGAGCGCGCCGCCGTCCGGCATGGCCTTCATCGCGTTGTGTATGATGTTGCGGAACGCCTCGAGGATCAGATCACGGTCGACCAGCACTACTATGTCGTGAGGAATCGGCGCCTCGATTCGCGCCGGCGAGAGACCACGAATGTCGACTTCCGACCTGACCTCGTCGATAAGCGAATGCAGCCTATGCGGCCTCGGGTTGATCTCCTTCATTTGTCGCGCGATCTCCATCGGGCGTTTGATGACGTCGGATGAGGAATCGATCAGCGTGAAAAGCTCGGACAGCCTCGTTTCCCGCTCCTCGTCCGAGTCGGCGGCCTCGATACGGATCGACAGCGAGCGAATGCTTTGCGTCAGGTTCATCAGCCGGTGCGCGGTTTGGAAGACCATTGCGCCCATCGCCTGCATCGCCAGCCGTCCCTTTTCCGCCTGCTCTTCGGCCTCGGCCTTTTGCTCAAGCTCTTTTTGTCGTTGGTAAATCGAGCCTATTTCCTTGCCCCACTCTTCCAGTTTATCCGGGTCATGCGACGACGCCAGATGAGACTGTCTCCTTGCGGCGTCGAAATGCAGGTCCAAGACCCCGGCGAGGCGCCTTCCGTCGAGGAGCGGCAGCGCGACTCGCTCGATCAGACCTTCGGTCTTCGCCAACTCAGGCGCCTTCCATTCCTCTTCCGCCAGCGTCTCCTTTTTCTTCTCTTGAATCCTCTTCTGTTGAGCGGCGGAGATTACAATTTCGCATGGCTCGCACGGCGCCGGGGCCGCCCGCCCTTCGGCGGTCGCGGCGTCGGCCCAGCAGAGTCCTTTCCCCACTTCGCGATCCAATGTCAGGTAGAGGATGGCATGCTCGGCGTTGAAAGATTTGACCATCTGGCGGCACAGCCGCTGCTCGATGCAAATATCGGGGTCGCCTTTTTCGATTGCCTCACGCACGGCTTCGTAACGCTTCACCTCCTCCTCAGTCCAGATTGCGCCGAGGTTGGGGAGTAATGCGCTCAACATGCTCGAGATGGTGTCGGCGGCCTCCTGAAGAATGCGCGGATCGATCGTGGTGAAGCCGCTACCCGCGCCAGGGCGATTCGGATCGATCCGGCGGTAGAGGGTCAAGACGCCGATATTCTGGTCTTTCTTCAGGCGCAGGGGAAGCCCTATCGCTTCGAAGGTGAAATCTTCGGAGAGCGGTTTGCCGAAGGTGTATGGGGCATATTTTCTGCTGTTCGAAGTCAGGGCCTTTTCCTTTTTATGAACAAAAAAATTGGGGACGTACTGTGGCGCCTCCTCAAAGGCCAGGCCGCCGGTCCACCGCTCGCCCTTCTTGTAGCGCGCGGCGTCAACCCACCTCGGGTCGGCCCACCCCTCCTGCGCGCGAAGGATGAATCTTTCGGCTTCTTTGTCCCAGATGAAGAGCGAGGCGATTTCGGCGTTGGCCGCCTTGCTGAGACGCTTCACAGTATCGTTCATTGTTTGCACGGGGTTGGTGAAGTCCGCGTTGCGCACGAAATCCGAGTTGATGTCGAGCAGAAATTGACGCTCTTTCAAGACCTTGAAGTGTTCGATCAGGTTGCTGACTCGATGGCTCAGGGCGTTGAACGCGCGCATTCGCGGCTCCGTGAAGGTCCACGGCTGATAAGAGATCAGGCCGATGGTTCCGATGGGATTGCCGCCGGCGTCTCTGATCGGCGTGTTGGCGAACGAGCGGATCTGTCGCATGACGGATAGCGCGGAAGGGTTGTCATTGTAGGAATCGAGAACCGCCCTCTGCCATTGTGTTTTCGACGAGTCGTTCACCACGACCGCGTCGTTTGTCTTGAATGCCCGCGCAGTGGGGGAGTCGCTGTCGATTCTGGTCTTCCGACGAAGGTAGTTGAACGC
This sequence comes from Blastocatellia bacterium, assembly GCA_036565725.1. Lineage (GTDB taxonomy): Bacteria > Acidobacteriota > Blastocatellia > RBC074 > RBC074 > JAJVID01. The sequence continues at coordinate 11,700 of DATCXQ010000705.1, forward strand.
CTTATAGTAATCGCCCGCGCCGTCCACCATCTCTAATGCGCTCCCGTCGGAATTGAGCAGGCGGACATATCCGGCCTCGACCTCGAAGAGGGAGGTCGCGCGTTCCATATAGATCTTAAGCGCCTGGTCCAGGTCGGCAGCGCGCAGGCTCTCTATCAGGATCACGTCCAGTTCACGCGCCAGTCGCGCCTCTTCGCCGTTGAGGAATCGCAGTATGATGTCGCCGACGACAGCGCCCAGCGATATCAGGATGCGCTCTTCCGCTTCGTATAGGCGCCCTTTCCTGCGTCTTAAATCGCCCAGGTCGAACTGCAACGTGGCGATCAAATCTCCCTGGCGGTTAAAGAGGGGGAGGACGCATTGGCTGATTATTCCTGATTTTTTGATCGCTTCCTGGTCGCAGTATTCATTCTGACCCGAATCGGGGATGAAACTCAGCTCTCCGTCACGCGCGACGACGGCCAGGATGTCATTTTCTTTCAGTGGGCGTTTGGTCAACTCCACGATTTTCCTGAAGCGCGAGCCGATGGCGCCCAGGGCCACCAGCCATTTGACGTCCTCGTTTGGCATGACCAGGGAAAGCATGGCGCCGGGGAAGCCGGTCTCGAAGACGACTCTTAAAGAGCCTTCGACCGCGTCGCGCAGACTGTGAAAGCCGGTCGGCGATCGCGCGGTCTCGGAAAAGGCTTTGAAGCCGGTGTATGCGAGTGTGCGGTTGCGCATCTCGTCGCTGAAGCAGAGCGTGGCGACGCCCCAGTCGCCGAAGAGAAAGCGTCCCGACTCATCGGCCCCGAACTCTCCGTCGAAGAATCCGCCGAAGTAAATGTCTTTCCCGTCGACCGGCGCCCCTGCAACCCTTCCGGTTATCAACTCTTCGGCGTCTTCGGCGATAGCCTTTAAGTCCAGCGCAGAGCGGCGGTGGAAAGAGGAATGGATGGCCAGACAGCCAACGGGCTTTTCGAGCGTCCACCACTTTAGCGAACGTTCCAGCCCCCTTTTAGCCTCGCTGCGGATGCGCGCGAAATCGCCCGGGTCCGGACTCCCGGACATGGGCCCGTGGCTGAGACTTAAGCTGAAGGGCGAGCCCGAGAAAACGCTGGCCACGACTATCCGGTCGTGGTAAACCTCGGCGCCGGCGAACTGGAAGCCCGGCCTTGAAGAGACGCCGCCCACAAGCTGGATGCGGGTACGCGCCTTCTGCAGCAGCAGGCGGTGCAGTTCCGGGGTCAGATAAGAGGCTTTCTCGTCGCGACTGCTGACGTTGGGCAGAAAACTCAAGATCATGCGGACAGTCAATGGTATGCGCGGGGGTCTGTCCGCGTCCAGAATGCTCAGCCTCAGTTCTCTGAGAATGCCGTCCACGGCGGCTTCGTGATCGTTGTGAACGTCGGCGCTCGCGTGCGCCTCGGCCTCTATCAAGCGCGAGGCTAGACAGACGAGCAGCGCGCCGCGTTCGTGAATCCGGCGGTCGAAAAATACCGCTTCGACCGATCCGCCGATTAGTGGGACTTCGGCTGATTGAGGCTCGACCTCGGCGCAGGCTCTGCTCTTGTGCTCGGTGACCGCCTGCCGAATGCCGGAGATCATTCGCTTTATTGAGCCGGCGTCGTCATAGGCGGGCGATGTCAGCAGTATCAGCAGGCGAGGCGGAAACTGCTCAGGGGCGCCGGTCTCTTCAAGACGCCGCAAACACTTCTCAGCCATCTCCGCGCCGTCGTCGCCAGGCGATTGCCCCGGCGCGTCGACGCCGCCACAAACAAAGGCCAGATAATTGAACATTCGGGCGCCTCCTCTTTACATCGGATTCGGACGAGTCAGTCGTCGAAGGTCTTCCGCGTCGTCGCGCGCGCGCGGCGTTGGCTCGGGCCGCCGACCCCTTGCAGGCGCGGGCGCGAAGATGTGGTTCTGCGCCGGAGTTAAGATATCACCGGGCAGGTCGTTCCGAAACAAAACCGTAATCGCAAATGTTACTCCCGCAACGACGATCGCTACGAGGAGAAGGTTGCGATAATAGAGCCTCCTTGCGGACGTTACCCCGGTAATGACTCCGGTGACTACTTCGGTGACCACTCCCGCAACCAACGTGGAAAGATCATTCGTCTGTTTCATGTTTCCTCCTTTCTCTTGTTCTTTTTTATGCCCGCGTGAAGCAAGCGGTTTGGCGCAGTGGCGACCGCTTGCTTCACGCGGGCGCTGTAGCAATGTCCCAATGGTACGTGGTTCGAATCAGCTACAAAGCAGGATGCGTGCCATTCATCAGAAGAAGCTGAAAGAGTTTGTCACAAGCTCACGACCCCGCTCGCAGTCGCTTGCTAGATAAAGACTTTGCGTTCATTCGATCTGTCAATCGCCGATGATCCTGCGATCAACGGAGGCTGAATCAAATCGGCGGTGAGGGGAATGAAATCCCCGAAGAGAGGAAAATCATGGCGTCTCGGCTGATTTAGCGAACGGGTGTGGGCAACTTTATTCCTCGTCGCGGAGCGACGGTTTGAACTTAGGCCGGCGTTTTAACGCCGGTTGAGGGGCTGGGAACGCAAAAGATTTGGGTAATGACAAGCCTCACGGCGGCGCCTACCGTCACGTTCCGTACACGCAATCGCAACTTGCTATAAATCCCGCAAGACTTGGCTGATCTCGCGCTTGATGATACCGTTGCCTACCAACATCAATTTTTAATACTGGAGAATTCATTTCAATATGACTATTGCCGACGCGCCTGTGATTGCGCCTTTGAATCCGCCTCGCCGAATCTTGCTCGGCCCGGGGCCGAGTCCCGCCGACGACCGCGTGCTTCGTATGATGAGCGCTCCGCTGGTCGGTCACCTCGACCCGTTTTTCGTCCGCGCGATGGACGAGACGCAGGAGTTATTGCGCTACGTCTTCGAGACCAACAACCGGTTGACGATGTCGATTTCGGGCACGGGCAGCGCCGGGATGGAAGCCGCCGTCGTGAACCTGATCGAGCCTGGCGAAGAGATCGTCGTCTGCGTCAACGGTTATTTCGGCGAGCGCATGCATGAAATGGCCTTGCGCGCCGGCGCCAAACCGGTTCGCGTCGAATGCGATTGGGGAGGGCCTGTAGACCTGGAAAGAGCCAGCAAGGTCTGGCGCGAATCTAACGCGCGCGTGTTGTTCGCCGTGCATGCCGAGACCTCGACGGGAGTGTTGCAGCAAATCGCCCCGTTGCGAGAGATCGTTGACGATCGCGGCGGCTTTTTGATGATCGACGCGGTGACCAGCATCGGCGCGCATCCCATCGGCGTCGATCGCAATCGCGTTGACGCCTGTTACGCCGGGACGCAGAAGGCGCTGTCCTGTCCGCCGGGACTCGCGCCGGTGACTTTCAGCGATCGCGCGGTCGAGAAGATCAGATCGCGCAAGACGAAAGTCGGCAGTTGGTACCTCGACACGAATCTTTTGACGGCCTACTGGGGCGAATCCTCAAGCAGTGGGGGCGGCGCGCGCGCCTATCATCACACGGCGCCGATCGCCATGAACTACGCGCTGCACGAGGCTCTGCGCATCGTCGCCGAAGAGGGCCTGGAGAACCGCGCGAAGCGCCACGAACGCAACCACCGCGCGCTGGTCGCCGGCGTCGAGGCGATGGGGTTGACGATGGCGGTCGCGCCCGGACACCGGTTATGGACTCTCAACGCCGTCGCGATTCCCGAAGGGGTTGACGACGCCCGCGTGCGCGGCCGGTTGCTCAGTGAATTCAACATCGAGATCGGCGGCGGACTCGGCGTCTTCAAAGGCAAGGTCTGGCGCATTGGGCTGATGGGGGCGGGCAGTACGGAGAACAATGTGCTGCTACTGCTAGGCGCGCTTGAAAAATGTCTTAAGGACGAAGGGTTCAAGGTTAAGGATTCGGGAGTGAGCGCGGCCGCGGCTTTTTACGCCGGGAATTGATTGGAGAGAGTGAAATGTATTGTCCACGTTGTGGATCACAAAACACGGATGCGACAAAATTTTGCCGCCAGTGCGGATTGCCGCTCGCCCAGGTTAGTGACTATGTCGCCGCCGGCGGGACGGGCGCGCTCGCTCGTCCCACGGCCCCGCCGCCGCTGCCGGAGACTTCGGAGATGTTGGCGTTGAAACAGCAGAGAATCTTGACGATTATCAGCGTCTGCATTGCGCCGGTCGTCTTCGCCATCCTCGCCGATGAGGTGTTCAGGGTGGGCGACATAGCCGGGCTTCCTTTCCTGCTCGTTCCCCTCGGCATCGTCTGGGCAAGGTTTCGATATAAGACGCAACTTCGGCGGCTGCAGGAGCGACAGTTGCAGGAGTATTACGCGCAGCAACATCAATCTATGCCGCAACAGGCGCCGACGCCTAAACTCATAATTCAACCCCAAACCGATCCATCGGAATTGGCGCAATTGGCGCAATTGGCGCAATTGGCGCAGTTGCCGCAATCGGCGCAAATGGACGCGCCCAGGACGAACCCGCTCCCCGAGGCGTCTCCCGGCAGCGTGGTCGAAGACGAAACACGAAAGTTTCCGGAACAACGCGGATGACTATCTATCTTTCCGCGTAGCGGCGCGTCGTAATGATGTTCAATCTGTTTTTAGCCCTAACCCCAGAACATCGCGGCAATATTTGACGCTCTTTTCGAGTTCGGCCTTTTGAAACTCCTGCTCGGCCAGTTTTCGATCTTTGCCTTCGGGAACTTTGAAAGCTTCGACCGCGCGCCCGCGTTTGGCCATGGCGGTAAATCCGAGAAACTCTTTTGCGCGGATGTCACGATAAAATTTCCAGAAATCCTCTTTCTGAAAAGGGAACGCGCGAACCGCGCCGGAAATGATTTCGAGCTGGACGCTCACGCCGGGGCATAGATCGGTGAAGCGATCGAAATATTTTCGCCAATCAACCTGCCCTTCGCCCATCGCCGTCCAGGCCACCGACGCGCCTTCGCTCGTCTCCCAGATCATTGAATCGCGAATGCCGGTCGTAGCGGCGTAAGGACCGAGGACCTCCAGATTCTCCATCGGGTCTTCGAACGTCCACGTGGCGTTGCCGGAATCCATCGTCGCGCCCACGTAATCGCGCCCGCACTCTTCGATCAGGTTGGCGAGCTGCCACGCCTGCATGTCGCCCGCGTGGTTTTCGATGGCGATTTTCACGCCCGCGTCAATAGCCCGGCTGCGGACAGCCTTGCAGACGCCGATCGTATCCTTCCATCTCGCGTCGAGTCCGCCGGGGAGTTTGCGGTCGTCGGCCGTGCCCTGATAACAGCGGGCGACTGGCGAGCCTAAGGCTTTCGCCACGCGGATCAGTAAGGCCAGATGCTCTTCCGCCGCGCCGAATTTTGTGTTGAAACTCTTCGCCGACGGACAGACGCTGCCTGTCCCGGCTTGAATTTCCAAGCCCATGTCGTCAGCCTTCTTCTTGAGATCTTTGAGATAGGCGTCGCTGTGGCTTTCATAAACTTCGAGATCGGAGAGAAGGATCGTGTCAACTTTGAGTTTTGCGGCGTAATCGAGCAGTTGCGGCGCTTTCCAGCCCATCGCGCGGATCGAGAAGTTGTCGAATCCGAGTTTGATACGGCGGCGTTTAGCGCCTTGCGCGAATGATGTTGTGTCGGTCATGGTTGCGGCTCCGGCGAGGGCGAGCGATTTGATGAATTGTCGTCGTGACGTAGTGGTTTCCATTGTCGTTGTTTTGGAAAGGAAAGATGGTACACGGATCGAACTGACCGCTACGGATTTTAGCGGATCAATCCGTGGCGGTCAGTATACATCCGTCAAATCCATGCGCCAATTCGCTTCCGAAATCGCGGGCGCTGGCTTACACTTCGCGCGCCTTCAAAATTTCAACATTCACAATTCAACCGCAACAAGCGCTAATGAGGATTGAAAACCATGATCCAAATTATTGACCGTCGTGATTTCATCAAACAGTCCGCGCAAACCGCGGCGACTATCAGCCTCGCGGCGATAGCCGGCGAACCGCTCGTCGCCTCGACGAAACAGCTCTTTAAAATCTCGCTCGCGCAGTGGTCGCTGCACCGGGCGCTCCGCAAAAAAGAGCTGGACAACCTGGATTTCGCCAGAACGGCAAGATTCGATTTCGGCATCGGCGCGGTCGAGTATGTCAATCAATTCTTCAATGACAAGGCAAAGGATCGGACCTACCTGGGCGAGATGCTCAAACGGTCGCGCGACAATGGCATCGAAAATCGTTTGATCATGTGCGACGACGAAGGCGCGTTGGGCGACTCCGACGAGGCCAAACGCCGGCAGGCGGTCGAGAATCATTACAAGTGGGTCGAGGCGGCGAAATTTTTAGGCTGTAAAATGATCCGCGTCAACGCGCAGAGCCAGGGCAATTACGACGAGCAGATGAAACTGGCCGCCGACGGGCTGCGCAGGCTGACCGAGTTCGGCGCCAAGGCCAAGATCGCCGTCGTCGTCGAAAACCACGGAGGCCTGTCCTCAAACGGACAGTGGCTCACCGGAGTGATGAAGATGGTCAACCACCCGATGTGCGGCACGCTGCCCGACTTCGGCAACTTCCGCGTGAGCAATGACGAAGAGTACGACCGCTACAAAGGCGTGACCGAGTTGATGCCTTTCGCCAAGGCCGTCAGCGCCAAATCACACGACTTCGACGAGCGCGGCGAAGAGACTCACACCGATTACCACAAGATGATGAAGATCGTGCTCGACGCCAAATATAACGGCTTCGTCGGCATTGAATACGAGGGCGACCGCATGAGCGAGCCTGACGGCGTTCGCGCTACAAAGAAACTGCTCGAAAGAGTCCATCAGGAATTGCAGGCGAGGCCGAAGTGAGACAGGTGTCAGGTGTTAGGTGTCAGGTTCAAGGTGTCAGGTATCAGAAAAAGAATTACGCTGCAGATTCCTATCTGGGGCCCGCATCTGAAACCTGAAACCTGAAACCTGAAACCTGAAACCTAACTGGGCGAGGCGTCGGCGGACCAGAACTGCTGTTGCGACGCGTCCATCAGACGCTTGCGCCGCTCTTCCTGCCGGGAGTTAATGTCTTGCACCACGGCGATTGC
>DATCXQ010000721.1:0-14701 GCA_036565725.1 Blastocatellia bacterium
CGGCGCGGATACCGCGGCAGGACTTCCAGCGAGCCTTATGGCGCTTACGATTACGGCCGTCAAGAATACGGCGACCGCACGCGCGAGCCTTACTACCAGCGAGGTCATGAAGGCGAATACCGTAGAGGTTATGAAGGCGAATACCGTGAACCTTCTTACCGCGGCGGGTACGGGCGCGGCGAGGAGCGAGGCTTCTTCGAGCGAGCCGGTGACGAGATCAAGTCGTGGTTCGGCGACGATGAGGCCGAGCGGCGGCGGCGGGCGGATGAGATTCGTAAGGGGATGTATGCGGGGCGCGGCCCGCGCGGTTACCGGCGTTCCGACGAGCGCATCCGCGAGGACATCAACGACAATTTGACGGACGACTGGTATGTCGACGCTAGCGACGTCGAGGTGACCGTGAACAATGGGATGGTCACGCTAACCGGACGCGTGGATAACCGCGGTGAGAAACGCCGCGCCGAAGACATCGCAGAGTGCGTTTCGGGCGTGTCGGACGTGAGCAACCAGTTGCGCGTCGAGCGAAACATCCCCATCACGACTGAGCCTGAGGTGGGGACTACACGCGCCAGAACGGCGAGGACCTGACTTTGGCGAAAGCGGCGAAGGCCGGAAAACTAGAAGCGCTGGCGGCGCAGATACGTGTCTGTACGAAATGTCCGCTGTGCCAATCGCGGACGCTGGCCGTGCCCGGCGAGGGCATGGCGTCGGCCCGGGTCATGCTGATCGGCGAAGCGCCGGGCCGCGAGGAGGATGAGACCGGACACCCTTTCGTCGGCGCCGCCGGCCGCTTCCTCGACCAGGCCCTCGAGGGCACGGACATCAACCGCGACGACCTCTTCATCACCAACATCGTCAAATGCCGCCCTCCGAACAACCGCACGCCGAGAGTGGGCGAGATCGAAACCTGCACATCCAATTACCTCTTTGAGCAGATCGAACTGATCGCCCCGGCGTTGATCATGCTGCTCGGGGGCGTCGCAGCCAAGAAGATGCTCGGCGTTAAGAGCGTCAACGAGGCGCGCGGGCGTGTGATCGAACGCGACGGCCGACAATATCTTGTCGGCTATCACCCGGCGGCGCCGCTCTATCGCGAGGATTTAGGCGAGAAGGTGAAAGAGGATTTCGCGCTGCTCAAACGCGTTTTGAAGAAGTTGTCGCTTTGAGCGCATAGGCAAAAATCCTATTTGCTGTAGCGCGCAAAACGTAATGCCGTGGGCGCCGCCGCGAGCGCGGAGAGCGCGGAGATTTCGCAGAGATGAAGGAAGCGGGCGCGTCATGACAGCCCCGAAGCGGCCTTTCGACATTGACGAGGTCATTCGCCGCGTCCGGGCGGCGGTCCGCCCGTTCGCCAAGGCCGCGATGTTCGAACTGGCCGACGAAGGCTTCAGTTCCCCGTTCGAGCAACTCGTGGCCTGCATCATCTCGATCCGCACGCGCGACGAAGTGACCATCCCGACGGCGCGAAGACTTTTCGCGCGGGCGCGCACGCCGCTCGAAGTCAGCCGGCTCACGTCTCGTGAAATCGATCAGTTGATCCGCGCCTGCACATTTCACGAACGCAAAGCGCAACAGATCCTACGGATCGCGCGACGCGTCGTCGATGAATATGAGGGCGCGCTGCCATGCGAGGCCGAGGCGCTGCTCTCGTTCGAAGGCGTCGGGCCGAAATGCGCCAACCTGGCGCTGGGAATCGCCTGCGACCAGCCCCGCGTCGGCGTCGACATACACGTTCATCGCGTTACCAACCGCTGGGGGTACGTCGACGCGCGAACGCCCGAGCGGACCACCGTCGCGCTCGAAGGCAAGCTCCCGCGCCGTTACTGGGTCGAGATCAACCGCCTGCTCGTCCCGTTCGGCAAACATATCTGCACGGGCGCGCTGCCGCGATGCTCGGAATGCCCCGTGCTCGAATTCTGCCGGCAGGTCGGCGTTGAAAAGCATCGCTAATAATGAAAAGCGCGGCTCGTACTCTCGCCTTTAGGCGGAAGCGTCAGATGCAGATCCATTCCGTGATGCCAAACCATTCCGCCTAAAGGCGGGACTACGAACTGATTTTCCGAGGAGAATCATGCAACAGAGATTGATGAGCGAAAAACCGTCGAATTTTCCCGCCACGCAGCCCGACGGCTCGCCGCTCAAGCCGATAACGCAGGTCCTGTTGGACCGCCGCGCGACCATGCGCTTCAAGCCGGACGAACCCGTGCCCGATGAATTTCTCGACGCCATCTTGAGCTTCGGCGCGCAGGCCCCTTCGGGCTATAACCTGCAGCCGTGGCGATTCATCGTCGTGCGGGACGAAGAGAACCGGCGGCGGCTAAGACGGGCGGCCATGAATCAAGCGAAGGTGGCTGAAGCGCCAGTGGTGATAATCGCCGTCGGCGTTAAATCGGATCTGGAAAAGCGCGCGGATCAGGCCCTGCGCGAAGGCGCGCGGCGCGGCGCGGGTAAATTTGAAGCGGTGGAAAGAGCCAAGCAAGGCGCGATGCAATTCCTCTCGACCATCCCGCTCGACGTCTGGCTCAACCGCCATACGATGATCGCCGTGACGACGATGATGCTGGTGGCCGAAAGCTATGGCTTCGATACCGCGCCGATGGAGGGATTCGATCCCGAGGCGGTCAAGCTTGAGTTCGGCATCCCTGCGGAAGATGAGGTCGTCGCTCTGCTCGCCCTCGGACGCGCGGAAAAACCTGAGAAAGCGTATCCGGGACGCTTTCCGATCGAGCATATCGTTTTCAGCGAGCGATACGGCGACGCCTGGGGGAGAGGTCGATAGGTTTGCTGCTTGTATATGTTCTTAAGAATCTGGCGCTTCATCACGATCACTTTAACTGCGCTGCTTATGGGCGCGACGTTTTGCCATGTACTGGAGTGGCCCGCCAAGATTCGCTATCCCGCCGATCTTTATCTGACTCTTCACCGCACGCTCTACGTGGCCTTCGGCGCGCCCAACATCGGCGCGTTTATCGAAATCGGCGCGATATTCGCAGCCGTCGCGCTGGCGTTTCTGACTCGCAAACGATGGCCCGCCTTCCGGCTGACGCTCGCCGGCGCGGCGTTTCTAGCAGCGGGGCTGATGGTCTATTTCGTATTTGTCGAACCCGCCAATGTAGCGATGAAGGCCATGTCGCTCGATGCGCCGCCGGCGGGCTGGACTCAGTGGCGCGATCAGTGGGAATACGGCCACATCGCGCGCTTCATTTTTCATCTGCTGGGCTTTTCCGCGCTGGTCCTCTCGATAATTTTTGAAATCTCAGCCGCGCCTGTGACCAGATGGCCGGCATCAGCGCCGCGCAAACATCGCGGGCCGTTCGGTCCATACTGGCGGCCAGAAAGATAAATCCTAAATCGATATCTGGGTCAGGATCCTGGACCCGGGTTCGGGCGGGTTCATCGCCTTCGGCGTGACAATTTGATCGCGGCTTCCCAACGGCTCCGCCAGAGGGTCCGTCGTTTGCTGAGGTATCCAGCCATTGCGGCGCGCAATCGCATACGAAGCCGCCGCGCGGCTTTATAAAAGCTGGTGGATTTGATCGCCTCATGGACTCGGGTTTTGAAAGCCATGAACCGCGCATGCAGAAACGCGAACCAGCCGATCCGCAGTAGATTCGGATGGGTCAGGGCGTAGATGCGCGCGACCAGCGCTGTTCCGGCGATCTTTGCGCCGACGGCCGTCATCACCCCTAACGCAGGCTGACCGTGGGCTATGAAATAGAGCGCGGCCAGTTTAACGGGAATGAGCAATAACGACGGCGCGCCGAACATCGCGAGCGCTGCGTAAGGCGGCAGCCCGGTGATGAGCGATTCGATCTGACGAAAAAGCGGCAGGCGGCCGACGGCCGCGGCGATGCGCTGAAGGTCGTCCCATAGCCATTCTTCAAACAAGACGACTATCGCCGCTATGAGAATGAACGGCGCGGACAGCAATCTTTTCAATCGCTTCTTCATCATATCAGTCACCGGATGGGCTCCTCCGTCGGCGTCGCCGACGACGACGATAGTGAAAGGCCGCCCTGCTTGCAAGGTAACGACGCTGCTCAATTCGAAGTTTCGCAGAAAGCCGGCCTCAATTGGATGGGTTCTTCAGATCTTCGGCCACGGCCAGAGATTACGAGATGCCGTGAATTTATTTTTGGCGGGCAGAAAAAATCCGTAACTCCTCACTCGGATTCGTGCAAAAACGCCCTATTTGAGGGTTGAAAAAAAAGTGCCCCAGCCAATAGCAGATTTTTCCATTCCACCTTCAGCTCACCTTTCAATGAAATACCTTTCCGATTTTTACATCAGTGATTGGAAGGCATTTAAGCAGAGACAGATGGTCAAAGTGAAGACATCGCCCGGTATTTCCTCCGAGTGTCGTAAAAAAATATCCCTACCAAAAAAAATCGCGACATGTTTCTGCTCTTTTTCGGAGTAGAAGTTGGAAGAGCAAATGCTATTGGTCGGATTTTAATCTCAACGGCCTGAAACCAGTTTATCAATTGGGCGTTGATCATCGTTTCGGTCATCGAGCGCAACCTTTGCGCCTTTGCGCGAGATGATCTTTCGCAAAGGCGCAAAAGAAGATGGACAAAGTCGAGCTAAGATTAGAGGTATGAGCACGCCGCCATAGAGCGAATTCCGTGCGGATTCCCAAAGAGCCCGAAATCCAGAGGCGCAAAAATGACATATGTCCAGCCGAACTAAATGATCAACCTGCTTTGAAAGAAAACACAGGCAGTTTCAGGGCATCAGCTACCTCTTCCCCGGCCTTGCGCATTCTGATTGCGCCTTAGAGTTGAGTGCGCCGCTGCTAGACGCCGCGTCTGGAGTGTATCGACCACGAGCCACATTGAACTGGAGGGATCCGTGTCTTTGCCAAACTTCAATCCAACTGCGCCCATTGACCTGGAGCAGATTTTAGCAGGCGTGCATGAAGCCGTGCGATGGGCCTGTCTACGATACCGGGGGCAGATCCGCCGGGACGAACTTGATGACTTCTCACAACAAATCATCCTCAAGCTGATCGAGGATGACTTCCGCCGACTCCGATTATTCAACTACGACTTTTTATTCAAGACTTGGCTCCAAGCTGTCGTAACCCACCACGTCTACAAGTCTCTCTGCCGGCGGAAGCAGGCCGAAAGCCATGATGATGTTGACCAAGGAGAGTTGATCTATTCACCGCCGCAGGATCGAGAGATTTATGCCACGGAAAAGCGAGAGCTACTGTTCCGGGCGCTCTGCAAACTGAGCGAGCAAGAACGGCTGCTCTACCAGCTCTGGTTTGTCTCTGAGCTTGCCCCTATCAAGATAGCCGACATCTTCGGTACCGAAGTCAGGATCATCTACAAACGCAAGCAAACGCTTGTTCTCAAACTAACAAGGCTCGTACAAACCATTCAGATTCGTTGAAGAAAAAAATATCGCTGGCCAAGGTAAATTTGCCCGCGAGGGGCCTATATATACATGAAAGGTCAAGATGCGATCTGGGAACAGATTGCTCTTCTGTCGCCGCAACGTTGGTTGCGGCTGTTAACTCTCATCATTGGCGGCAGCGGCTGTCACAATGTGCGCCATGTGGGGAGGAGTGTATGTCCTCAACGATGGTTATGAGGACCCGGGCAGGGATTTGGTCAAAGTCATGGAGCCTTCAATTTCTGATTCCAATTTGATGAATGACCAGAACCAATCGCCGCTTTACCTTGGCTGGTAGGCTTCAGTTTTCAATCACTGCCCCGTCTATTTTCTGCCGGTCGTCAGGAGGTGTCCGCCATGCGCTCTCTATGCCGAATCTTCTCTCTTGGTCTGATCTGCTCACTACTCATCTCGTCTAGTGACGCCGCATCCACTGTGAGGCTCAGTGGCCGATCCGGAGCCTTCTTCAGAGCTTCGATGGGTAACCGGCAGGCGCCGGGCGGTGGGGAGACGCTCAGACAACATCTACCCACAGCCAGCGTGACCGAGGCGCTGAATGCTTCAAAAATGTCTAGGGGAACTCTCACCAATCCACATAACGAGACCTATGCCAGCGCCGCATCAGGAGGGCCACGAATAGAGTATGGCCGAAGTGGACGGTCGCCCCTCGCTGCGCAAAGCCCCAGCATTGTACCTGTAAGTCCCGGCGCATATCAGACGCCTGATTCGGGGCAGGGCGGGGTCGCTGTCTCCTCTCCAATGAATAACGGCCACGGCACCACGACCTCTTTCGCTGGCGTTCGGGGCAGCGTAAAAAAGAGTTGCAGGTGGAGTGGATTTCAGACAGTAAGCGGCCTGATATTAAGTATTACTCTCAAAGTTGATTGGAATGAGAATGGCAACCCCAATGACGGTTCGAATAATTTTAGATTGGAATATAGCCTTGATAACGGTTCTTCGTGGAACATTTTATTTAGCCATTTTGATATCAATGCTCAAAGCTCCGGAACTGCCCAGGTATCTCTACCCAGCGGACAGGATATATCGCGAGTTCAGGTGCGTGATGTATTAACCGCCTTTGCTACTGCTACGTCATCTTCTTCGGTAACTGCCGGTGTAAGCCTTATCCGACTCGAAGTCGAGGCGGTGAATTGCATCGTTAGTGTGCCTGCAAACCAATGGAAGGGCGAGTATTTCAACAACCAAACTCTCTCCGGCAGCCCGACGATGGTGCGCGACGACAGTACCCCCGGCTCCGAATTCCTCACCCGCGACTTCGTCGGCGGTAGTCCTAATTCGTTCTGCGCCCCAGCCGTGGACAACTTCTCGGCCCGCTGGACGCGGACGGTCAGCCTTGCGCAGGGCATTTACCGATTCACCACCAACGTAGACAATGGGGTGCGGCTCTATGTCGACGGATACTTAAGGATCGACCAGTGGGGCAACCTGCCGCCAAACACTTACACGGCCGACGTGTTTCTCTCCGCGGGCGACCACGAAATCAGGGTGGAGTTCATAGAGTATACCGGCAACGCCAGCGTCAGCCTTTCCTGGACTGCGGTGAGCGGCGCCAATTGCTACGCCAGCGTTCCTGAGGATCGGTGGAAGGGAGAGTATTACAGCAACACCAATCTCTCGGGCAGCCCTGCGAGGGTTAGTAACGACGGCGGCGGCTCCCTCAACTTCGACTTCGGCAGTGGTGGCCCCGGTTCAGGCTGCGGATTGGGCGTGGACTACTTCTCGGCGCGCTGGACGCGGACTGTTAACCTTGGGGCGGGCGTCTACCGCTTCTCGGTCACCGGAGACGACGGGGTGCGGCTCTATGTCGCTGGGCAGTTAGTAATCGACAAGTGGTTTACCCAGGCAGCCACCACTTACACAGCTGACTTAACGTTCAGCAGCGCAGGCCCCCGACAGATCAAGTTGGAGTACTTCGAGAGTAGCGGCCCCGCTGTGGCCCTACTTTCCTGGACAGATTTGACTGGAGTGAATTGCCTGCCGAATTTGCCGCTGCCGCTGATCAGTAGCGTTCCGCAGACCGGTGGAAGAGATAATATCGCTTCAATAGCGCCCTCACAGACCCCCAAGCGATGTGGTCAGAAAAATTCTGATTAATTGGTCTAATTTTTAGATCAATAGCCTGAAATCAGTTTGTCAACAGTGGCGCTCGCCGCTAGCTAGCGATGATATGGCTACCGCAAGGTGAGTCACATAGGAGAAGTGTATGCGCGTACAAACATTCATGTTTGCCAGAAAGCGCCGCCTATGGGCAGTCGGCGCAATTTTGTTAGCGATGATCGTAACCGCCATCGGCATTGCAGGATCGTATGGGAAGTGGCGTTCGCGGAAAGCCGCCGTTCAGGTCGCCCCCTCGGCGGCGCCCGCTCCACGGTATCTGCTCCGCGCAGCGCTGACGCCGCAACTGCGAGAGACGCTCAGCGCGCTGGGCAACCGCCTCGAAGTCCCCGGCAACGAGCGGCTGGTACTGCAGGGCACGATCTCCCGCCCCGCCCTCTCCGAGACGCTGCCGGTCAGGCTGATCATGGAGTTCCCTGACCAACTCAGGCTCGAAGAACAGGTCGGCGATCAAATGCGGGTAACCGGCTTTGGCGGACAGGGCATCTGGAAGACCGGCGCCGTTCTCAGGCCTGAGAATCAAGGTGAGGTTGAGGCGCTGCTTTATGACTCCGCCGAACACTTCTTCGCTGGCCAGGGGCAGGGCTTTGCGACCCGCCCGCTTGGCTCAGGTTTCCGCCTTGATGACGGACGTGCGGCGAACTACGCCGGGCCTTTCTATGACCTCTATCAGGTGGACGATCAACTCGCCACGGAGAAGCCTGCTGTGATACGACCCAAGCTTTATTACTTTAACTCCGTGACGCGATTGCTTGAGCGGGTGCGTTATCGGATCACCCGCAACGGCGCGCCAGTTAATGTAGAAACGTTGATCGGCGGCTGGCAGAAGGTCGGAAGCCAGCAGGTACCTAGCAAAATCAGCCGGCTGGAGAATAACACGCCTGTAATGATCCTTACGGTAACTGCCGCCAGCCTGACTCCGCACGTCGCTGACGGCGTCTTTAACAACCCGACAGCAATTCTCGGTTTGAACGGATCCAAAGGGATTACAGCCGCGCCTCTTTCGCGCTGACACAAGGAGGAACGATGGGAATTAACCGGACGCATTCATTTGGTCATTCATCGGCCATGCTCATGCTCGTTTGCGCAGCTCTACTGCTGCTGTCGGTCCTGACCGGTAAGGGGCTGGCTCAGGGCAACGAGAGCCCGAAACGCGGATTACAGGCTGGAGGCGCTTATTCGCTGGGCGACATCGAGACGATCAACCAGACCAACGGCAACCTGATGCTCCACCTGCCGCTGGCGTCGCTTCCGGCGGGGCGGGGCGGTCAGAGCGCCGGACTTCAGTTACTCTATAACAGCAAGCTCTATGAAAGCCGCGTCGAAGTCGTGCCCGATCACATTCGCCCCGGTCAGTGGATCTCCCAGAACTGGCTCTTCAAAAGCGATGCGGGAGGGTGGCGTTACGGTGTGGGATACGACCTGGAGTTGGAGAACCGGCTGGATCAATTTCAGAACCCCGTACCCTCCTGCACGGTCTTCCGACCGGATACGGATGGCACTACCATCGGCGGCTCCTCCGATACCAGAGTTATTTACATCTTCAAGCTTAAGATGACCTTCCCGGACGGGAGCGCGCACGAGTTCCGACCGCATGGGCACAATGACGACCGCGGCGACGGCTACTTTAAGGTGCGCCCCGACGGGTTGATCAATGGCTGTCCGAACACGTCACAGACTTACAACCGGCTGACCTACTATAGCGTTGACGGTACGTACCTGCGGCTGGATTTTCAGCCTGCGCCAGGCGTGGTCTGGCATCAGACTCCTTGGACGCTGTATTACCCCGACGGAACACGCGTCACCAGTCGCGAGCAGGGCGCGCTCGGTCAGCGGGTCTACGACCGCAACAATAATTACATCGAGATTCAGCGCGTCACGCTGCCGAACGGCAACCCAGCTACAAAGCTCGTGGATCAGCTCGGGCGCTCGATCATGGTCGAGTTCGACTCCCCACTCAATCAGGATTATATCCGCATGACCGGGGCCGGCGGTCAGGACGTCACATGGACGGTGAAGTGGAAGACTGCTTATGTCAACAAAACCTACTACACCACCCCGCAAGGGAGCCTATACCCGCAGACAATCCGTGCCAACTGGAGAGTGGTAGATCAGATCATCCTGCCGGCGCAGGCCGGGGCGCTCGATTATACATTCAACTACAATGCCGCCCCTTACGATCCGGGGACATCAGAAAATGTGACCTCTTATGGCTGGGGGGAGATCAGTTCGATCACCCTGCCGTCAGGCGCGCAAGCGGCCTATCAGTATGCCCTCGACGGTGTGAGCGGGCCTTCGACCCTGGGGAACCCATCTTATAAGCATGTTCTCCATAATTCTCCCACCCGGAAGGACCTGACTTACCAGCAGGAGTACGACGGCGCTTCCACTCCTGTGAGTGAAACGTGGCAATATGATTTTGGCGACCCATTTGCTAGCGGTTTCACGACCAGCATCATCATCGGCCCTGATAATGGGTTGACCATGGTCACATTCGGCGACACCTCAAGCTCGAGTTGGACAAGCGGGCTGGTGAAGAAAATAGCCCACCCCGATGGCCGTGTGGTCGAGCAGATCTGGCAGCAGAACAAGGTTGACCCGTTGCGGGACGCCAACCCGTATGTCAAAACCGAAGCCACTTCCATCCGGGACGCCGGCGGGAACCTGGCGAAAACCGCGATCAAAGACTACAACTATGACAAGAACGGGAATGTCACGCAGGTGGCGGAATATGACTGGGTGAGCTACAGTAGCGCTCACGACGCCAGTGGCAACCTCATCATCCCACAAAACGCGCCGCTCAAACGGGTCATTGTCAATAGTTATTACAGCCCGACGCCGGACGCTTCGGACACAACAACCAACGATCCAGATGCCTATAACAAACCGACATCGCCGAACCTGAAGAACGCGATTGAATTCAGTGAAGCGCGTTCGGATTTTAGCGCCGGCTCTGTGATTTCGCGCGCTGAATCCTTCTACGACAACCCATCCACGACCGGCAACCTGACGACGGAAAGGAAGTGGGATTCGATTAAGGCTGGCATCAGCCGTCCGCTCAGCGCCGGGAATTCGATCTCGGTCACACACCAATATGATCCCTACGGAAATCGCACATTGACGACGGACGCGAACGGCGTTCAAACACAGTTCATCTACGACCCAATCAACGGCCACGGAAATCTTTATGTCACAGAAACCAAGGTAGCCGTGGGCACGCCTGTTCAGCAGATGACGACGCGGGCTTACGATTTCCATACCGGTCTGGTCACGCAATCAACCGATGCGGATAACAACGTCACGAACAGAACGACTTACGACGTCTTCGGACGTCCGATTCTGGTCGAAGAGGCCGACGGCATAGCTGGGGTCGAGAAACAAACGGCCACCGAACATTCCGACACGGAAAGACGCGTGATCGTCCGCTCCGATCTGAACACCACCGGCGACGGCAAGTTGATCACCATTCAGCATTACGACCAGCTCGGGCGCATCTGCCTCACCCGCAGGTTGGAGAGCGGTAACCCGGCGGAAGCCACTGACAAAACCAAGGGGGTTAAGATACAGACCCGCTATTTCGCAGGCGATGCGGGCAATCCAAATGGCTACGAACTCGTTTCTGCTCCCTACCGCGCGGCTACTTCCGGCGCGGCGGGCGGCGAGCCAGGGATGGCCTGGAAGCGAACCAAATTCGATGAGGGCGGAAGGTTTATCGAGGTCGAGACCTTCGTCGGCGCGACGCCGCCCGCTCCCTGGGGAGGCAATTCGATCTCGTCCGGTAAGTTGACGACGGAATATGACGCGGAATTTACTACCGTCACCGATCAGGCGGGAAAGAAGCGTCGCAGCCGTGTGGATGCTCTGGGAAGATTGGTCAGAGTCGACGAGCCGGACGCAGTCGGTAATCTCGGCGGCACATCCGCCCCTGTTCAGCCGACCAATTACGCCTACAACGCGCTCGACAATTTGATCCAGACCAGTCAGACGGGCGTCCCCAACGGCGGATCGTCTCCTGTTACCCAGATTCGCACGTTCACCTTAAGCAGTCTAGGCCGCCTGATTACGGCGAACAATCCGGAAAGTGGTCCGATCTCGCACGAATATTACGCCAACGGGAATCTGAAAAAGAAGACCGATGCGCGCAACGTTTTCATCAATTACACCTACGATGAGTTGAACCGCAACCGAACGGTCGATTATTCAGACACGACAGTAAACCCCGACATCACGCGCGAATATGATAATCCGGCTGCGGGTGAGTATGGAAAGGGGCGGTTGTGGCGCAGTTATGCAGGTGGCAATGAGTCGGCTGGTCAGAATGTTGAAAAGCAGGAGGTCATGGGATATGACGCGCTGGGCCGCGCAAAGTCGGTCCGGCAGTCTTTCAAGAACAACAGCGTCTGGAGCGCTGCATTCACAACATCGCAAATTTATGATCTGGCGGGGCACGTCAAGACCAAGACCTTTCCGACAGGCCGCAGCGTCACGTACACCTATGACGTCGCCGGAGATTTGACCGGCTTCACCGGCAACATCGGCGACGGCGTGTCGCGCACATACTCGACCGGCATTCAATACAACCCGCAGGGGCAGTTGATCCGCGAGCAGTTCGGGACCTCGATGCCGCTCTATCACCGCCGCCATTACAACTCGCGCGGCCAGTTGTTCGACGTGCGGCTGGGGACTGACGGAGGCGCGATCAACGACGGCCCGAACCCGGCGCAATGGACCGGAGCGTCGTGGAACCGCGGCGCGCTGCGAATGTTCTTAAGCAGTAACCTCATCGAGTATGCCTGGCCTGCCGTGGCGCCGCAGTCTAACAACGGCAACCTCTACCGGCAGGATCACTTCGTCCCGACCGCGTTGGACGGCGGCGGCGCCGTCACCGGGTGGGTTATGTCTGCGGATTATTACTGCTACGATTCGCTCAATCGCGTCGCCCAGACCGCCGAAGAGACCTACACAAGCGCGGGCGTATACACTCCCAACGTCTTCAACCAGCAATTCAGCTACGACCGTTTCGGCAACCGGCTGGTCAGTTCGGCGTTTGGGACTGGTGTGCCTAACCCCGGCTTCAAGATCAACGGGGCGAACAACCGGCTGATCGCGCCGACCGATGCCGACGGCAGCCAGGCGTCGGACAAGATGCAATATGACCTCTCCGGCAACCTGATCAAGGACACGCACACGCAGACGGGGACGGCCGGCAATCGAATTTACGACGCCGAGAACCGGATGCTGACTGCGGACGGCGCCAACGGGCTGGCCAACAGATACGTATATGATGCCGACGGCCATCGTACGCGCCGCTCGCTCAACAACGGCGGCGAAGTCTGGTGGCAGGTCTATGGCATAGGCGGTGAGTTGGTGGGAGAATATCAGTTGGTGAGCGGGGCGCCGACGCTTAGGAAGGAGTACGGATACCGGAACGGGCAGTTGCTGGTGGTGTGGGACGGAAGTGAGACCGGAGACCGACAATTGCAGTGGCTTGTGCCAGACCATCTGGGCTCGACGAGGATAGCGGTTGATCGGTCAGGGAGTTTGGGAGGGGTGAAGCGCCACGACTTCTTACCCTTCGGCGAAGAGCTGTCTGCGGGGGTCGGAATCAGAAGCGCGGCCATCGGTTATGGCTCAGATTCGACGAGACAAAAATTCACGTCAAAGGAAAGGGATGATGAGACGGGGCTGGATTACTTCCTTGCCAGATATTACTCAAGCGCACAGGGAAGATTCATCAGCCCAGATGAGTTTCCAGGTGGACCGACTGAATTGTTCGCTGAAGTTGCGGCGCATAATCCTACTTTTTATGCTGACATTGCTGAGCCTCAGAGTCTAAACAAGTATAGTTATTGTCTTAATAATCCGCTCAAGTTTGTTGATCCCGATGGACATCAGGCAACGATGGCGGATGCCATCAAACTGGGAGCGGCGGCAGGAGCGGCCCTTGAGGCTGTTCCAGGTGGACAGGCTGTTGGTACAGGAGTACTCGTTGTAACGGGAGTCGCGGCGCTAGGTTATGCCGCATATAATACAGATTGGAAAGCATTATGGAATGGGTACGTAAATAGTGTTGCACGTGGATTTGGCGGTGACTCTGATAGGCCAGGCGCTTACATCGCTGAAAAGCATCATCCCCTGCTTAAAAGCGAGTCTATAGAGGCAGAGGATGTTCAGCCGTCGAAGGTTCCAGAGGCGACTAACGCCCCGGCATTGAAGGGCAATCCGTATAGCCCACAAGAAGTTGACAAACGTCGAAGTGACAGAAGGCGCGAAATGGGTACAGGTAACCTTGATCCTAATTCACCTATTCCTGATCAGAAGCCTGGCAAAAACATTAAAGGGACACATCAGGCAGATAAAAAGCAGCATCACGCAACTGGCGAGAGGAATGTTGGAACCGAAGAGGAACATTCTAGAAAGGCTAAAGGGAGCCATGACTTACCAAGAAAACCATAGAACTCCATCAGAGATAACTGTCCAAATATCATCTAACGATGGATGGAATTCCGCAACCATTGAGTTTAAGGAAGCTTTTTCCTTAAACGATAACAAGCTGCTCCTGTGTGGGTTACGTATCACTGGAAATTTTTGGGGGCGCAAGCAATCTTTGTTTCCAGATTGGGAAGCTGAATTGACAGAGGACTTTGTTGTGCATCTTCCTCAAATAATCTTCTCGGAAAAGAACTTGAGGAAATTGAGTGAATGTTTGCGAAATTGGCTGGCTAACCCGTTTGAATTTGAGTTGGAGTTATCAGGTATTCGCGATCCTCAGCTCATAATATTTGTAGGACAGAGGGAAGATCTAATCTCAAAACTAGACCATCCTGTTTTCAGCCTTAGCTATAGTACATCTCGAATGAAAGCGGAATGGCGTTTTGTTGTCGATCACTCTTGTATAAGCTCGATGCTTGAGGACTTGGACTCGCTCCTAGAGAAGATTTGAAAAATCGAGCCATCCCTCAAACGTAAATCCCGCATTTACAGATAACTGCTGGAATGCTCGGATTGCCAGGCGCGGCAAAAAGGGAATCGGAAGGGTCGGCTGATAATTGCATTATGACCGGCTTGATCGGCAGGAAGCTTTTGGAAGTCATAATGCGCCGATTATCATCCGCCCCGGCTTCCATTGATCCACCCCCCTTGCGCATCGGCTCCGTGTCTGGCG
>DATCXQ010000722.1:0-10180 GCA_036565725.1 Blastocatellia bacterium
GGCTACCTGCCAGAGGACACTGCTTATGTTTTGCACTCGCTGTGGGGCTAACAATCTCGATACCGACCGATTCTGTAGATCTTGCAGCGCGCAGCTGGTAAAGCCAGGCGCCGCTCCCGGCCAGGTCGCGTCTTCAGGACCGGCCCAACAGTCCTACCCCTATTCGACATTCGGGGCAAGCCAGCAACAGTCACAACAAGAAAACCTTCCATATCCCGGCTATCAGGGTTACTCTTCTCACCCCGGCTATCAGAACTCCCCAATGGCCGCGCAGGATTGGCGCGCGTTAGGAGCGGATAAAAAGTTGGCGGCGGGTATATTGGGGATATTGGTGGGAGGGCTGGGCATTCACAAATTTGTTCTTGGGTATACGACCGAAGGGCTGATCATGCTGCTCGTAACGGTATTGACGTGTGGAATCGGGGGGATAATATTCACACCTATCGGCCTGGTAGAAGGGATATTGTATCTGGTCAAAAGCGATGAGGAGTTCGTGAAGACCTACATTCAAAACAAGAGAGGCTGGTTCTAGGGATGTTCTGTACTCCTTGTTTGGAGCTTATTGTGATTCGCGTAGTAATCAAAGCGTATCGGCGCTCTCAATTTAATGGTCGAACTTAATCAATCTGGATCGGATGTAGCGGAGCGAGCGGATTCTCGTCGTCCGCTCGCTCCGCTCAGGTCTTTTGACTATTCAAAGGGCGATCGGGCTAAATACGTTACACTGGGGTTGGTCGCCAGCGCCGGTCTGATCACAGCGCGACTCCTGCAACCTTCACCGCGTGGCGTAGGCACCCACGAGCAACTCGGCTTACCACCTTGCGTTTTTCTTCATCTGACTGGGATTCCCTGTCCGGGTTGCGGATTGACTACGAGCTTTGCCCATGCGGCGCGGTTGCAGTTTTATGAATCGGTCATCACGCAGCCGTTTGGCCTGGTCGTTTTCATTATCGCGGTTCTGAGCGTTCCGCTTTCGATGCATTTCATTCGCCGCCGCGTCCCGTGGACGAAATTCAACCTGTCGCGCGGCAGAAACCTCGTGATCCGCCTGACGATCGCGCTTTTCATTCTGAGCTGGCTGTATAAGATTGCAGTGATGAAAGGCCTCTTCTGGCCAAACTGACGACGCCGAGAGCGCCAGCAAGTGGTTGACCCCAAGCGCAGCCGCTTACGAACGCGTGGCGCTGTACCATCGCATAATGTTCGTTTACAATCCGCCTTCCGGCGCGGCTAACAGGACAGCACAGCGCGCCAGGAATCCGCAAAATTGCTTGAGAGATAAATACGCCAAAACTGCCCCTGCCCAAATTGATTCTGCCAAGATTAACTCTGGAGGCCACAGTCTATGTTTTGCACCCGGTGCGGCGCTAATAACCTTGATACCGATCAATTCTGTCGTTCCTGCAGCGCGCCATTGACGAAGCCCGGTGGCGCGTCGGGCGCCTCCTCAGGATCGCCTCAGCAGCCTTACCCTTATTCGACGCCGGGCCAAGGTCAGCAACAGCCGCAGCAGCAGCAGCCACAGAGTTATTCTCCCTATCCCGGCTATCAGGGATACCCGCCGCCGCAACAAGGTTATGCCAATCAGACGTACCCGCAGCAGGGCGCCAGTGGACGCGCTATCACTTCGCTGGTCCTGAGCCTCGTCTCGATCTTTATGTGCGGCTTTTTGACGAGCATTCCGGGAATGATCCTGGGCAAAATGGAAATGAATGCGATTCGTCAAGGACAAGCGCCTTCGTCGGGCGATGGCATTGCCAAGGCGGGATTCTATATTGGTCTTGTCGTGACGATCCTCTACGGTCTGATTATTTTGGGATATATATTTCTTATCGCTCTCGGATTAGCGGCAGCTTCAATTCAATGAGGAAAAATCGAATTATGAGGCCGGGCTTCGCCTCCCTGAGCTTGGCTCTATTGCTCGCCAGCGCTCCGACAATTATGCCACGCTCACAAGACGACCAATTGAAATCGCGCGCCGAACAGACCAATTACGAAGAGACCAGCCGTTACGAAGACGTGGCGCGTTTCATCGGCGAGTTGCAGAAGCGCACCGACAAACTGCGCGTCGAATCCTTCGGCAAGACCGAAGAAGGGCGCGACCTGCCGCTGATGATCTTCGCCGATCCGCCGATCGCGCGGCCGCAGGAGGCGCGCGCCTCGGGCAAGCCCGTCATATTCATTCAGGCCAACATTCATGCGGGCGAAGTCGAAGGCAAGGAGGCGACGCTTCATCTGGCGAGGCGCATCGCAATCGGAGACCTGCGGTCGCTGCTCAACAATCTGGTCATCCTGATCGCTCCGATCTATAACGCCGACGGCAACGAGAAGATCAGCCTGAATAACCGCACTGCGCAGTATGGACCGATTGGCGGCGTCGGTACACGCGAAAACGCTAAGGGTTTCGATCTCAACCGCGATTACATGAAACTCGAAACCCCGGAAGCCAACGCGCTCGTCGCATTGTTTAATCGATGGGATCCGCATTTAACGGTGGACCTGCATACGACCAACGGTTCGTATCACGGCTATCACCTGACTTACGCGCCAACCCTCAACCCCAACGCCGACGCGCGACTGATCGCGTTTGAGCGGAATAAGATGCTGCCCGCGATCACGCGCTCAATGCTCAAGGCTCACAAGTTCCGGATTTATTACTACGGTAATTTTGCGACGAAAGAACGGATGAATCGCGAACTGAACTCGTTTGAGATGGAGCGATCGGGCAGCGAAGCGCGACCGGCTGATAAGCCCGAAACAAAAATCTGGCGCACCTTCGATCACCGTCCGCGATTCGGCAATAACTACTGCGGCCTTCGAAACCGTCTGACGATCCTCTCGGAAGCTTACAGCTACCTCGATTTCAAAGGCCGCGTAGCGGTTACCGAAGCCTTCGTCGAAGAGATTTTTAAATACTCCGCTCTGCATGCAGACGAAATCACGGCGCTGATCAAGCGCGTTGACGATGATGTGATTCGCGGGCGCGTCGAGCGCCAAGGAGTGGAGTTTGAATTGAAGCCGCTGGAGAAGCCCGCCTCGATCCTGGTCGGCGAAGTTGAAAAGGTAAAAAATCCGCGCTCGGGCAAAATGATGACGGCCATGATCGAAAACAAGCTCACCCCGACGCCCATGCCTGATTACGGACTCTTCGCCGCAACGAAGAGCCTCGCGCTCCCTCGCGCTTACATCTTCCGCAACGAGGATGGAATGAAGAGCGTAGTCGGCAAGCTACTCGCACATGGCGTCGCGGTCGAAGAGTTGACCGAACCTCTGACGGCCGAAGTCGAAAGCTACATCATCGACGACGTGAAGAAAGCCGCGCGCGCTTTTCAAGGCCACGCCGAGGTCAAACTCAAAAGCCGTACGCAAAAAGAGACGGTTCAATTCCCTTCCGGTTCGATTCTGGTTCGAACCTCTCAACCATCCGCGTCGCTTATCTTCTACCTGCTCGAAGCGGAGAGCGACGACGGATTCGTGAACTGGAATTTTCTCGACTCCTACCTTGAGAAGGGCAAGACCTATCCGATTTATAGAACGACAGGCGAGGCGAACGCGCCGAGCCGATTGAAGCGATGAAATCATATGGCCGTGCTCATTAAAGACGCGACGATCATCACGCTCGACGACGCCAATCGCGTCTTTGAGGGCAGCGTAGCGCTTGATAGAGGACGCATCGCGGCGGTCGAGCCTTCGACGACCGCGAGCTTCAACATCGCTTTCGACGAGGTGATTGACGGGCGCGGCTGTGCGCTACTGCCCGGCTTCATACAAACTCACATTCATCTCTGCCAAACGCTGTTTCGCGGCGCGGCTGACGACCTGGAGTTGATCGACTGGCTGAAGCGACGCGTATGGCCGATGGAGGCCGCGCATACGCCGGAATCGCTTTACGCTTCGGCGCGGCTGGGAATCGCGGAGTTGATCAAGGGGGGGACGACTTGCGCGCTGACGATGGAGACGGTCAATTACACCGACTCCGTCTTCCGCGCGGTCGAGGAGTCCGGGTTTCGAGCGACCGTCGGAAAATGCATGATGGATCATGGCGACGACGCACCCGAAGCCTTGTTTGAAGAGACTGAGGAATCGATCGCCGAATCGCTCGATCTGCTGGAACGGTGGAACGGCCGTGCTGATAACCGGATCCGCTACTGCTTTGCCCCGAGATTCGCACTAAGTTGCACGCGTGAATTGCTCCAACGAATCGCCAGCCTCTCTGGAGAGCGTGGTGTGATGGTACACACTCATGCCTCGGAAAATCGCGATGAAATAGCGATGGTCGAACGCGCGACGGGTAAGCGCAATATCGAATACCTGCGCGACGTCGGGTTGACCGCGCCTCACGTTGTGTTGGCTCACTGCGTTCACCTCGACGACGCCGAGATGGAAATTTTACGCTCGACCGGCGCGCATGTCGCGCACTGCCCTTCGTCGAATCTCAAACTGGCCTCGGGCATCGCCCGCGTGAGCGAGATGCTGGATCTCGGTGTCTCGGTGTCGCTCGGCGCCGACGGCGCTCCATGTAACAACCGCCTCGACATGTTCACGGAGATGCGGACGGCGGCCCTGCTGCAGAAAGTCAGGCATGGTTCGCGCGCGTTGCCGGCGCTGACCGCGCTGCGAATGGCGACGACTGGCGGCGCGCGCGCGCTGGGACTTGCCGATCAAATCGGCAGCGTCGAAGTCGGCAAACGCGCCGATCTTCAATTGGTCAATCTCAACAGGTTGCACACCACGCCTCAGCCCGATCCGATTTCGACGATTGTTTATGCTTCGGAAGCAGGCGATGTGGAAACGGTGATCATTGATGGACGGTTCGTGATGCGGGATGGAGAATTGCTTACGTTGAATGAACAAGACGTGATCGCTGAAGCTCGCGATCAGTCGCAGCGGTTTGCTGGGCAGGAGTGAATTGGCGCAACAGCCACAAGGAAAAAAATCTTCCCTTCAACTTCTTTGCGATTGTGGCGTCTCGGATGCAGTTAGATCGCATCCACCCTTTTCAAGTTAGAGGTGTCAACTGAAGTCTTATGCTCGGCTGCCGTGAAGTCCTTTGTCACGTTGTTCTTGTTTTCGAGCATGTGGCACTTACCGTCGAAAACGGCGCCGTGTTCGATGATCAAGGCTGGAGTGTAGATGTCGCCGTAAACACGTCCGGTGGAGTGGATCTTCACGCTGTTTTTCGCCGTTATTGTGCCTTCGACTATACCACTGACTTCAACCGCTCCGACCTGAACCGTGGCCTTGATGCAGCCCTTTTCCATAATGAGCAGGCTGCCTGAGTCCGAAACGATGGTCCCGGAGATCTGGGAGTCCACACGCATAATCTCCGAAAATCTGACCTCGCCGGTTATTTCAGTGCCTTCACCCAAGAAGCTGCGCAAATCTGTTGGCTCTTCAGCGGCGTTTACGTAAGGCGGTTTGTTGCTGCCGAACTTCATGATTAAGCCTCCACGTTAAGGATTGATTTGGGAGCCGACAAATTATGCGATAAAGATAATTGGAATGGTTAGGAGTCTGACTTCCGCATGATGATTGAGTAGATTCTGTCTAACTCGCTAGCCGAACTGAAATCGATCTCGATCCTGCCTCCGTTATTACCCAGATGAATGCGCACCTGAGATCCAAGAAATCTCTTCATCTTCAACTCGGCGGCGCGGATGTTAGCATCATTGCTTGATGGTGTCGACCTTTCCCCAGGCGATTGTGGAGAAGTGGCTCGCTTCACTGCCTGTTCAGTCTGCCGAACCGATAGTTTTTTCTCGGCCACCTCGTTTGCCAGTCTTCTTATCTGATCTTTGGTGTCCAAGCCCAATAGCGCTCGCGCGTGCCCCATTGAGATCAGCTCGTCTTCCAACATTCTCTGAACGTCTTCGGGCAGCTTCAAGAGTCTCAGATAATTGGCGATTGAAGATCTATCTTTCCCAACCTGCTGCGCCACCTCGTCCTGGGTCAGACCCAGATTGTGTATGAGCCGCTGATAGGCCGAGGCCTCTTCGATCGGGTTGAGTTCTTCCCTTTGGATATTTTCGATCAGCGCCAATTCGAGTAACTTCGAATCGGGAATATTGCGTACAACGGCGTGTACTTTAGGCAAGGCCGCGAGCTGGGCAGCGCGCCAACGGCGCTCTCCGGCTACGATCTGATACCGCCCGTTCGCGCTTCGTCGCAGCAGCAGAGGCTGCACCAACCCGTTGGCCCTGATCGATTGGGCGAGTTCGTTGAGCTTGTCTTCATTGAAGCGCAGCCGCGGCTGATCGGGATTTGGATCGATTAAATCGATGTCAACTTCCTGCAGCTCTTCACCAGGCGCAACAACCGAAACCGAATCAGAGAGCAGGGCGCTCAAGCCTCTCCCTAACGCTCTTCTTGTCATGTTCCAACACCTCTTTAGCCAAGTTTAAGTAGCTTTCAGCGCCCCGAGATTTTATGTCATAAAGAATGATCGGCTTGCCATAGCTCGGCGCCTCGGCTAGCCGAATGTTACGGGGGATCACCGTTTGAAAGACCTGCGCCCCGAGGAAATCCCTCAGGTCTGAAACAACCTGGTTCGACAGATTCGTTCTTTCATCGAACATCGTCAGCAGAAACCCCTCGACTCCCAGAGATTGATTGATGTTTCTACGAATCCTCACGAGGGTGTCCCATAAGTCGGTCACCCCTTCCAGCGCAAAATATTCACATTGAATCGGGACGATTATCGAATCAGCGGCGGCCAGGGCGTTCAACGTCAGTAATCCCAAACTCGGAGGACAGTCGATGATTATGTATTCGAATCTGTCGCGCTGAGTCTCAATGGCTTTCTTTAAATAGAACTCTCGCTGCTCCACGTCTATCAACTCGACTTCGGCTCCGGCAAGATTGCGGTCCGATGGAGCGAGCTTCAGGTGTTCCAACTCGGTGTCCAGTAGTATGCTGGGGACGGGCTCATTCATAATCATAGAGTGGTAGATGCAACGGTCGAACGAGCCTTTTTTTATCCCGACGCCACTGGTCGCGTTCGCCTGCGGATCCATGTCGACCAGCAATGTAGAAATATCGGCGGCCGCAAAACAGGCGGAGAGATTTATAGCCGTAGTCGTCTTCCCAACCCCACCTTTCTGATTGGAGATTGCAATGATTTTTCCCATATGTCTATCTCGAGGCGTGACGAAATGAAACTCAGACAACGCCGCGAAAATTATCACATCCGAAATTCAAGTTAAAGTGAGGGAGGGTGTTCCACGTGGAACGGAAAGACGGAGAGTGGGAGAGTAGGGGAGCGAGGGAGCGAGGGATAGAGAAAATAAGCGATTCTCCCGCTCTCCTACTCTCCCGCTCTCCCGCTCTCGGCGTTCCACGTGGAACGGATGATGTTAATTACATATCTTTGATTAGAACCCGGGATCAGCAAGCTCTCTATCTTCTTATCTGTATATACAAGCGCGCGCGTTTTCTCTTCGATGCTCTTCCCCCCGAAAATCAGAATTTGTGTCGCCTTTGCCCCCAACCCCAGAATTTCAGGAATCATCTTCTCCATCTTCTCAATCGCGCGGACGGTCAGACAGGATTCCTCAGGAGCGCGTTCGAGGGTTTCAATTCTGGATTCGATTACCTCTACGTTTTTCAGCTTAAGATAGGCAGCCGCTTCTTCTAAGAAGAGGACCTTATTGCGACTGACCTCGATCAATCGCACATTAAGGTCGGGGCGCAATATAGCTATCACCATTCCCGGAACGCCCAGACCCGATCCCAAATCCCAAACTTGATTTGCTGAAGGAAGAATCAATGATTCGGCGAAGGCAGATTCGAGGATGTGCCTTTCAAAGAATTCTTGGGGCCGAGCCAGCGTCGTCAGGTGAAGGCGCTTGTTCCATTTCAAAACCAGTTCGTAGTACTCCGACAGCAGATCGGCCTCCGCTTCGGTGAAACTTTCTGGAAGCGCGCCTGGGAGGGCAGGCATCTCTGCCTGCTTGTTTTGTGAACCCGCAGGCAGGGGCGCCTGCGCTCCCAGGAAGTTTCGGAGGATGTCTTTCATCTGATCGACTTCTAGTGACATCAAGAGGACTGCTGGCGAGACATCAGTTCGACATGAATGGTGAGTAATGAAAGAGCGGCCGGCGTCAGACCAGGAATTCTCATCGCCTGGCCGAGCGTCTGTGGTCGCACCCGGTTGAGTCTTTCGACCATTTCATGAGAAAGACCTGGGATTCGAGAATATTCCAGATTGGCGGGAATGGTTCTGCCCCCAGCTTTGGCCAGGCGGTTCGCCATGTTCTCCTGCGCGATCAGGTATCCTTCATATTTGAAATCGGTGACGACGGTCGTGATCTCGTCGATCCCGCATCGCTCCCTCAAATCTTCGGGGAGAAGATGAGCCAGATGTTCGGCTGAAACCTCAGGCCGCTTGGCCAACTGAGATAAATTTACGACTTCAGACAGACTGACGCCTGAGGCTTCGGCGAACTGGTAATAGCCGGCGGCTCGGACAGAGACTGTGGTTCGGCGGAAATATTCCCGCAATTCATTTTTGCGATTTTGTTTGCTGGCGAACTCGTCATAACGATCCTTCGGCAGCATGCCTAGATCGAAGCCTATTTCGCTGAGCCGTTCATCGGCGTTATCGATTCTCAATTTGAGTCGTTGTTCGGCGCGAGAGGTGAACATGCGATAAGGCTCATCCACGCCTTGCGTGACCAGGTCGTCGATCAGGATTCCGATGTAGGCGGAGTCGCGCTCGATCAGCGCAGGCTCTTGCCGGTGGACATATCTGGCGGCGTTGATCCCGGCGATGATCCCCTGAGCCCCCGCCTCTTCATATCCAGTAGTGCCGTTGATCTGACCGGCGTTGAACAGGCCCTTGATTCGCTTGGTCTCAAGGGAAGGCCAGAGTTCAGTCGGATCGACCATGTCATATTCGATCGCGTAGCCGGGGCGGAGCATCACAGCTTTCTCAAGACCGGGAATCTGGTTGACCAACTCGCGCTGCAAATCGGCGGGGAGGCTGGTCGAGAATCCGTTCAAGTAGACCTCGTAAGTATGATAGCCCTCCGGTTCAAGAAAGAGTTGATGGCGATCTTTGTCGGGGAACTTTACCACCTTGTCCTCGATTGAGGGGCAATAGCGCGGTCCGACGCCGGTGATCTGGCCGCTATAGAGCGGAGAGCGACTGATGTTCTGACGGATCGTCTGATGCAACTTCTGAGTTGTATATCCGATGTGGCACGAGATCTGGCGTTGGGTGATGGCCCTGGTCGTGAAGGAAAACGGCGTCGGGAAATCATCGCCCGGCTGCTCCTCGAAAGCCTTGAAGTCAATCGAACGCGCGTCGAGTCTGGGGGGAGTGCCGGTCTTGAGCCGGGCGATTCTGAATCCGAGTTCGCGCAAATTCTCCGCGAGTTTAATTGACGGCGGCTCGCCCGAACGTCCGGCGGAGAACCGCCTGGCGCCGATGTGAATCAGACCGTTCAGAAAAGTACCCGTCGTGATGACCACGGCATCGGCCCTAAGCAACCTGCCGTCCATCAACTCTACGCCGGCGACGCGATCGTCTTCGGTCATAATTCTTATGACCTCTCCTTGCCGCAGGTAGAGATTAGGAATGGACTCGAGCTCGCGCCGCATCTGGCTCCGATAGAGGGCGCGGTCGGCTTGCGCCCTGGGCGCCTGGACGGCGGGGCCTCGACTGCGGTTGAGCATTCGGAACTGGATACCGGTTTGATCTATCACCCGGCCCATCAAACCTCCGAGCGCATCGATCTCGCGAACCAGGTGTCCTTTCGCGATTCCCCCGATGGCCGGGTTGCAAGACATCTGGGCGATCAAATCTAGACTGAATGTGACGACGGCCGTCTTCGCGCCTCCTCGGGCGGCGGCGTTCGCGGCTTCGCATCCGGCGTGTCCCGCCCCGATCACCACAACGTCGAATTGTTCGTCAAAGTGTGGCATGCGCTACTTTCCGATGCAGAAGGTCGAAAATATCTGATTAATGATGTCCGTGATGAGCGTCTCTCCGGTTATGACCCCGAGACTTCGCAGCGCCTGATGCAAATTTGCCAGAGCCACCTCTTCTGTGAAGCCTGCGGCCAAATCCTGCCTGGCCTGGCGCAATGCGGCCAGCGCATGATCCAAAGCGGAGTAGTGACGCTCGTTCGTAATTATAGCATCTTCAATACCGGCTTGAGCTTCGGCGGCGACCAACCGG
>DATCXQ010000725.1:0-3093 GCA_036565725.1 Blastocatellia bacterium
GCGGGCGGCGCGATGCGCCAGATTTCCGGCGGCAGGACGGCCGCCGCGACCTTGTTCCTCAAATCGGGCCAGGCGGCCAGGAGCGTTAAAGCGACAGCCAGCGCCGCGGACACGGCGCTTAAACGAATGCGAAGGCGATTCGTGCTCATTTATTCACCTCTACGTTATTCGATTCGTCTCAGGAGATCTTGATCAGCAGCCACAACAATAACACGTGGAACGACCACATAGTAAGCGCATAAGGCAATTGAAACTTAATTACGCCGTATTGATCGCGCATGTTGAGCAGCGCCGCGGGCACGATGTTGAAATTGGCGGCCATCGGCGTCATCAACGTCCCGCTCGACCCGGCGGTCAGAGTGATAATCGCCGCCATCGCCGGATTGACGCCGAACGGTGTGATGATCAGCGGAACCAGCACCCCGGTGGCGATCACCGGAAAGGCTGCGAATGAATTGCCCATTATGATCGTGAAGAGAGCCATCCCCAGGCAGTTGGCCAGCACAAGCAGAAAAAGGTTGTTGGCCGGAATGACCTGTTGAATGCCCTGCGCGATCACCTTGCCGACTCCGGCGGCGGTGAAGATTACGCCGAGCGAAGCCAGCAATTGCGGCAGGATGTTGACCGCGCCCATCGCCTCGTTCAATCGACGTCCCTCGTTCATCAGCGCGCGCGCGTTGCCGCCGGTGAGTTTCAAACACGCGAGCATCGCCGCCACACCGCCAAAGCCAAGCCCGACCAGCGCGCCGCGATTCACATCCATCCCGCGCCAGCGAAAGATCAGGGCGAAGGAGAAGGTCACGATCGGAATGGCGAGCACAGGAATGAAAATGCGATTTCCGAGACGCCGCGCGTGTTCGGCCTGCTCGACCGGATCGGTCTCGGAGCTCCCGCGACGCACTTGCCCGAATCCATCGAGCGCGACCAGAAACAGCACCAGCAATCCCGTCAACCAATGAGGCGCCACGCCGCCGAACACGAAGATGATTCCGAGCGTCATCCAGAAGAGCCCGCTGCCCAGGCGCCGCGGGTTCGCGCCATCTGCGAAAGTCATCAGCGCGAAGATCAATAGCGTGACGCCGGTCAACACGTAAACGGCCTCCAGGCTAAAGACAGAGCCGATTGTCATCGCTTCGCCTCCGCCATCTTGCCCAGAGCGCGATCCAGACGAACGAACTGTATAACGGCCAAAATGATCGATGCGGCCACGATCGGGATCGTATACAACACCAGATCCCCGACGCTGACCATCAGCCCGACCCCCTGCATCACCCCGTAAACCAGCAATACGCCCGCCTGCGCCGGCGACAGGTTCTGGCCGTAAAAGTTCCCGTAATTCTCCGCCGCCGCGTTCGCCGCCTTTATCTTCTCGACGGAATCAGTGTCGGAGGACTGCGCCGCCCCGGCCGACATCGGAAAGATCAACGGCCGCACGAACGACGGATGGCCGTTAAGACGGATGCCCATCAATCCATGCAACACGCGAAAGATCTGGTAGACGATCTGCAGCCGCCCGACAGTCGCCGCGCGAATCTTCCGGATCAGGTTCGCCGACTGCTCCTGCAATCCGTAGCGCTCGGCCAGCCCGATCGCCGGGAGCGTAATAATGAACAAGGTTATCAGTCGATTGTCGGCGAACGCCTTTCCCAATGCGTTAATGACGCCGGCCTGTCCGGGCTTCGTCAGATATGGCAGATGTTGAAAGAATCCTTCATGCGAGAAGAGCGGCAATCCGGCCACGAGTCCGGTCACCAGCGCGGCGACGACCACCACCAACGTCGTGCGCAACCGCAGAGCAAGGCCGACGACGACGATGGCGACGCCGGCGAGTTTGAACAGGTCTTGAATGTTCAATTTGAAGTCTCCTTGAAGAAAAGAATGTCAGCCACGAATGAACACGAATATCCACGAATAAAATCCGACTAAAGGGAAACAAATGACCTATCAGCCTCATGAACGAGATTCGTGTTCATTCGTGTTCATTCGTGGCTAAAAACACTTTCTTGAATCTTGACAACCCAATCCGCGTGATGAGTAAATCGCGCGGCAATTGATACCACTAAAGGAGCGACGATGAAATACCGCAGATTAGGAAGAACAGGGATCGAAGTTTCTGAAATAGGCTACGGCGCATGGGGCATCGGCGGCGTTCAATGGACCGGCGGCGATGACGAAGAAGCGCGCCGCGCGTTGAACCTGGCGATTGATCAGGGTTTGAATTTCATTGACACCGCGCTGGCTTACGGCGACGGGCACAGCGAGCGATTGGTCGGCGAGGTCGCGCGCTCGCGCAAGGAGCGTATCTACATCGCCACGAAAGTTCCGCCGAAAAACCGCGAATGGCCCGCCCGCGACGTTCCGCTGCGTCAGGTCTTCACCTACGACTACATCATCGACTGCACGGAGCAGAGCCTACGCAACCTCGGCGTTGAGACGATTGACCTCCAGCAACTGCATGTCTGGAACGACAACTGGACGGGCGAGGGCGAATGGATCGACGCGCTGCTGAAGCTGCGCGAGCAGGGCAAAGTTCGATATTTCGGACTCTCGCT
Organism: Blastocatellia bacterium; assembly: GCA_036565725.1. GTDB lineage: Bacteria > Acidobacteriota > Blastocatellia > RBC074 > RBC074 > JAJVID01. The sequence goes on from DATCXQ010000725.1 coordinate 2,553, forward strand.
CAACGATTACCAGCCCTGGAACGCGATCAAAGCATTGCGCCAGGGCCACATTGACGCCGTGCAAGTGATCTACAACATCTTCGAACAGGCGCCGGAGGATGAACTTTACCCGGTCTGCCAGGAGTTGAACATCGGCGTCATCGCGCGCGTGCCCTTCGACGAAGGCGGATTGACCGGCGCGATTCGTCCCGACAGCGTCTTTCCTGAAAACGATTTCCGATCGTGGTTCTTCAGCGGCGACCGCAAACAGAAAGTCTTCGACCGCGTCGAACGACTGAAGTCGCTGACGGGAGACGAAGCGGGAAACCTGGCCGAGTTGGCCCTGCGCTTCACGCTCAGCCACGACGCCGTCAGCTCGGTGATTCCGGGCATGCGCTCGACCAAAAACGTCGCGGCCAATATTTCATATTCGGACGGCCGTAAATTGTCGCCGGAGACGCTGGCGAAGTTGAAAGCCTTCGCATGGGATCGCACAGGAGACTGGTAGCCAGGTTACGCTCTGAATGGCGGGACGGAATCCCAAAAGAGAACGGCGGCCACA
>DATCXQ010000380.1:0-17139 GCA_036565725.1 Blastocatellia bacterium
GACTCAAAATGAAGCGCGCTCGCTACCGCTCGCGATACTGATCCAGCGAAGCTTCCCGTATATGCAATCGCAAACTGATCTAATCACAAGCAACTGCCTACTGATTCTTCGAGTTTCGATCCGCGCCTCCCTTCGGGGGCGACAGGCGAACGAACGTCTGTGAGTGTTTTTAAAGGCGCGGAGATTGTACAACCTGTTCGTGAAGAAAACACGACACGAAATGGCCCGGCGAAACTTCCGCGAGTTCCGGCTCTTCGGCGCAGCACCTGTCTATCGTGTGCGGGCAGCGAGTATGAAAGCGGCACCCGGATGGCGGCTCGATTGGGTTGGGCACGTCGCCTCCCAATCTTTGCGCCGCCCTCCGCTTTGCCTCCGGGTCGGGGATCGGGATCGCCCGGAGCAGCGCCTGCGTGTATGGGTGCAGAGGGTTCGCGTATATCTCATGGGCCGGCGCGAGTTCGACGAGTTTGCCCAGGTACATCACGCCGACGCGCGTCGAAATGTGTTTGACTACAGCCAGCCCGTGCGAGATGAACAGGTAGGTTAACCCGAAACGCTCCTGTAAATCCTGCATCAAGTTGACCACCTGAGCCTGCACCGAGACGTCGAGCGCCGAGACCGGCTCGTCGGCCACGATGAAGTCCGGGTTCAGCGCCAGGGCGCGCGCGATGCCTATGCGCTGGCGCTGGCCGCCGCTGAACTGATGCGGGTAGCGGTTGGCGTAATCGGGATCGAGGCCTACCACTCGGAGCAACTCGGCGACGCGATCTTTTCGCTCCCGCCGGTCGCCGACGTGGTGAATTTCGAGCGGTTCGGAGATGATCGAGCCGACTTTCATTCGCGGATTGAGCGATGAATACGGGTCTTGAAAGATTATCTGCATGCGGCGTCGGAGCGCCCGCATCTCGCCCCGGTCCAGATTCAACAGTCCACGCCCGTCAAAACGGATTTCGCCGGACGTTGGTTCGATCAACCGCAGGATGCAGCGGCCCACCGTGGTTTTACCGCAGCCCGATTCGCCGACCAATCCCAGCGTCTCGCCCCGATTGATCGTGAACGACACGCCATCGACGGCGCGAACGACTTGCTTGTGAGGGACTGGAAAATGTTTCTTGAGGTCTGTGATTTCAACCAATGGCTGATTCGTCATTTCGATTTGCTTTGATATATCTCGTGAACTCGAATACAGCGCGACGAATTGCCCGCGCCCAGATCGATCAGGGGTATTTCGCCTTCCCGGCACTTGTCACGGACGTGTTCGCATCGCGGCGCGAACCGGCACCCCGGCGGCAGGTTCAACGGGTTCGGCACGACGCCCTCGATCGTGCGCAGCCGCCGCTTCTTTTCGGTGGTCGATTCGTCGAGGCGCGGAACGGCGCGCAACAGCCCTTCGGTGTAAGGATGACGCGGGCGGCTGAACAATTCGCGCGCCGAGGCCTCTTCGACGATCTTGCCCGCGTACATCACCGCGACCCGGTCGGAAGTCTCCGCGACCACTCCGAGGTCATGCGTGATCAACAACAAAGCCAGATTGCGCTTCTCGCGCAACTCGGTCAGCAGCTCCAGAATCTGCGCCTGGATCGTCACGTCGAGCGCCGTCGTGGGCTCGTCCGCGATCAGGAGCTTCGGGTCGCAGGCCAGCGCCATGGCGATCATCACGCGCTGTCGCATCCCGCCCGACATTTCGTGCGGGTAGCTTCCGGCGCGGGCGGCCGGCGCGGGGATAGACACGTCGCGCATCCCTTCGACGGCCTGATTCCATGCCTCCTTCTTCGAAACTTTGCGGTGCAGGCGGATGGCTTCGGCGATCTGATCGCCCACGGTATAGACCGGGTTGAGGGAAGTCATCGGGTCTTGAAATATCATCGCGACGTCGTCGCCGCGGATGGCGCGCATCTCGGCCTCGCGGAGCCTCAGCAAATCGCGCCCTTCAAAAAATATCTCTCCCCCGACAATGCGCCCTGGCGGCGAGACCAGCCTCATGATCGAAAGCGCCGTGACCGATTTGCCGCAGCCAGATTCGCCGACCAGGCTCAATGTCTCGCCCTGTTCGAGCGTGAATGAGACGTCGTCAACCGAACGTATCTCACCCCTCCTGGTCGAAAAGAATGTTTTCAGGTTGCGGACTTCAAGAAGGCCCATACTGCAAACAGAATACTACAGATTTCAAGAAAAAGGATTTCAGCCACGAATGAACCCGAATGAACACTAATCTTTTTCTTGATCCTGTGATCTAGAGCGGCTTGCAATTGCGCCTATCGTGGGGGGCGATTTGTTTAATCGCCCTGTTTGTGGCCTTTGTCCAATCAGGAATCCAATCAGGAAAGAGGCGCGAGCAAACAACTCGCGCCACAATCTTGCACACGCGATTGCATACCGATCTATTTTTATCCTCCAGCCTACATGCCCTATTCGTGAACATTTGTTTCCATTCGTGGCTGAAATTCCAGGCCCCTAAAAACGCGAAACACGCGGAGAGACCGAACGATCCTTCGATCTCCTTCCGCGTGTTCAGTCCTTCCGCGTGTTTCGCGTTTCCTCCGACTACAGCATTTATTGCTGATTCTTCTCAGAGGGTTTCTTACGTTGGAACATGAAGGCGACGCCGCCCAGGCCGAGAAGGCCAAGCGTCAGCCGCCCCCAGAACGAATACGCAAACTCATGGAGCCTCGTCCCGATGCTTCCGATCTCCGCCGCGTCAGCCCTCGGCCTCCTCGGTCGCGCCGGGACGTCGTTGGTCACCGTGTAGACCTGGCCGTCGCGGAGGTAGAGCCTCTGCATCTCTTCGAGGTTGAATGGGCGCGCGCCGCGGCGGTTGAAGACCGCGATCTGGTTGCCCGACTCATCGACCGCGCGGTCGCGGTCGATGCCCTTGGAGATGGACAGCGCCTCGCCGGGGAGCGAGTGATGGGCGATCAGCCTCGGCGTGGGCTTCGGCGAGAAGCCGTAGATGTTCGGGTTCTCTTCCGGCGACATCATCTGGACTACCTGTATCCCGTTGACGCCGTCGGCGACATAGGCGAAGAGCGAATTCGCGGTCATCCCGACCTTCACGTCGTGGGCGTCGTTGATCTTGCCCCCGCCGTTGAACATCATCTCGAGCTTAGGCTTTTCGGGCTTCTCGATGTCAATGATCGCAAGGCCCTCCTTGCCGTTGGCGACATAGGCGTAGGTGCGCGCCAGGTAGAGCTTGTGAGCCTCGGCGAGCGGGACGACGGCGCCTTCGATCACTTTCGGCTTTTCGGGCAGCGTGACGTCCATGACCTTCAAGCCTTCCTCATCCGTTACGAAGGCGTAACGGAATTGGACCTGGACGTGGTGCGGATGCTTGAACTCGCTCAGGACCGTCACCAGCCTCGGGGCGAGCGGGTTATTGAGGCTGACGATGGCCAACCCCTTGTCGCAGGTGATGTAGGCGTAAACGCCCGCGATGGTGATGCTCGACGCGCCGTCGAGCGCGCCGCCCGGGTTGAAGGCGAGCGCGCGTTTGAGGAAGTTGTTCTGCGGGTCGCCGTCGAGCAGCGTCACCACGCCTTTCTCCTTATCGCCGACGACGACCAGCCCCTCGACCTTGTCGCTCACGTAGAGGAACCCGTAGATCAAGTGGATCGGCTGTTTGTCGTCGCGGTTCTCGGCCTCCTCGTTTTCGGGCCGCTTCTTGCGCAGCGGGTCTACGGCCAGCGTCGAGGGCGAGGCTACGCCGGTCGCGTATTTCGTCTTGACATAGAACTTCTGCCCGAACGGCGAGACCGGGGCCGTAGTGATGCGCTCGCTGAAGCCCTTGTTGTCGATGTTGGCGATGTCGTAAACCCGGAGGCCGCCCTTGCCGTTGGCGACGTAGGCGTATTCGCCGCGTGTCTGGATGTCGAGGGCTTCGTTGTTTGTGGCGTGTTCGTAAACCTCCTTCAGTTCGTCCGCACCCTTGATGTGTGAGGCGTAATCATCGGGATAGGCGAGCTTGTGGAGGCTAGACCCGATGACGGCCTGCGGCTCGTCGCGTTCGGTCACGACCACGGCGTGGATGCCGTGTTTGCCCGTCGCGACCCAGGCGAACCGCCCGATGAAGTTGACGAAATTCGTCCCCTGCATCAACAACTGCGCCATGACAGCGTTGTTGTCGTTGGCCTTCGAGACGTGGCAGTCGGTGCAAACCTTAGTCTCCGAAGTGCTGACGGTGTGCGGCACAAAGCTGCTGAACGCGTGTCCGCTGTAACCTTCGGACGAGATTGTCTGCTGCTGCGAATAGAGCCATTCGCGGTTCTGGTTCTGCGATCCGACCAGCACGGCGCAGGTCGAGCGCGTCGGCGCGATGCGCCGCCCGCTGACCGTGCCGTCCTTGCCGAGCATGAAAATGTCGTCACGCAAGGTCTGGTAGTTGTACTGCGTGTAATTACGCAGGCTGTCGGTCCCCTCGTTGTGGAGCATCGGCTTCTTGCGGTTGGCGACCATCGGCAGGTGGCAGCCGAAGCAGCTCGTCGTCCACGAGGTGTGACAGGCGTAACAGGTCATGTTGTCGTTGCCGTGCGCAAGTTTGCTCTGGGGCGCTGCCGTATCGGCCCAGGTCTTGCCGTCACGCTGCACAGTCTTCGCGAAGGCGGAGGCGTCGTTGTAATCGCCCTTGCCCGGCGTGACGGTGTCTACGGTCTGAACGACACGCCACCATTTGCCAGGCTCGACCAGCGAGTTCTGCACGACGTCGCCCGGCTTCAGGTCGACATCCTTACCTTCGGAATTCTTGCGCTTGGTCGCCTGAGCGATACGCTGGAACATCGGTATCTGGCGGCCCCGTTCGTTGCGCGCCTTGATCTTGGTCAGGTCCTTCGGGACGGTGATGACCTTGCCCCCGAAGCGCGCCGTCCCGGCGGACGGGCCCGTAAGAGTCAGGGTCGCCGGCTTTTCGATAGTGCCGTGGCAATCGATACAGTCGATCTGGATCGCGGCCCGCGGCTCGTTGTAGAGGTTGCCGTTGCCGTGGACGTCCGTGCTGACGTGACAATCGGCGCAATGCATGCCCTTCTTCTGGTGAATGTCTTCCAGATGAACCGCTTTTTTGAACTTGTCGGGGTCGTCGGGACTGATCGGCTTGTTGTTCGCCGTGACCATGTTGCCCTTGCGGTCGCTCTTGTAGACGTTGCGGTAGACCCAGCCGTGACCGTGGAAATCGCCGAACTGCGTGCGCTGCGCTTTCGGATTGACGTCAGTCCAGATCTTTTGCAGGAAGCCCGGGTCCTGCCCCCACAACCCGCGCATCGCCGAGCCTTCGGGGTTGCGCTGTTGAATTCTGTCTAGTTGCTCGTCAGTCAGGTCGGGCTGTTTTGTGGGATACATCAAATTCCCGTCGGTCTCGTTGTCCCACCAGATCATGCCGTAATAGCTGGTGAGCATGTTACCGCCCGGATGCATGTGACAGGTCATGCACTGGCTCGAAGGGGCGCCGAGGGCCATCTTGTGTTTGATCGGGTGGCCCGGCTCGCCCTTCGGAATGGTCGGGTCGACCATGACGGTCAGCCCCTCGTTGCCGTATTGCGAGTACTGCCCCGAATGCTTCGGGTCGCGGTCGTTGGCGTAAACGACGTGGCAGGCCGTGCATCCTGACATCCGAAAATCGCCCGGGTTGTCGTTCGTGCCAGGGAATGAAAGCAGCGGGTCGAGCAGTCGCGTCTTCTGTAATCCCAGAAAGACCGGGTCGGTGCGCAGCCGGGTGCCGAAACCGCGGTCGCTTAGTTTGTCCTCCGGCTTCCCGCCCAGTTCGAAAGTGCTCGGGCTGGCGATGTCCGAGGGCAGACCTTTCTCTTCGCCGCCTCGCTCAAAGACGCGCAGCACGTTGCCCGGCTGCATAATCTCCCACCGCGGCAGCGGCATCAGGTAGGGCAGAATGCCCTTCTTACTGCTCTCATCGAGCGTCGGCGAGGGATTGGTCCGGAGGCCCTGAATCTGGCCGTTCTTGCCGTAGCTTTCGCCGAAGTTCGAGTCCTTCATCGGGTAGGCGCCGTTGTTGTAGAGCGCCGCGCCCCACAGCATCCCGCCGTGAGTCATCATGCTCTTCTTCATCCACATCACTTCGCGCTCATGGCATTTGCCGCAGGCCAGGTCGGCGGCGCGGAAATCGCCGGGGTTGATGAAGCGGATGTATTCGTCGCTTTCCTTATTCCAAAGCGCGTTGAGGCGCACGGGATTTTTCGTATCCTCTTCTTTGAGGAGGCGCGGTTGGACGTGGGCTTTCTTCTTGTTAGTAGTCTCTGCCGGGTCGCCGCCGTGACAATCGGCGCAGCCGATGTCCAGATCCTCGTCGCCGTCGATGTGCATCGACTCCTCTTCGTGGCCGGTGTGGCAAATCACGCACCCCACGCTCCGCGGGTTCTTCAAGGTCTTCTTCGGCTGCTGAGCCTGCGGCTGTCCGGAGTCTTCCGCTTTGTGGCCGAAGCCTACAGATGATGTCGCCTCGGTCGTGGTGTTCGACATCGCCAAGCTAATCGCCAGAACGAGAGCGAGGAGTGACAGGAATATGATTTTGATTCGTTTGATTTTGTTCGTTTGCATCATATCGTACTCTCAATATCGAAACTTCACTTTCACAAATGTCGAGAAGAGTGTGGGGGTGTCCGCCCCACACCCAAGCGGAATGCCGTCGCAATTCGACGAATAGATGTCGTTGAACCCGCGACCGCGTCTGAGCCCCGAAGCGCCGGCGGTCACGATGATGTTTTCGCTCAACAGCGGGCGATAAATGAATCCGAGTCCCAGGTCGTGGCCGATCTCGTGACGGACGTTTTCCTGAAGCAAAGCGGCTTCGAGCGACTGGGTGTGGACGAATCGCAGGTAATTGTAGTTAATGAACGCGCGCAATTTCGGAGTCACGTCGACGTCGATGCCAGCGTTGAAAAGCCCCAGGCCGGGATTGACGAAATTAGACTGCCCCTGAAGCTTGCTGCTGCGCAAGGTGGGGATCAGGCTGCCCGGCCCGACCAACTGGCCGGCGGTTCCGCTCAGCCGAATCTCCTGCTGGTTCCAGAAGCTGAATTCGCCGCCGGCGAAATTCGGATGGTCCACGATCGCGTCGAAGCCCTTCGCCCTGTTGTCGAAAGCATTGTCGTCACCCGAAGCGTAGAAGCCCGCCAGCCGGTAACGGAAAAAGTCGAAGTCAACCGAAAATTCGACCGCGCCCATCTGGGCGTCGATGCGCTGGTCGCGGCCGGCCAGCCCGTTGAAAGTGTCGCGTCCGATCACCTGGTAGAAAGAGTTCGTGACGTTCAACCTCCCGAAATGCCCATCACCGTTTATGCCGAAATAGCCCGCCTGAATGCGGTGCGGAATGACGAAGCCGATACGCGCGGGGCGCACGCGCAATCTGTTCTGATCCTCCATCATGCTCGGCTGGTCGTGGTTGTAGAGCGTGCTGAACTGCAGCGTGTACCCCTTGACAAAAGTGTCCTGGCGGTAGAGGTTCGCGATGTAGACGAACTGGTTGCGCCAATTGCTCTCGGCGAAATTTATCGCATTCAGCTGGCTGTTAGTGTCTTTCTCAAGCATGTTGAAAAAGACCGCGTTGTACTGGTACCTGTTATTCCTGAGATTGCCGAACATTCTCGCGCCGAGATTCGAGTCGGTAAAGACGAAGCCGCGAAAATCGCTGGTGAATTGTTGGATGCCCACGCGCATCGAGCTCGTGTCGAAGAAGGGCGAGCGCCCGCCCTCGCTCCCTTTGCCGCGCAGGAACGGAAGAATCCTGGGCGTGTCCCCGAGGCGCCATTCGACGAAGGCCTCCTCGACCGAGTTGAAACCGTCGAAGCGCGATTTGCCTTCGCGCACGTCCTGATTGACGACGCCGTTCTCGCGCGCACGCAGATAATTAACGTTGGCGATGCCGGTGACCTTGAAGCGCCAGTCTACGGGTTTGAACGAGGCGTCGCCTTTGAACATGTCGAACGAGAAGAGGAAATTCTGACTGATGGCTTCCTGCCGCCCGCGGCCGAAAAACTCGAAGCTGCCAGGAAGATTGGCGCTCACGCCCTGCGGAACAGGGACCTGGCGCATGTTGAAGAAGGTCTCGCTCGAGAAATTGAGGTCCATGAAAATGTCGTTGCCGATGATCGGGTAATCGCCTTTCAGGACGTTCTGATGAAACGGGTCTAAGATGTTGCCCCTGCGGAAGCGAGGGTCTTCAGGAAGGCCGGCGCGCCAGCGGTCCTGGACAACGATGAAATCGGCGTCTTCTTCAGGGCTGGGTTTTCTGTTGCGGTTCGGGCCGGCTGCGCCGAGCGGCTTGTCATTAGGAAGTCGAACCTTCGGCCTGTCGCCCTGATCCTGTCCGGTCTCCTGAGGCTTCTGCCCCGATGAAGACTGTTGCCCTCCCGATGAGGCCTGTTGCTCTGATGATTGTGGAATCGCCTCAGACACCGAGGCCTGTAGCGAGGCCTGGAGCGACGCCTGGTGCGCTAATTGTTCTGACTCCTCTTTCAGTCGCTGCGCCGATTTCCGCACCGATTTCCGGCCAAATATCTTGGAGAATTCTTCCGGCAACTGCCGCGACAGATTCTCAGACATTTGCTCAGCCATCGCTTGCGCGGAATCGCCTTGTTTTTGTTGGGCCAAGCCCGGCGTTTCGCAGAAGAAAAGGGTCACAAAGATGGTCGCAAGAAGGATATAGAAGCCTCGCACAGATTTATGCCTCCAGAAATTTCCTTTGATCGAGGAGCCGAAACGGACACACTTATACGGACACACTTATATTGTTGTGTACGATGTGAGCTTCAAGGCAACGACGGGACAACGGGACAAGAATACGATTTACGGACAATGGGACAACCTTAGATCTATAACAATAGGCGACAAACGCAATTCAACAATTAGGAGCGATGCTCGGCTTTGGAGCAGATGGGTGGTTGAATAACACAGCCTTTCGAGCCAAGTCAATCGCAGAATTTCTAAAATACTAAACTGACTGGCTATTTTTTCTTTGCGAAGAGGTCCGGCCATTTTTTTCTTGCGGCCGCGCGGGGGTAAGAGATATAGTCGTGGCCGCCTAGGGCAAAGACCCTTTTCCAATCGCTCCCGTTGAAGGATTTTCCTCCGTAATTCCAGGGAAAGACATTAATCCTTAAACCTTAAAGAGGTTATGTAATGCGTGTACAATTCCGGCTTAACCTTCGTCGTCTCGTTCTAGCGCTAATAGCCCTGTTGTCGTTTGGAGCGATTCTTCTCAAACAATCGGATCAATATCTTCGCGCTTCGGCCGCGGTCCAAACGGTCGCGAGCGTCAACGCCGCCAATTATGAGGCGGGGTCGCTGGCCCGTGGTTCACTGGCCTCCGTTTTCGGAAACAATCTGGCTGCCAAGCCCGAGAAATCAAGTACTAATCCGGGGCCGACTAGCCTCGGCGGCGTTTCGGTTCAAGTTGTTGACAGCGCCAAAGTCACACATGACGCCCAACTGGTTTACGTCTCTGCTGGGCAGATCAATTATGTAGTCCCTGAAGGAGCCGCGCCCGGGGATGCGGAGATAATCATCAAGAACGGCGAGAAGGCTGTCGCTTCAGGGAAATTGAAAATAGTAGATACGGCGCCTGCGCTTTTCAATTCAGTCTCAGGCGAACGCAAATTGGCCGTCGGGATGACGAGCACCGACGGCGTCGCCGGCGCTCAGAGCATCGTGGACACTAACGGCAGCCCGCGCATGATCAGTTCCGGCGCGGCCTGGGCGCCGAATACGCTGACTTTGCTGGCAACAGGACTGCGCTTCGCCTCGAACGTGCAGGTTAAGATGGGGGACCGGGTAATTGAGTCGGTGTCCGTCAGCCAGTCGGAAACTCCTGGAGTCGATGCGGTCACCCTGAGGATTCCAATGACCTTGCGCGGAGGGATGAACACGATCTCTCTCGTCGCGAGCGGACCGTCGAGCGCCACGACTCAGTCGAGCGCCACAACCCTGGCGGCCGGCGAAGCTCAATCGAGTTCCACGACTCAGTCGAGCAACGCGGTTCAAGCGCTGATACAGGGTGACGCGATGGGGCCGAATGTGCTGAGCGCCGACGACGTACGGTTGATCATCGGTCAAGGGGTGGCAAAAGCGCAGCAGATGGGTGTTCTGGCCACTTTCGCCATCACCGATCAAGAGGGCAACGTGCTCGTCGTCTTCAAGATGACCGGCGCGCCCAGCACCGTACTGATCGGCGCTACTGACCTTAAGAGCGGTCAACCGACCGTTTTACGATCCAACCCCATCGACGGGGACTCATTGGATGGAGTGACGCTACCGCTCGCCCAGGGCCTGGGTCTTTTTAGCGACGGGGCGGCGCTCGCAGCCATCTCCAAAGCGGGCACTGCGGCGTTCTTCTGCACTCAGGGCAGCGCTATCTCGACGCGCACCGCAAGTTTCATCGTCCAGGCCAACATTCCGCCGCGTGTCAACAGCCAACCCGGTGGAGACCTCTTCGGCGTTCAGTTTTCATCACTCCCTTGTTCAGACGTCAGGAATCCTCGGGATCGCAATCTGCAAAATCTCCCGCTCGGACTCTCGGGCGATCCGGGCGGCGTTGGAATCTACAAAAACGGCTTTGCCGTCGGTGGCATAGGAGTTGAGTTCAACGGGTTTTATTCGGTCGACGTCAACGTCTTTGACGATAATAACGATATAGATCCGGAAGAGGTGATCGCCAACGCAGCGATAAGGGGTTTCAGGGTCCCTCCGGTGCTTGCGATTGACAAGATACGACTTAACGGAATGGGGGTCCCCTACATTACCGTGCCGCCGTCGCTAGCAGACGGACCACCGGCGCCTCCGTTCGCGAGCCTGCCCGGCTCTGTCATAGCCCCGCTTGACCCGGTTACAAATACCCCGGTGGTTCGCGGGCAGCAGGTTTCAGCATTTACCCCCTTGACGCTCGGTGGAATTCCCGGTCGCGTCGCGCAGGGGTTCTTCCCGTTTCAGAGCAGCCAGGTCTCGAACCTGACCGCCGGTGACGTCACCCAAATCATTATTCAGGCGGCGCAGGGGGCTTATCGCGGGAATGCGGCGATTCGCGCCCCGGCTGGCTCGCCCATCGAAGTCAACATCTGTGTCGTTGACACCAGCGGCAAGGTGCTCGGAGCATTCAGCACACAAGACGCCCCGAATTTCGGGTTCGACGTGTCCTGTCAGAAGGCCCGCAATTCGTTGTTCTTCAGTCGCCCTGACGCGGCGGCGCAGTTGCAGGCCGCAGAAGCGAATGTTACGAGCATTGTTCCGGGGTCAAGCGTCGCCAAATACGTTGGCCTCACAACCCAGTTCGGCTTCCCGCTCAATGGCTCGATCGCGGTCACCAGCCGCGCGGTAGGCTTCCTTGCTCGCCCGACCTTCCCAGACGGGATACCTAACACACCGAACGCGCCGTTATCGAAACCAATCGCCAATTTCAGCCCGTTCAACACCGGACTGCAGCTAGCGCTGGTCAAACCGGCGCTGGTCCGCCTGCTGACCGGCGGAATGCCGCCGAGCGGAGATCGGTTTAATTGTTCGCCGATTCCGAACGATATAACCGTGGGGGCCGGCCTTATGATTTTTGCGGGCGGCGTCCCACTCTTCAAAAACGGCGCTCTTAGTGGCGCAATCGGCATCAGCGGAGACGGCATTGAGGAGGACGAATTCGTCGCCTCAAACGGCGCTTTCGGCTTCGATGCGCCGGCCGCCATTCGCTCAGATAATTTCATGGTTCAAGGTGTGCGACTGCCTTACGTTGTATTCCCGCGCCGTCCGCAAATAGGGAATCCACCGAGGGTTGCGCCGATTATAAGAAGCGCGCGTGTGTTCGCGAACACGAATTAACGCCCAAAAGCGACGCGGGCTAAAGAATGGGACAGACAATTGTCTGTCCCATTCTTCTTGATATGAATTGACGTCCGAGAGGGAAGGCACTAAAGTTTCTACGTAGCATGAATTATGGCGGACAGACTAAAGTCTGCGCCGCTCTTAACTGGCATCCACCCAGCACAGCGATCCACAGCTATGGTCAAAAAAGTCACCCTTATTCTCTCCCTGATTAGCATTTGCGCCATCTGGCGCGGCTCCTGGGTGTTACCCGACGCTGCCGCGCAGAAAGCGCCCGGGTCTACTCGCCCCGGACGCACGAGCGCGCGCGGCACAAGTAAGATGATCAATTACTCGAAATTCCTGCACTCGTCGCACGCGGGGGTGGTCGGAGGCGTGCTCAGACAAACTAAGTCGCAGGAGCTCAAATGCGACTACTGCCATCAGAACCCGACTACCGAGCAACCCATGGTCACAGGCTATCCGAACTCCAAGCCGGGCGACAAGATCACACACTCCGCCTGTATCGAATGTCATCTCATGGCCGCGCGGCCCGAATATCCGGAGATGTGCCTGATCTGCCACAGCACGAAACCCTTGGAGGAGATGAAAAAGAACATCCGCGTCTTTCCAAACCCGGCGTCGGGGTCGAAATCGCAGTTCTACGATTATTATTCGCATACCGATCACGCGGGCTACTTCAAGTCCTCAAAGACCTTCAAGGAGTTATTCAAAGACAAAACCAAATACAAAGAGAAGGACAACTTCGAGTGCGCCGCCTGCCACGACGAAAATCCGCAGCCGGTGACCGTAGGCGGCGTGCAGTTCGCGAAGGGCCTCAAAGAGCGCGCGCCCGGCCACAAGGAATGCTTCGTCTGCCACTTCAATGAAAAAGAGGTTGATAAGACGTCCAAGACTTTCGCGACCAACTGCATCGGCTGTCACAACCAGGACAAGAAAGAGAAGGGGATGGGTTCGGAATTGGCCATACTCTGGTTCGACCGCGAGATCGTCAACACTGAATTCAATCCGGTCAAGCCGCAGCAGAAACCCGGCCAGAAGCCCAAGCCTCCCGCGCCTTTCAACCACGAGGCTCACATGGCCGACTACGATGATAATCCTGGAGGAGTGTTCGGCCCTATTAAAAAACCTTTCAGCCAGGGCACGCAAAGCTGTCTGATCTGCCACGAGACCGGCAAGACCGCTAAGACCCGCTCGGAATTCTTCAACGAGTTCCCAAAGAAGATGAGCAAGCAACCGAGCGCGGCGAGCTGCATCCCGTGCCACAAAGCGGAAATGCAGATGAAAATTGGCGCCGAAGTGCCGCTCGAAAGCGCCAAATGCAACTTCTGTCATTCGCTCCAAACGATCAAAGCGCGCTCGGCCAAGGGCGTCGAGCTGCCGCCGCCGAGCCATTTCCGTATGGACACAATAGCGAAGCTGATGCCGCCCACGCCGGCGCCGACGCCGCCCACACCGGAGACAAGAAAGCCGGATCCGGAGCCGGAGACGAAAAAGCCGGATCCGGAGCCGGAGACGAAAAAGCCGGATGTGGAGACTGGGCCGACGCCTATACCGCCGGAGCCAACACCAAGGCCGGACCCGGGGAAGAACGCTACAACACAACCTGCTGAGACTACGAAGCCGGATAAGACGTCCGAAACTGCGCCGCCTCCAACGCCGCCCACACCAACCCCCGCGCCCGCGCCATCGCCCGCTCCTACGGGGGCTGTGAAACCTGCGCCGACGGGCATCATTCGCATGGGCGACACGAAAGAAAGCGATCAGTGGGGACAGCATTCCAAATGGGGCGTCGTCGAGAACTTCAATCACGGAGATCATACAAAGCCGAAATACTCGGCGAATTGCAAGGAATGCCACCACACTAACCAGAAGGACAATGCCGAGGGGGAAGTGGTGCAGAGGTGTCTGGACTGCCACCAGGCGCCTGATGGCCCGGTCACGACGAGTAAGGGCGGCGGCGTTTCTGTCGAAGACGCTTATCACGGCGTCCCCGACAGCCAAAAGGCGCCGAAAGCCGGCTGCATCGAATGCCACAAACGCTATCGCGACGAGAAGGATCCTAACTCCAAAGCGCCGGTCAAGTCGCCCTGCTCCGGCTGCCATCTGGAAAAGACGGCGAGCCTCGACCCGCGCTTTACACGTCCGCGGCGGGACGATTGGGTAACTAACAATATAGCCGCGTTGACCAGGTGGATGAGGAGTTCGCGCGCGACCGCGACCGCACTGATCAGATGAATTAGCCACAGAGCCACAGAGACACGGAGGAAGAAAGGGAAAGAGAATACCGAGAGATCCACTTCTCTCCCTATGCTCTGTGGCTCTGTGGCTCTGTGGCAAAGCCTATATCCCAAAGTTGCGTGCTTCGATTTGGAAAAATACGAAAATGCTGAAAACGATCTGGCCTCTGAAAGTCTCGCTGAAAACAGTGAAGCTCGCGCTCGCGCTGGCTTGTTTCGCAATCCTTCTCGCCCCGTTCGCCGCGCGCGGCCAGCAGGCGGGTAAGCAATCGGGCGCCAAACCGACGCCCGCCGCGGCCCAGACGCCGCCGGCGAAAAAACCGGTCGACTACAACCGTTTCACTCACCAGTCGCACCTGGGACTGATCAAAGTCCCGAACACCAACTTCGCTCGCGACCTGAAATGCGAGTCGTGCCACGAACGGCCCAACGCGCGTGAGATTTCCAGCAACATAGTCCCGACGACCGACCGCAACAAGCAACTGAGTCTGAAATTTCCGGGTCACAAAGCCTGCATCGAATGCCACGTAGTTCAATTCACATCGAAGCCGCAGCAGACATGCGTCATCTGCCACAACACCCAGCAGGGGCTGATCGCGCGCCCGCCGCAGCGCGACTTCCCGCAGCGTTACGACTTCAACGCGTTTTTCGACGCCAAGCAGCACGAATTGCACGTCACTTATAAATTGTCCGACGGCAAACAAATGGACTGCAACTACTGCCACAAACCGACCCAGAAGACCCTGGCCGTTACCATCCCCTCGCACCCAGAATGTTATGAATGCCATGCGCCCGGCAGCTTCGACGAGAAAGCTAAAGTGAAGGGCAATTGCGTGGTCTGCCACACGCAGCGTCTGGTTGATATTCAGCCTGAACCCTACGACGCTAAACTCGCGAGTCGGGCCTACGGCGCCAAGTTCTCGCACGTCGAGCACGTCAAATTCATGGATTGTAAAGCCTGCCACTCGATCCAGGGCGGCTACAACCAATATTCGCCGTCTTCACCCTCAGTCAAACAACACAACACCTCCGCACAGACCGGAGGGCGCGGCTGTTTCACTTGCCATGACGGGAAACAACACTACGGACGCGCGGTCTTCAGCGGCGATGACGCTCAATCCTGCTCAAAGTGTCACAATCTGAAAGGCGATATCAAAGTGTTCAGAGTTCGCGGCTGAAGAGACACATAAGCCTCATGTAAATTATGTACCCTGTTACGCCGGCTGTCTTCACACCTTTGAATATTCAATGCCGGCCGGTTGAATCATCAAACGCCATTTGAAAGCGCAAGGGGAACCATGATTGCTTCTCGCGCGAATCAAGATATGCGGCCTTTTGCTGCACATCTTGTGACAGGAAGCAGCAGGCAAAGCTACGCGCTTTCATGATGAAAGGGACGGGAAAAGAATTTCCACGGAGGCATCGCTGTGTTCAATCAACTCACGCCAATATCAACCTCACAGATGCGGAGTTTGCAAACTACCCGCCCCGTCATTCTTACGATCATCCTGCTAGTCTGGGTCGGATTGCCAGTTGTCGCGTGGCCGCCAGGTCCGCTGACAATGCAGACAGGCGATGGCGCGCGCGGCGTTGCGCAAAGCGCCAATGAGGAACTTTCGCTGGAACCCGGCAAGCCCATCGAACGAGAGCTTTCCGGCGGCCAATCGCATTTCTACAAGATTGCCATGACCCCCGGCCAGTACTTACGGATAACCGTCAGTCAGCAAGGAATAGATGCGCTGGTGGCGCTGTTTACGCCAGATGGTAAGAAGGTCGGTGAATCGGATATTGAGAAGGCGATTGTGAGGTCAGAGACTATCTCAGCGATCGCTGAGGTGATGGGCGCATATAGAATCGAAGTGCTTTCTACGGAGAAGATGGCCCAAACAGGACGCTACGGGATCAAGATAGAAGAATTGAGAGAGGCTACTGCTGAAGATAAATATCGTGTCGCCGCAGAGTCGCTCTTTCGCGAGGCGGAACAGTTAAAGCAAGGAACGTTAGAGGCAAAAAGAAAGGGTATCGAGAAATATTATGAGGCTTTGGATCTGTATCGAAAGGCGGGCGACCGCAAATGGGAAGCCGAAACACTCAATAACGTCGGCCTAGTCTATCATTCGTTAGGAGAGATGCAGAAGGCTCTGGACAATTACAATGAGGCTCTGCCGATCAGGCGGGTGGCAGGCGACCGCCGTGGGGAAGCCATCACACTCAACAACATCGGCCTTGTCTATCGGTCACAGGGAGAGATGCAGAAGGCTCTGGAGAAGTATAACGAGGCTCTGCCAATCGCACTGGCAATAGGTGACCGCAGGGGGCAGGCTGTTACGCTTAACAACATCGGCTGGGCCTATCGGTCACTGGGAGAGACGCAGAAGGCTCTGGAGAAGTATAACGAGGCCCTGCCGATTAGACAGGCTGTAGGCGACCGCAGCGGGCAGGTTACTACGCTCAATAACACCGGTTTGGTCTATCATTCATTAGGAGAGATGCAGAAGGCTCTGGAGAAGTATAACGAGGCCCTGCCAATCTTCCGGACGGCGGGCGAACGCGGTGTGATGGCCACCACACTCAACAATATCGGCTAGATCTATCAGTCGTTGGGCGAGACGCAGAAGGCTCTAGACAAATTCGATGAAGCTCTAACTCTCAGGCGGGCGATGAGGGACCGCAACGGAGAAGCTGTTACCCTGTTGAGAATAGTGCAAGTAGAGCAAAAACGCGGCAATCTGACCCACGCTCGCCAAACCTTTGAACAGGCTATCGGCTTGATCGAATCCATACGCACGAATACCGACAGCCAGGAGCTTCGCGCTTCCTACTTTGCCAAGAGGCAGGAATTCTTTGAAACTTACATTGATGTGTTGATGCGGATGCACACGCAGAACCCGGCTGCGGCATTTGACACTGTCGCATTAGCGGTAAGCGAGCGCGCCCGGGCGCGCTCCTTGCTGGAATTGCTGAAGGAGTCCCGCGCCGACATTCGTCAGGGCGTCGATGGTTCGCTGCTGGAGCGCGAACGCTCCCTGCAGCAGCTGCTCAATGCGAAGGCGGCGGCGCAATTCGCCCTGTTGAATCGTAAGCACACTCCCGAACA
>DATCXQ010000790.1:0-5326 GCA_036565725.1 Blastocatellia bacterium
TCGTTCTTGGCGGCCTTGGCGTCTTGGCGGTTTATTCTCTGCGTCTACTCAATTACCACGCGATCAGTCGCCCCGCGCCCGAAAGTTTCTGGATGGTACATTTCTTCGGCCTTCGACGGCGGAACGACGAACACGCCGGGCGTCGTCGCCCGCGCCACATATGAATAGTTGTAGACGCCTTCCCACAACAACGACGTGAAGGCTTCGACCCGCTCGTCGCGCATGTTCTGATGCTCGAACCATTGCCTCCACCAATAGCTACGCCAATTGCCCTGGGCCTGTTCGTTCGTGTCTTGTGGGATGCGGCCCGTGATCGCCAGTTCGGGGTTAAGCGTTTCGAAACCGGCGGGCAGCGGATCGACCAGCGCCACGTGATAACGCCGAGCGGTCGCGACCATCGTCAATCGCACGCGGACTTGCGCGCCGGCCTTGATGCGCCATGTCCCGTCCTCCTGGCGGCGCACGTCGTTCGGGTTGTCAATCGCTTCGTATGTGCGCGTCACCGTGAAGCCGTAATCCGCCGGTTTAAGTTGCAGGTTGGACGGCGAGTAATTCATCCCGATGCGATAGTAGAGCCGTCCCGCGCCCTCTTTGCTCAGGATCAGATTCTGCGCGCCCGATTGACTCATCAGATAACTCATCGGCACGTTAATCTGATGGCGGTCGGTCGTGCGGCCGCGGAATTCGTGGCCTCCGGCGAAGGCGTCGCCCAGCCAGGCGCGGGCCACGAAATCCGGCGTGACTTTCTCGTAGACCTGGAAGTAGCGGTCGAGCGCGAGCAGCACGAAGCAGTTCTCCTGCGTGTTCGTCCATCGCCCCGCCTTGCGATGCGCGAGCAGGCCGCGGACGATCTTCGGGATCAGATCGCTCTTCGGACTGTCGCCGATCAACGATTCCAGGATGATGCCGTCGGCGCGCCGGTCGGAATGGAGCATCACTTGCGCGCCGTCTTTGTACGAGGTCGTGAAATGGGCCGCGCCGGCGGTCTCTTCGGCGCGGTTGTTCAGATGGAGGCGAATGGCCGCGAGCGAATTCACGTCGCCCGACAGTACCGGCATCAACCAGCCCAGGGCTTCAAGCGAAAGTTTATCCACTCCCCCCGCCGAAGAGATCAGTGAACGCGCCTTGGCCGCGTCGCGGTCGCCCATCCGGTTGCGCACGTAGAGCGCGTAAGCGACGAGCGCGCGACGTGACTCGACGCTGTACCAGTGCGGGATGTTTTGTTCGATGTTGCGGAGGTAGCCTTTCGACAGGTCGAGCATTTCGGGAGGCGTGTTGAAGCCTTTCTCCTTCGCGCGCTGCAAGGAGTGCGCCACGTGAATGCTCAGATAAGGCCAGGTCTCGCTGTCACGCCGCCAGAATCCGAACCCGCCGTTGTGACTCTGCATCCCCTGCAACCGCTTGAGGTCGCGGTCGACGGCAGCGATCAGATCATCGGCTTTCGGCAGTCCCTTCGCGTCGAAGGCTCCCAGCACGTCGCGCAATGCGGCAATCGCCAGAACCCGCGACGAAATCTGCTCGGCGCATTCATAGGGGTACTGAGTCAGATAGATCACCGCGTCGGTCAACGCCTGAAGCTGCGTCGACGATGTGGTGACCTCCAACCCGCCGAACTGTTTGAACGCGTCCGACGGGGCCTTGACCGGTTGAATGATCGCGCCCGCGTCGACTTCGCCATAGGTCGCAAAGGCCTCGGTAGTGGCCGGAGTCCACACCGGCAGGCTGATCTCGGCCGCGTCGGCCCATTTGCCGCTAGCCGCCGCGATCTGGAATCGCGCAGTACCCGGCTTCGTAGTCGTCGCCGGGAAACGAACCTCTACACGGTCGTTCGCGGGCACGGTGACGCGTAGACCGTTCGTAGTCCCGCCTTTAGGCGGAAGGGCTTGAGACGCCGAGCCGGTTCCGCCTGTGGTCGTGGCTACGAACTCCGCATTCGCCGCGCGCACAGCCACATCGACCTTCAGCGGCTGGTCGGTCTGATTCTGTACGACGACCGGCAATTCGACCTTGTCGCCGAAGTTGAGGAATCGCGGAGCGCTGGGCCTGGCCATTATCGGCAATCGCGCCGTGATCGTGGATTCGCCTGTGCCGAATTGCTTCTCGCCCGCGACGGCGACGGCCATCACGCGATATCGCGTCAGGTTGTCGGGAAGTTTGATTTTGACGCTGGCTCGCCCGTCGGCGTCGGTCGGCAGCGAGGCGGCGAAGAAGGCGAGGGCGTTGAAATCAATGCGGGCGCGGATCGACTCGTCCACCGCCTGATCGCGTTCCGCAGCCTTGTCTAAAGATTCTGCTGACTCTCTCGCGCTACGTTTCATCGATTCCGGCCTCGGCGCGGCAGAAGGCGGCGATGGCAGTGGCTCCCCCGCCACCGCCATCGTCGCGCCGGTCTGGGCGTTATACTCCGCTTGTCCCATCCGACTGATCAAAGCGTCCGTTTTGGCAAGCTGCACCCTCTCACGCAAATGATGATTTCTGACATCATTGCCGCGCTGAAAGTAAAAAGTGTCTAGCGGATCGGCGAGTTTATATCCCGTCAAAGCCAGGACCGACTCATCGACCACGACCAGAGCGACCTCGGCGTTCTGCGCGGGCTTGCCGGCCGCGTCGCGCAATTCGACGTCCACCGTGGTCTCGCCGCCCGGCTCAAGTTCTTTGTCGCGCGGCGTCGCCGCAACCGTCAGTTTGCGCGTCGCCGGCGGGATCGGAAGGTTGATCGTTCCCGAAGCGAATGCCGGTCGCTTCGGCAGCTTGGGATCGGGCTTGCCTTCGTCGTCCGGCCGCGACGACGCGCCGACCAGATCTACCTGGACGTGAATGTTCGGCAGGTATTCTTCCTTGATAGGAATCTTCAACGTGTGAGACGCGGAATCCATCGTGAACCGCTCGCTTGTCACGAGTCCCGAACGGCGCAGCGTCAAGACGCCTTCCGCCGGGAAGAACGGCGATTGAACCAGAATCTCGGCGGTGTCGCCCACCTTGTAATCTTTGCCGCTCGGGATCAGCTCGACCTTCTCCTGCGCCAGATCGCGTTGCGGGGGCTGTTTGCCTCCGGCAACCCACAAGGTCAATTCGGTTTCGTTCGGGCGTTCGCGGTCGTCATAGATTCGCGCGGTGATGCGGTAGCGGCCGCCCTCGCGAGTCTCGAAGCGGCATTGCGTAGCGTTAGCGCCCGATTTGATCACGCACTCCTGCGGATCGGTCTCGCGCTCCTTCAATTCGCCCTTGTCGTATGTCCAGTCGATCAAAGCGGCGCGCATTCTGATCTCGCGGTTTGCGACGGCCTTGCCGTCAAGATCGGTGACGATCGATTCGACGACTAGCGGCTCGCCTTTCTGCACAAACCAGCGTTGCGTTCGCAATCCGACGTAGAGGTCGGCGGGATGCGCGAGGAAGTTGAATGTAGACCCGACGCTCTGGCGATTGACGTCCTGCACGTTCGCCACGGCGGTGACCGAGGTCGCGCGAGGCGGCGTGACCGAATCTAAATCGATTCGCAGATGATGCTTGCCCGAAGCGTCCGTGCGACCGGTGAATTCCTTGCTGTTTCCGGGGCCGTCTTGATAGCCGTGATACTCCCACCAGGGCGTCCATTTGCCGAAAATGAAATCGCCGCGATTCGGCGGCGTGAAATTTGTGGGCGTGGCGCTCACGTGCCATCGGACTTCGGAATCGGCCAGGCCGCCGCCCGCGTAGTAATTCGCCGCGACCGTCAGCGTGGCATGGTCGCGAACGAAATGGGGGCCTTCGCTGGCGGTGGTTTTGACTTCGTATTCGGGGCGGCGGAATTCCTGCACGCGGATCAGGTGATTATGTTCATTGTGCTGAACGGCATAACCGCCTTCGGCTTTCAGCATCAGATACGCCTGTCCGAGATTCATCGTCGGCGGAAGCTTGAACGCGGCGTCGAATCCGCCCAACGCGTTGACGCGCGTCGAGCCTTTCAAAATCTCGTTGCCGCGCGAATCTCTCAGAATGTAATTCACGGCGGTCTCGCCCGTCGCCGTCGCCACATCTCCTTTCGGCCACACGCCGACGTTGCGCAACCAGCCTTTGATGCGAACCTCTTCGCCGGGGCGATACATCCCGCGATCATCGAAGACGTGCCATCGCAACATATCGCCGGCGGCCTGCTTCCGCCATCCGCTGTAATTGCCGTCGTCCCACCAGCTCAGGTCTTCAGGCAGGAAGGCTACATCCTTGCCGTTTCGCGCGATGAGCATCTTCTTTCCAGGGCCATTCAGCAGCGCAAAATTCGCAAGTCCGTTCGCATCCGTTTTGGCGTCCATTTGCTCCACGGCTTTGTAATTCGCAATCGCCATTGCGATATTGCCGAGAGACTTTCCGTCTTTGAGCGACGTGGCCCAGCCGAGCAAGTTCGATTGATCGGCGAAGGCGTCGAGACCGATGTTCGTCGCCTGAATCCAGACTTGGAGCGAACGCCGCTCCCAGTCGTTGCGCGGCGGCTGAACGGCTTCGACGTTGACGATGACGTGGCCTAAACCTTCGTCGAGCGCGGGCTTCAAATCAATCGGCGTCTCGGCGATCTCGTCCTGCTTATTCGCCACGTCAATGACCTTCGAAGATATCAATCGCCCGATCGGAGGCATGACCCGTCCGCGGCGATAGCCGTACTGCTGCGCTTCACGCATGAAAGCCACGTATTGGCCCCAGTGCTCGGGAGTGACGGCGTAAAGGCTGGCTTTCAATTGCTGGTGATTGACGCTGAAGATCGAAAACTTCGCCTGGCTGTAGGGGTCGAGCACTGCCAGGCCTTCGCCGGACGCGGCCAGATTGGGAAATGCGTCGCCGACCCTGAAAGTCAGCGTCTTGTTTTCGCCTAGCGTTTGCCCGTAAATGTCGCGGATCGAGGCGTCGAGCGTTACGGTGTAAACCGTGCGGCCTTTCGACTGCCCCTGAATGTGGATCCAATTGCCGTAATTGATCACATTCATTCCCGGCAGTTCCGGCGTGACGCGAATCTGCTGTTTGTCGAACGCCTTCACGTCGAGCTGATTGTTGAACTCAATAATCCAGGGTGTCCCCGGCGGGCAGTTGTTGTCATAACCACAGCGATGGCTCTTCACGAGCAGCGGGCCGTAAGTCGAAAATTGGAACGACTGGACGCCGGACGTCACGCGACGGCCTTCGGCGGAAGGCGCGCCCGATTCGACCGTGTAGTCGTAAGTCGCGTTAGTCAACAATGGGTTTTGCGGATCATTTCCCCCGGGGTGGGCGACGGCGCGGAAAGCGATCCAGTAATCTTTATTCGCGGCTTTGGCCATCCGGCTGACGTTCTCGTCGGCTTCGATCTCACCGGCGGTCG
>DATCXQ010000796.1:0-10387 GCA_036565725.1 Blastocatellia bacterium
AACGCCGCCTGAGCGATTCGGTACGACGCCGCATGTGGCGCCGTGCCAGCGTTCTATATCGAGCACTGTACCTGATTTTGTTCCAGCCATTCTTCGAGCGCGACCAGAATCCATAGACGGGACCATGAGACCTCGCGCGATCCGTTGATAAAGGACCGCCATAAGTTCTTCACTTCGCCGGCGTCGAAGACGCCCCGGCTTCCGATGCGCCGCGAATGCAGACGTTCTTCGCAGAAATTACGCAAGTCGCCGCGCATCCAGTCCGCGAAGGGGAGAGTAAACCCCCGCTTCGGACGGTGGACTATGTCGTGAGGCAGCAGGTCGCCGAGGCTGCGTACCAGTAACGATTTAGGGACGCCGTTAGGCCGCTTATGCGCGTCTGGCGTCCCCATCACATACTCGACCAATTTGTGATCGAGCAGCGGCACGCGCACTTCCAACGCATGAGCCATGCTCATCTGATCAGTATCCCTCAGTAACACATCGTGCATATAAGTGCGGCCTTCGGCATATGAAATCAGCGCGAATAATTCCGCCGAGCCTACGGATCGATAAGCGTCTCGCAGGAGCTCCACATACGGGTCCCGCCAGGCTTCATCAAACCGCTTCCATTGTCCACTCAACAATGAGCGCCGTTTTGATGTGGAGAGCACCTGTCTGACAACGGGATACATTGAGGCCAGCGACCCGTCGCCGCCGATCATCGAGGCGGCTTTCGTCGCCCGGATGGATCTGCCTCCGGCTAACTCGACCACGCGCGCCGCCGCATTCCGCGCCGCCGCCGGCAAACGCTTTAGAGGGCGCAGGCGCTTCAGAGCCTTCTCTAGACGCAGAAAAGAGGGATACCCGACGAAAAATTCATCTCCGCCCAGGCCGGAAAGCGCCACCGTCACCCCGGCTTCTTTCACCGCGCGCGAGACGACGTATGTGTTAACGCCGTCGCCCGTCGGCTGATCCATCGCGGCCAGCGCATCCGGCAACTGGCCCAGCATCGCGGCCTCGGTCAAACGTATCTCGGTGTGCTCGGAGCCGAATCGGGTGGCGACCTGACGGGCGTAAACCGACTCATCATAGTTACTCTCGGCGAATACTACCGAGAATGTTCGGGGCCTGTATCCCATTTCGCTCATCAGCGCCACGACCGCGCTGGAATCAATCCCCCCTGACAAAAAGGCTCCCAAAGGCGCGTCGCTGATCAAATGAAGCTCGACCGCTTCGCGCAGCAACTCGCCCGTGCGTTTGAGCACCGCCGATTGGCTCGCGTCGCCGGCCTCGGTCGAGAGATTTTGCAATAAGTCCCAGTACTTGTGTTCTTTGACGGCGCCGGACGCGTCCACAACCATCCAGGAGCCGGGCTCCAGCGCTCTGACGTCTTTGATCAAAGTCCTGGGGGAGGGAATTGATTGATAGGCCAGGTAGTCGTTAAGCGCGACCGGGTCAATTTGCCGGGGCGCCAATTCGGTGGCGAGAATCGCCCGCACTTCGGAAGCGAAAATAACTTTGCCGTCCGCGGCGTAATAGTACAGAGGCTTGATGCCCAAACGGTCGCGCGCGATGAATAACTCCCGCTTCTGCGCATCCCACACCGCGAAAGCGAACATTCCACGGAGCCGGCGCACCGAGTCGGCTCCGTACAGCGAATAAAGCCGCAGGAGGACTTCGGTGTCTGAATGAGAGGCGAAAATTTCTCCCGACAGGATCAGTTCCTGTCGCAGTTCGCGGAAATTGTAGATCTCGCCGTTGAATGTGATCCAGAATCGGCCGTCCGGCGTCGACATCGGCTGGCGCCCGCCTGGTGACAGATCAATGATGGCGAGTCGCGTGTGCGCGAGCGCGCAACGGCCGTCGTCTGAAACGAACAGGCCATGATCGTCGGGCCCACGGTGCGTTATTTTCAACATGGCCAATCCGACGGCGGTTCGGGTATCAAGTCGTTTCGATTCAGTTACAACTGCTCCGGCAATGCCACACATGACGTCTCACCCCCTTCCCACAACTCTGTGGGACAGACTTATGGCCTTTGAGAATTAAATGCAACCACGCAAATCAACGTAGGGGCAGACCTGTGTGTCTGCCCCGGATTTAGGAACCTCGGCGCCGTGGCAGACACACAGGTCTGCCCCGGATTTAGGAACCTCGGCGCCGGGGCAGACACACAGGTCTGCCCCTACATGTTTGCATTTAATTTTCAAAGACCATTAGTCTGTCCATTTATACGGCGGACAGACTTTAGTCTATCCCACAGAAACGGCTCCAATATATCGGCGACGGCGCGTTTGAACGCTTCGAAGCCGAATAATTCGATAACTCTTCGGCGCAACAGTTCGGGATTGAAAATCTCCTGGCGCCAATGTTCACGGCGCAGAACACGTATGATCTCCGCCGCGATCTCCGCCGTGTCGTCCGGGTCTACGAGCAAGCCAAGCTCTCCGCCGCCGAGCGCGTCGCGGGATCCGTCCTTATTCCCCGCCAATACAGTCTTCCCGCAGGCGAGCGCTTCGAGATAAACAATCCCGAAGCCTTCGGCCCGGCTGGGCATCGCGAAGATGTCGCAGAGGTTGTAATGTTCGGCAAGCTCTTCATCCGGAACGAAGCCGGCGAGAATCACCGCGTCCTGTACGCCGGCATCGGCGATCAGCCTTTCAATCCTGGGACGGTCCGGACCCTTACCAACCAATAAAAAACGCGCCTTCGGGACGGCGCGCACAATCTCGGGCATCGCCTTGATTATCTGGTCGTAGCCTTTATAGCACTCAGTGTCCGCCAGACGGCACACCGTCAGGATCACTGGAGTGTCCGGCCGCAACCCATACCTCCGGAGCAATCGTGGAGGTTTGGGAGCGATTGCAAACCTGTCGGCGGCGAATGTGTTGGGAAGAATTTTGACACGATCCGGGTCAAGGCCGACCTCCTGTATTAAACGATCGCGGGTGTAATTGCTCACGGCGAGCGTTAAATCCGCTTTCAGCAGCGCCCTCTTACGCGAGGCGTTGGTTATCCCCCAGGCGTCAATGCCGTGGGCCACTAGAATATAAGGCGCGCCGAAACTTCGCCGGGCGAGCATCGCTAAAGGGCCGAAGTTGAGATGCGTTGAAACTATCAGGCCGGGGCGTTCGCGCCATGCTTGACGCATGCATCCCAAAGCGAAACGCGCGGACCTCAACCGAAGGGGCCAATTTCCGTACGCGTTAAAATTATGAAGCGCCCATTTATCCGGAATGTCATCCGGCAGGTCATTTTTTATCAACGCGCTGAAATATTTTGAGAACGCCTCCGCGCGAACAGCGTCGATTAAATACCTGGAAAAAGCCTGGATCCCTCCGGTGGTGGAAAATAAATCGGGAACCCAGATGTGAATGGCGCTTTTCAAGTTTTTCAATGATGAATATGTTTCAGGCCGCTGACCGACTTAACAATACCGGTAGCGGTGGCGACCGGTAGCTTGTGGGGCTGGCCGTTACCGCTCCCGTCGGTGTAATGATTGTTTTCCAGGCGCTCGTGCGCGGCAATCGAGTCTAGACGAGGCAATAGGAATATAAAGCCTGCCATGAACCAGAAATAAACGTGAGCCGTATGATTCAGAACCGTAGCGCCGGTAAACAGGATGGCGTGTACCAGGAAGGCCGCTAGCGCGAGGTTTTTCAGGAACGGATTTCGGGTCTGAACCCTTGTGCGCCAAAGCGCCAGGATAAGGTAAAGCTTTAGAGCATACCAGACTAAGAATCCGAAAACCCCCAATTCCAACATCACGCGCACAGTTTCGTTTTCCGCCTCCGGAGGCGCGACCGACGGCTCCGTCAAACCGAATCGGGCCCGGAGCCCCGCCCCGCCGGGATGTGTGGCGCCGGCTCCATAGCCTAAAACTTCGGGATCGGAGAGGAATAGCAGCGGCTCCATAAACGAACTCGACATGCGTTCAGATGCGCTGTCTGACGTGGTCACGCGCTGCCAGAACGCGTCCAACGCGTCGCTAAACCAATATACGCTGGCCACGGCGCACATCACGCCTGTCAGCAACAACATTGTAAGCGCCTTTCGCACTTCCCGCGCCCGCGCCATCTGGTTGAAGATCAGAAAGCCTGCAAAGACTATGACGCCGGAAAATACCGGGCCTCTGGAGCCCGTCATAAACATATTTCCCATCAAGAGCGCCTGCGACCCCATCAGTATGGCCATCCACACTTTATTGAGCTTTACCGCCAGCAGGGAAAACAGCAACGCCTGACAGACCGTCAGATAGGCCGTATAACCGCTTATATACGAAAATGTGCCCGTAATTCTGGCCCGCACGATATCGTCCGAGCCGCCAAAGGTCGCAATGTCCGCCTCTTCTCCGGCCACATAAGTGTTTATTGGGCTGTCGGGTGGAGAAAAAAATTGGAGCGCGCCCAAAGCGCCGACCGGAATTACCAGCAACAGATACCATTTGAGGAATGACTGTAGCTCTTCGGTGGAGCGGAACACGTCCCGAAGCATGAAACAAAGAGGGACGTACAATAAATAAGCCTTGAAGCCAAACATTCCTACGGCCGCAGAAGCGAGCCTTATATTGAAAACCTGCAGGCCAATGAGGATCATCGCAACCCATAACAGAATTTTCAGTCCAGGTAATGCTACGGCTCGCTTCGACTTGTGTTCATATATGAAATAACGCGCGTACGCCCCGAGAAGTATGATGTCTTTCATGAAATAGACTAGGTCGCTAGCGCCCGGCAAAACCCATTTTCGGATCGCCCCCTCAATGACGGCGAGTACCAATGCGGTCTTGACGGCCCGCCTCCAGTTCCAGGAGGAAATGACCATCAGGATCAACGCTCCGAATAACGCTATACCAAGATTCATGACAAAGCGCTCCGCATAACCTCAAGATAGCGCCCGGCTACGAAAGCGGGGCGGTGTTTTGCGAGGTGTGGTTCCACCCCATCGAGCAGATAGGATGCGATGCGACGGTCTGCCAAAGCCATTTCAATCTTTTCGGCAAGCGCGTTCACATCTCCATTGGGAAAGGTCAGGCCGCAGGGGCCGATGGCTTCCGGCAACCCGCCTTGATCCGAACCTATGATGATGCAACCCGAAGCAAGCCCCTCCAGCGCGACCATGCCGAATGGTTCGGCCCACAACGAAGGGACAACGACTATCCGGTGACGCCGAAGCAAGGCGCCGACCTCGGACTGAGATCTGCCGCCTAAAAATTGAACCTGGTCATTTAAATCCAGCTCGGCGCGCATTTTCTCAAGCCCCGGCCGCTCCGGACCGTCGCCGATGATCGAAAGCCGCGGTGTTATCCCTTTCTCTTTTAAAGACGCCAGGGCTCTGAGAAGGCAATCTGCGCCTTTGTCAGAAACAAGCCTGCCGACGAACGCCAACTCCATGTCGCGTAACGTGACCCCCTCGGGGCGGAATAGAATTTCATCGTAAGGGTTCGGGATAATCGCTCCCCGAACCTTAACCTCTTTCGCGATGGCGGAGCTCACGAAGATATTGGCCGATCTTGACGATATGCTGATTTTTAACCTCTCGCGCCAATCTCGCTTGCCGTCGCGCGTGAGCCAGTAATAGCCGTGGTGGCTGATCACCAACGGGCGTCTTATTAACAAAAGCGGCCACATGGCTTTTAAGCTAACGTTAAACTGCAGGTAAATGTCACACCACCGCAGTAATCCGATCCATTTCAGCGGACTCGGCCGGTAATAGACAGGGTAAGGAAATATCTCAGGGCGCTCCGGCGTATGCGCGACGTCCGTTGCGACGATAACTTCCTCGCCGGCCTTGTTCCATTCATTGGCGAGAAGTTGCGTGACGGTCTCAATACCGCCGACGCTCGGGTATACTCTTGAGTGAACTAGAATGCGCATGCCGCGAGTCAGATTAGCTGAAGCGTTTGCATGAAGTTGACCATGCTCAACTTTTTTTTGCGCGCGCTTAGCTCGTCAGTATCCTCAGTTAACATTTCCGCGTATTTCTCCACCTGAACGGCAAGGCGATGTTTTGTGTACCAGGCGTGTACCTGTTCTCCTATGGTGGAGACGCCATCCGTGTTACGGGGGAGGGAGCCGCAGGTTAAGAAGTGGTTGTTGATCTGTAGTTGGTCTTCATTTGTCTCGTCGTTCTCGTCTACGGTTATCGGGACGAGACCGTGCGACGCGTAGGCGGCGAAAATTCCCGATTTGCCCAGATAGGGTGTCGGGTAAGTGAAGAAACCGAATCGCGCATTTCGCATAACTTCGCCGACTTCGGACGCCGGCAGTGGCCCATGCCATTCGATCCTGGCCGGCAGCTCGAAACGGGCGGAAAGGCGAGGGCCGATGTCGTGAATTTGATCTATGCTCAGCGCCCGGCAAATTTTGATCAGCGCATCCTTCGAGTTAATGTAAGCGGCCTCACGCCATCCGGCCCCGCCGAAAATAACCATTTCGTTATTACGGCGGCGTTCTCGTTGGTAGAATTCCCCGACATTTGAGAAGACAGGCAAGACATTGACTCTTCTGGAATGGGTGGCGAGTCGTGATTCAAGGTACCTGGCGAACCGGCGGATGTTGGTAACGCAATGATCGGACATCACCGCCAACGCGACGGTCAACCGGCGTTGCAGGGGCGAAGTCCAAAAGGAGCTGCGCCAGGGCGGGCCGAAAGCAAAAAGTTCGTGAAACATCGTGACCAGACGACTCCGGCTGGAAACTCGGCGCCATTGTTCCATTCCTTTTACCAGCCAAAGCGGACACCCGCGCTTCTCGTAACCATAGCCTACGTAGTGAAGCAACACTGGAAGCCCGGCGCACGCTTGTTCGCTCAACAATCGCGTCAATGATTCGGGCGTCCGCGCGGCCGCCTTTGTCACCGGGAAGCCATGCGCTTCAGACGTTCCCGCCCAGTCGGGGTCGCCCACGATAAACCGGCTGTGAAGGTTGTGGCGCTGGCGCAACTCTTCCGCCAGGAGTAGCGCATAATCTCCCACGCCGCTCACGACAGGAGGGAAGGTAGGAACAACCTGAATAATCTCCATATAATTTCAGCCCGGCCACCCGCCGGCCAGTTATGCGGACAACTCCGAAAGACAAAGATAGAGTTCTTTGATTTTTTCCCGGTAGCGTTCAGGCGTGAACCGTAGCGCAAACCGACGGGCGACCTGCCTGTCTTGTTCCAAGGCTTGCGGGTTTGCCGCGTAATATTCGAATCGCCGCGCTATTGCCCCGCTATCCATTACCGGTACACGCCAGGACGGATCCGGAACTGGAGCCCCGCAGTTTTCGCTGACGACCACCGGCGCCCCACAGGCCATCGCCTCCATCGCCACGAAGCCGAAGGAATCGCCGAGCGACGGCAGAATCAGTAAGTCATGACTCTGGTAATGCTTTCGCAATTCAGTTTTCGTGCAAGGCGGCAGGACATTGATTTTCCCCTCGTAATTCTTAAGGAACGGTCTTAGCTCGTCGTCAAGGCCGCCCACAAGCGTTAACGACACTGACTTGTCACACTCAGACAACGCCCGGACGAGGAAAGGCACGCCTTTGCGAAGATTGATTTTGCCTACGAACAGCGCCCGGAGCGGCGCCGAATCCGGCTTTCTACATCCCTCCGCCGGGCGCCAGAAATGGCTGTCCACCCAAAGGGGAGCCACATAAAGATTAGCGGTCGTCGCGACCCGCGCGCGGAACATTCGCGCCTGCGCCTCGGAGCAGAGGAGAATGGCGTCAGCGAGCTCAATCTCGCGGCGTTTGCGCTCGCGCATCGCGGGAGAATCCGCCTGGCCGACAGTCGTAATCCCGAGCGACGCCCCCGCTTCCGCCGCCATTTCGTCTAAAAATTCCGCGTCGACGCCCGGGCAATCAAGCACACGAACCTTGCCGCATTCTCGGGCCGCGGCGAGCGACTCCGCCGAACAAGTTTCTACGCCCACGAAGATGCGGCAGGCGCTCCGTCTGATGCGGCGCGCTACCCATCGATCAAACCATTCGTTGGCTAATGTCCAGTCGTTAGCGCTGGCCGGCCGAAAGCGCGTTCGTAGCCGGTGTGTCAGGAGCGGCCAGGGGTTTTCGCACACCCTCTTCGACGAGAGTCCGTCAATTCGCCGGTTGACCAACGCGTCGGACCCCATCAGCCGCGCAAAAACTCCGCCCCATTTACCTTCGGCCGCGAACATGGAGCAATAGAAACGGTCGAGTCTACCCAATTCCTGAGCCGCCAAAGCCAATTGATAGGCCTGGTGGACTCCGCTGTAAGCGACCGCTATCCCGCCGTTCATGCGCCGACACTCCTTACGGGCTTCTGTTTTCGACAAACGGTCGATAAGGCTTCCACCAGACCGCGCCTATCAGCTTCGAAATCCCACGAAGTAATGCGTTCCAAACAGCGTTCGCCCATCTTGGCGCGCAGGGCCGGCGATTCGAAGATCTGGCGCAGCCGTGACGCCAGCGCGCCCAGGTCGCCGCTTGGATAAACGAAACCGTTGACGCCGTCCTCGACCAGATCAGCCGCCGCGCCGACGCGGTCGGAAACGATCACCGGCCGACCTGCGTTCATCGCCTCGTTTACCACCAACCCCCACGGCTCGAACCGGGAAGGCAGCGCGAAGACGTCACACAGGTCATAGAGAGCCGGGAGTTCTGATTGATTGCGAAACCCCAAAAAGCGCACGGCGTCCCCTAGAGGCCGCGCGCTTTCTTCGAGCGCGCCGCGCAGGGGGCCGTCGCCGACGAACAGCAGATATGGCGCCGAGTCCGCGGCGAATTTGTCGTAGACCTGGGCGAACGCGGACAGAAGTTCTTCGGGCGCCTTCACGGTGGTGAACTTCGCGGCGAACAGAATCACCGGGCGCCCCCGTAGCAAACCGAGCGAACTGCGAAGCGATTCGCGCTGTGGGCGTACCTCTGCGCACAGGGATTGGAAGAACGCGTTGTCAACGGCGTAAGGCATCGAAAAGAGCCGATCTTCCCCAACGCCGAACTGAGTATAAAAATCACGGTTACGCGCGCCGATGCATAAAAATCCGGCGACCCGCTCGAACAACCGATCACAGAACGCGTCGCGGAATTTCTGGCGCAGCGTGCGACGCTGTTGGGTGTTGGGCAGTGATTCTCCACGCAGCAACACCGGCACGCCGAGCGCCACCGCTTCTCGAACGGCCTGACATAAGGCCATGTGCCCCCAACCATGTACCCAAACGGCGTCAAATCGCCCTTCGCGCAAACGCCGCCGTAAGGCGCTCACCGGCCACCAGGGCCGCAGCGGCCTGGAAGCCCCGAGAAACACCCGAGGCAAAACCTCCCACGCGTAGCCGTCGGTGAGCGCAACGTCCCACTTGAACGTGTGGTTAAACGCCTGTTCGTAGTGCGCATGGAGCGAGAAGTCGCTGAGAAAAAACACTTCCAGGTCAATTTCGTTTGACTGCGCCAGATATCGCAAAAGCGGCGCCTGGTATTGAATAGGATGAGTAACTATATAAGCGAGACGATACATTTATAACCAGTGGATTATCAGGCCGGTTCAGCCATGTACTCACCAAACTCCGCGGTCCCATGGAACGGCGTTACTTTATAATCGTATTTGGATAGGAAGTTCATCGCATCCGCCGGCTGGAAGCCCAGAAGGCGCATGCGTGGGGCGTTTACTTCAAAGAAGATTCGACGGACTCGGCGCTCCTTTAGGAGGCGTTCTGCGCCGAAGAGAACTTCCGTATCCGCTCCCTCTGTGTCGATCTTAAGCGTGTCGATAATCAAACCTTCGGGCAGGATTTCGTCGAGCCGATTGGATTCAACGCTAATCGTCCCTTCGCCATTCTCTTTAGTGACGCCTCCCCAGCCTGATTGGTCTTCCGGTCCGGGGTCGAATTGGACCTTGCCCTTCTCATTGCCCAGAGCCGATGCGAAAGCTCGTACGCGTGAATCCAATCTGGCGGCCCGGATGTTTGAATGTAGCATCCGAAAAACTCTTGGCGACGGTTCGAATGCATAAACTTTATTGTCCGCGCGGAGGCCGGCCCACATGCAACTGAAGTAGCCAATATTGGCCCCCACATCGACAAGCAATCCGCCGTCCGTGGCCAGTTCTTTAATTCGCCTGGACAAGGGTAGTTCGTAGAACCCTAGCCAGGCGATTTGCCGGTGCATCAAATCGCTCTTACTGAAATGACGCAATGTAACCGGGGCCATTTCCAAACTGATGGACTCCATGCCGAAAGGCCAGCGGGTTTGGGCGTCCGAATGAAAATACAGCTTCTCCCGAAGCCAGAGCGGGCGTACGCGCCGCAACATCTTCTGGCCAAGTGGACCTTTCCTGTCGGCGTTATTGTTCACAGTTGACTAGAGCGGATTGCAAATCAGTGTAGGGGCAGACCTGCGTGTCTGCCCCGGGGTTGCCTGTACACCCAATCCGGGGCAGACACGCAGGT
>DATCXQ010000799.1:0-8510 GCA_036565725.1 Blastocatellia bacterium
ACCTGCGTGTCTGCCCCGGACTGGGTCTACACGCGACCACCGGGGCAGACACGCAGGTCTGCCCCTACATTGATTTGCAAACCTCTCTAATATCCGTCGTCCCTCCGGGACGAAAACGCATCCACGATTTGTGTGGATATCAATGGGCTGGCGGCGCCGGCTAATTTCCGGAGCGCCTCCGGAGCGAAGAACAGCCATTTCGCGATTTACTGACTGTACCGGGGCCCTCCTTCCCGTACATCCAATTGAAATCCACTCTAAGTTCAGCGTCAATCCGCTCTATCCGCGTCATCCGCGTTCTATTAACCCGTGCACTGATCTGCAAACCGCTCTGTTCAAAAACTAAATCGCATTCCCGTCTCAATTCTTCTGCCCGGCAGCGCCGCAACCGCATGCCCGAAAAGCGGTGAAGTCCGCACTCCCGAAAAGCCGATCAGGTTCGCATGATTGAAGAGATTCGTGGCCTGGATGAAGAACTGCGCGCGGAATCGTTTGTCGTCGGGGCCGGGGGGCATCGAACCCATTGCGCCCAGCATCTCGCCGCTGTCCGCGCCGCCGCGAATGATGCGCACTTGCGGGCCGCCCATGCCCTGGTTATCGGGCTTTTTGCCGAAGCTGAAGCCCCAGCTCAGACGCGAGCTAATATCCCACTGTCCCGCTCCTCGCGCGCTGTTGCGACCGACGCCCGCCGGGCGGTCGTTGACGGACAGGTCTTTATTGTCGTCAAAACCGGTGGTGATGTTGTAGGGCCTCGCCGAACTGGCGTTGAAGATCGAACTGAGGCTGAGAGATTTCGTCAACCTGAAGTTGGTCAGGATGTTGAAGCGATGGCGCGTGTCCTGCTGCGATGGTCCGCGCTCGCCCCGCAGGTCGAAGTTGTCGGCGGGCAGGCTCAATGCGCCGTCCGTCTCGTCGGATGTCTTCGATAAGACGTAACCGGCGCCGATCATGAACTTGCCGATCTTCGCCCAGTTGAAATTTACGAACAAGAGGTGATTGAACGAGTCGGCCGACGATTCGATCTGCGTGACGACGCCCGCGCTCTGATCGGGCAGAACGCCGTCAATCGGCGCGTTGACGTTGCGACCGCGAAGTTGATGGATTCCGCGGCGGTAAGAGTACTGCGACATCAGTCGAATGTTGTGCGGCAGCGATTGCTCGACGCCGATTGACGCCTGAGAGACATAAGGCATTCGCAGGTTCGGATCGATCTGAATGCGGCTCGCGGGAAGCGTCACTGCGGTTCCCACGCCGAACGGGTCGGGGAAGCCCGGGTTGCGGATGTCCAGATCGCTCTGCTGTTGGCCGTTGACGCGAAGCGCCTGCTCGTATGTCTCCGCCGCGAACCAGTCGTAGAAGATCCCGCCGCCGCCGCGAATCGTCGTATTACCTTTTTTGAAAGGCGACCACGCGAACCCGGCGCGCGGCATGAAGTTGCTACGGTCGCTCAGATTGGTTTGAACTTCGTGACGCGCTCCGAAACTGAGCGTGAGGCTTTTGTGAATTCGCCAGTCGTCCTGCGCGTACCACCCGAACTGGAGCTGATCGAAAGCGACGCGGCCCGCGCCCGATCGCCGCTTGAAAGTCGTGGGCCGTCCCGCGCGAAAGGCCTCGAGGCCGGAGAAGATAAAGGCGCCGTTCTGATTTCGTAGATCGGTCGAGTCGTAGCTCAACGCTTCAAGCTGAAAGCCGGCGCGCATGCCGTGTTTTTTGAACGGCAGGTCGAGATTGTCGGCGAGTTCGAGTTCGCGCGAGCGGCGCGAACTGGCGATTTGCGCGCCGCCGCTGTTGAATGCGCCCAGGACCTGTATGGTGGTTGCGTCCGACAGCGACAAGACCTCCACGTCCTGCCAGATCACTTGAAAACGAACCTCGTTGAAGAGCTTTTTGCCCACCGCGCCGGAATCGGCGAAGCGAATAACGCGCTCGGCCGAATCGGTCGTGTAACCCCGTTCCTGGAGATCGAAATTGCCCACGCCGTTGTTGTCGCGCCGCGTGGCGTTGCGCTGGTACTCGACGCGCGAGGTGTGAGTCGGCGTCGACAGGTGTTCGACGCGGGCGTTCAGGTTGAGCGTGCGCCAGGGCTGCCGGACCGTGTCGTTGAAGAGGCCGTCGGGCAGCAGCGCGAAGACGGTTTTCGCCTCGTACGAGTTCACGCCGTCGGCCGACAGAAACATCGACGTGCGTTTCTTCCAGAGCGGGCCTCCGAACTCGAAACCGAAGCGGCGGTTCTGTTCGGCGGCGCGCGCCGGAGCGAACGCGTTGCGCGCGTTCAACGATTCGTCGCGGAAGCCGATATTAAAGCCGCCATGCCAATTTTCGAGTCCAGGCTTGGTGAAGATGTCCACGTTCATGAACGACGATTCATGACTTTCGGCGGCGTAGGCGTTGGTGCGGAATCTGATCTCCCGGATCTGGCTTTTCGGAGGGAGTTTGCCGCCGCGAAACCCGTTGACTCTGAAGTTCGCGCCGGGGCCGGCCAGATTGCGGAGCGCCTGCTCGAACTCTTCCGGGTCGTCAGGCAATTGCGCGATCTGCTCTTCGGTCAAAACCGCCGAGACCGCGCCGCGCGGGTCGGCGCCGGCTTCGCGTTTGTCGCGACCGACGGTGACCTCCTCCTGAACGCCTGCCACGTCGAGCTTGACTTCAAGGTTGTTGGCGCCTGGCCGCACATTGACGTCTTCGACCGTGACCGGCGCGAAGCCTTCGGCCACGATTTGCAGTTGATATTTGCCTGGGGCAAGATCGCCGAAATTTACCTCGCCGGGTTTGCCGGTCGTCAGCGTCTGGCGCCGTTTGTTGATCGTGACTCGCGCGTTCGAGATCGCCGCGCCGGTTTGATCGACGACCGTCACGCGAAGGCGGGCTTCAACCGGCCTCCTGTTTTGCGCGAGGATCGGGTCGAGCGCCAGGGCGAATACCAGGATCACGCGCAAGCAATGAAACAAAAGCTTTCCTCTCCCCATTGTATTCTCCCTCCGCTAGATCGATTCCTTAAACTACTTCTTCACAAACTTCTCCGGTTTGAGTTGAGGGTTTATCTTCACATTTTTGATTTCCAGTTCTTCGTTAACCGCGTCTTCGATTGACTTAGTTATTTTGTGAGGAATCGAGACGCCGTTCACCTCGCGGTAATCGCTGAGATATATGCGGAATTCGACGTCGGGCTGTTTGGCGGCCTCGGCCTCCATCTCTTTCATCCTTTTCTCCATCTCCTCTGGATTTCTGTGCGGACCGGGGGCCGCCGTTTGCGTAATGATGCGCGGTTTCCTGGCGTTGTAAGTCAGCATTAAGGGGCGATGAGTCTTCTGGTCCAGGAACAACCGTATGGCGAATCCGCCGGGCCCTTTCACATCCAGCACGTCGGCTTTCCCGTCGGGCGATTCGGCCTCGCCGGCGAAACTGTATTCGACCGGGAATGACGATGGCGTAGTCAGCAGCCACCCGATCGCAAGGCGCGCGAAATCGGAGCGGACGCTTTGCTGCAACGCCTCCTTGGCTTTCTGGGGATCGGCTCCGGGGCCTCCGGGGCCGCGACGGAAGATCATCATTCCGCCGCCGCCTCCATGCTGTTGCTGGTCTTCCCACACGTCCTCGCCGTTGAGCGCTTCGACGCGCGTGATTTCGAGGCTCGGCATCGGATTCATCGTCTCGGTCTTCATCATTTTGTCTGGGAGCAGCAGGTCATAGCTGACCTCTCCGGCCATCTCCATCTGGCCGAACGTGCGGCGGTAATTGCCGGTCACCGACAGGCTCTTCAATTTGTCGCCGCCCAGAGCGGCGCGCGCCTGGGCGATTAATTGTTGAGCTTTGCCCGCGGCGTCTTGAGCGCTCACGCCCGGGAAAATCTCGGTCATTGCCGCAGCGATGATCAGAACCGTGATCATGAATTTCTCTCGCATAAATTCTCCTCGGGAAATGGCGCCGCCTGATTTTCATTGTTTCAGGGCGTCGCAACACGACATATTGTTTCAGGGCGTCGTCACGGACATTGTTATCTTGGCGGAATCGAAACTCGATTTGGTTAAGTGGGGAATAAACCTTTGTTAAAGATGTAAAGTTTTCAGTCGTTCTCTACTTATCGGCGAGGCTCTGCCTGAACGTTATAATATGACACGCCATTCTTCTTATCGCAGCGACAAATTGTCACGTCTCGCGCTGTCGTCCGAAATGAGTGAGCGCGACCACCCTTGTGGAATCAGATGTTTAGTGGAAGGCCGCATGCCCGGCGCCTATTTTGCTCTTATGTTTGGCGCCAACCTGTTTTTATCCCCCAAATTAATTTAGTTGCTGACCTGAACGACGTCGTCTTAAGGCAATGTTGAGTTGACTTCTCCCCCGCTTTGGGGCGCCGGGTTAAGAGAAATAACCCGGCGCCACACTGTCTTGGCGCGCGATGCTAGTCTGATTTTCTTCCCTGCCAGGTTATGCCTTCTCGCTGTGTTCATTTGCTTTCGTTCCCCCATTTTGTTTACCCGATCACCTCGTTATTTTCTATGCAACGATTGAAAGTTCTCCTAGTTGACGACGACGACGACGCGCGCGCGCTTTACGTTTATATGCTGGCGTCAGCGGGCTATAGAGTGAACGCTGTGAGCAACGGTCTCGAAGCGCTCGCCGAAATACAGGTGAATCGCCCAGACGTGATTGTGACCGACATCCTAATGCCAGTTCTCAGCGGTTTGGATTTGATTGTAGCTGTCAGGTCGGATAATGAGCTTACAGACTTGCCGGTCGTGGCGATTACGTCTTTCGGAGAAAACTTTCGTGAACAGGCGAGGGCGGCAGGAGCGGCCGATGCGATAGACAAGCCGACCGAAATAGAAAGAATGCGCGAGGTGATTGAATCCGTATTGTCTCGTCCGCGCTTAACGCCTTGAGTTTTCAGTCTTCCGGCGCAGATTTGAGACGAGAGCGGCGAAATCCAGCGAAGAATCCATCCGCGCCATATACGGCAAGCGCGACGATGATCGTGTCGATAGGATGGCGATATTCGGCGTGTGAGTGTGTGATGTAATAAACAAGCGGGAAAGCGAGGATGGAGAGCAGGTAGGGCATAACCAGCGCCCTGTCGGAGCGCCAGGCCTTGAACAAGCCTGTTAACATGAAGATCGTGAGGATTGTCGTCAGAATGGCGTGAAGCATTGAGGTTGGGTCCGCGAGAAATAACTGTAGACTCCAGAAACCCGTCCAGACGCAAAAAAATCTCCGCACTGTCAAAGAGACAAAGGCGCCCGGGTATGTGGAGATGAAATCGAGTGTCTGACGGCGTTTGGAGGCCATGTAATTAAGTTCTCCCAGCCGTCGATACTCTTCCATCTCCGCTTTATTGGTCGCCGGATGTGACCAGTCGGGAACAATGTCAGAAAGATCTCCCGTGTTTCCGACGCGCATTTCGAGCCAAAAATTGCTGCGGAGTGGGATAAAGCGATCAAAAGTTCGGTAGTTACGCGCAACCCAGGGGCTCACAACTAATAACACCATCATCGCTGCCAGTCCTGCCGGCAGCCCCCAAGGCTTTCCATGCCGCCGGTTGCGGTAGCAGATTCGGGCGATCAGAAATAACGCCACCAAAATAATCGGCGGACAGGCCAGCGCGGAGATTCCCACTAACAGTCCAAATCCTAACCAGGCTCTAAGGCTAGTTAGAGTTTCCAACCTCAGCGCGGCCAGAAAAAGAATGCTGAACAACAATGTATTGAAACAATCTCCCCAGACGCGGCATGCGGCGAAATCTATCGCGTAGGGGAACAGCGCCCACACCCACCCGACCCGTATAGCGATCACACGCCCGAATGATTTACGCGCAATGAGGTACACCGTCAGACAAGTCAGCGCTGAGAATATGCTGTTGAGGGTGAGCGCTACTATGGCGGACTTAAGTGTGTAGACTCCGAATACCTTGAAAACAGCCGCAACCAAATAGACGTACACCGGCGGCAGCCACGCCGTCGGCCCGGTCGTCACATGTAAAGGAGAGCTGAAACCTTCTCCCAGAGCTACTGAACGCGCGATCCTTCCTGTCTCCCAGCCAAAACTAAAATGGTTACGCTCCGGTGAAAACTGACCTTCTATGAGGAATAAGGACACAACCAGGCGGAGAACAAACGCAACAACCACTATCCAGCCTGGCGACTGATAAAAACGACTGATGAGATTGATTTGATTATTAACCGCGTCTTTTGATGCTTGAAAATTTGCTTCGTACATGCGCGCTCGACTTGCTCCACTTTCTGTCCAGTGAAAAGGCGATCGAACGTTGACCCACTTATTTTTTGCCGGATCTGATAACGGGGCGGCGGAGGCTGGCGGCGAATCAGGCGACCAGTCTCTCACTGTCAGAACTCTTGGGGCGTCGCTGAGACATTTAGCCCGAGGCGAACTTGCATGTCTTTATTTTATCAGGGGGAGGAATGTGGCCCTGATATTACCATAGCAAGGAGCGAATTTCGGGTGTTTTTATAATGGATATAAAATTTGCGCCCCTAATTATTCGCATCCACATCGTATTGAATGGAATCGATCCGGCTCGTTCAACCATGTGGACCGTATTCGCCGCTTACAACTACGCCTTCGTCGGTCAGAGACCTTTTGATCCGCTGCGCTTGGCGGACGCTTAATGGGGCGCTCATTCTGTGACGTGAAAACGAAAGCCGCATCAGATTCATGCCGATTCGCGGCGCTCGGGGTATTGTAATTTGTAAAGGATGTTAAATTTGCGCCCCACAGGATGACCGCGATTTCAGCCAGTATTTACTGTGCTATTATGCGCCACGTTCGGGGCCATAGGACGTCAATAGGACTATCTGGGGGCAGGCCAAAGGCGGAAAACATGAAACGCAAACCGACGCAAAGACAATTATGGGCGCTGGCGCTGGCGCTGTTGGCGTTGCTGCCGCTGCTCGCCGTGTTTCAATACCACTGGCTGGGGCAAGTGAGCGAGGGCGAACGCGAGCGAAAGAAAAGCGTTTTGACTACGATGGCCAGACAGTTCTGCCATGATTTCGACAGCGAGTTGACAGCCCTCTATCTATACTTTCAGCCGGCCCCCACTCCCTTCGACGGCGCTCCCGATCAGTCTCAGGGCGATTTCGCCGCGAGATACCGGCGCTGGCGCGAAATGGCAGCGCGTCCGAAGCTGATCAAAGAGGTTTATCAAACGCAACCCGGGGAAAACGGCGGACTCCTTTCGCAATACAATGCGGGAACCGGAGCTTTCGAGCCATGCGAGTGGCCCGCCGGCATGTCGAATGTGCGGAAAAGATTGGAAGAGGAACGCGCCAGAGCTAAGTCGTTGCAGGATCAGTTGCATGATTCCATCGGTCTCAAAAAGATTGTTCGTGGCGGAGTCGGCGCTGAAAAAATGGTGTTTCAGTTGAGCCTCAACTGCGTCGACGAAGATTTGCCGGGGCTGGTCATTCCTACCAGCTGGCCAATCAACGGTCCGGTCGGCGGGCAGAGCGGCGATCGCCTCGAAAAGGGAGTTATACCAATTCCTAGCGCTCGGTCCTATGGCATTATCGCGCTCGACGCCGATTACATCAGCCGGGAACTGATTCCCGAACTGGCCGGACGACATTTCGGCGATAGCGCCGGAG
Source organism: Blastocatellia bacterium (assembly GCA_036565725.1). Taxonomy (GTDB): domain Bacteria; phylum Acidobacteriota; class Blastocatellia; order RBC074; family RBC074; genus JAJVID01. Next base: position 7,599 of record DATCXQ010000799.1, read on the forward strand.
AGTACACGATAGCCGTGACGAAACGCGGCCAGAAGGATCAGGTTGTTTATCGCTCGGACTCAGGCGCGCCGGAGACGGTTCTCGCCGGCGGTGACGTGACGGCCGGGTTCTTCAAAATTCTCTTCGAAGAGACCAACAGATTCTTCTTCGCCCAATTGCGACGCCCCGATGTGAACGCCCCGGTCCAATTGAAGCCCACGCTGAACCGCCATCGAATCGTTATTGTCGGCGCCGAAGATCTCAAGGCCGGCAAGGATGAGAGCGATGTTGTCCTGCAAAGGCTGCCTCTTGGTTTAGGAGCCGAAGGCGTTACGCGCCCGTCGCTCAACCGCAATAACGAAGGCGGGTGGCGATTGGCCATCACACATCGCGCCGGTTCGCTGGAAGCCGCCGTGGCGGCCACGCGACGTCGCAACCTCGCGATCAGCTTCGGCATTCTGTTGCTGTTGGGGGCGAGCGTCGGCTTCATAGTGTTGTCCAGTCGCCGCGCCCAGCGGCTCGCCACTCAACAGATGGAATTCGTCGCCGGAGTCTCGCACGAACTGCGCACGCCGCTGGCGGTGATCTGTTCGGCGGCGGAAAACCTGGCCGACGGCGTGATCGACAATCGCGATCAAATCAAACGCTACGGCGGATTGATCCGCGACGAAGGGCGCAGGTTGACCGGAATGGTCGAGCAGGTCCTGGAATTCGCCGGCGCGCAATCGGGACGAAAGAATTACGAATTGCGAACGACCGATCTAAGCCGGGTCATTGAAGACGCGGTCACGGCCTGCCACATGCAACTGGCTGAAGGCGACTTCAAATTCGAAAGAAAGATCGCGCCCCATTTGCCGCGGCTCAACGCCGACGCCGCCGCGTTGAGCCGCGCGATTCAAAACCTGCTCAGCAACGCGATGAAATACGGCGGCG
>DATCXQ010000800.1:0-16939 GCA_036565725.1 Blastocatellia bacterium
CTTGTGCCGGACGCGCCTCCGCCCGTGGAGCCGCCACCAACAAGGCCGGCCCCGTCGAATTCAACTTCGAATGCGGAGACACAGAACGCGTCGGCGGGAGTGATTCAAGGGGCCCCGATCTCGAAACCGCAGCCGAAATACCCCCAGAACGCCAGGAGATTTAACGCCACGGGGCTGGTTCAAGTGCGAGTCACTATTTCCGTAACCGGGCGCGTCACCAAAGCGATTGCCATCAGCGGCCACCCGCTGTTACGTGACGCCGCAGTGGATGCGGCGCGCCGGTGGGTATTCGAGCCGACGATGGTGGATGGGAATCCCGTGGAGACGGAATTGGTGCTGACCTTCGACTTCGCCGCCCCGCCGCCATCATAACACCGACTTTTTTCCGTCTCCGCTTTCAAGTTACCAGAACCGGTAGCCGGAAAATGTGGGAGGGGAAAGATGTCTTCATTTTTATATAACTGGCATAGCCGGTATGGGAACTTGGCTGACAAAAAAGAGAAAGTGGGAGACATAAAAATGTCTTCGCCGTTCGCCCCTGAAAGGCGGATGTTTCCGAAATCGTCCACCAAAAGTAAAAAGGAAAACCGGAGGAAAATATGATTACTCATAAGAGACGGCGCCCTGCATTGCGATTCGCCGTCCTTGTATCGATCGCTTTATTGTCCTTAAGCGCCCCCATCTTAATTACACACACGGCCGCCCAAACCACCAAAGCCGCTATATTGGGCACGATCAAAGACGAACAGGGAAATGTGGTGTCCAAAGCCAAGGTTACCGCCAGGAACGTCGACACCGGCATCCCGCGCGAGACCACTACAGATATGGAAGGCCGCTACCGCCTTTCGGAACTGCCTCTGGGCAAATATGAAATATCGGTCCAGCGCGAGGGCTTTCGACTGTTGGTGCAGCGAGGCATAGAATTGACCGTCGGCCGTGAAGCGGTCGTAGATTTTAAGCTGAATGTGGGCAACGTGCAGGAGAAGGTGCTCGTCGAGCAGGACGCGTCGCTGGTCGATACGACCACTTCCGCGGTGGGGTACCTGGTCAACACCAGACAGATCGAGCAGCTTCCGCTCAACGGCAGAGACGTTTTCCAATTAGCGATGCTGGAGAACGGCGTAATCAGCACCACTGGGACCACAGGCCTCCAAGCCGACGTAGGGCCGGGGCAAACGAGGCTGTCGATCAACGGCGGGAGGCTTGAATTCAACGCCTTCCTGCTTGACGGCACGGAGGCCGCTGACGCATTCGGCTACTCCCCTGGGGGATTGGGAGGCGGCTTCCTCGGTGTTGACGCGCTCAGAGAGTTCCAGGTTCTGACTTCGAATTACTCGTCCGAGTTCGGACACGCTGGCGGCGCCGTCATCAACGCCGTCACGAAATCGGGAACCAATATGATTCACGGAACGGCCTTCGAATTCCTGCGCAACCGAGAGCTTGACGCGCGGAACTTTTTCGATTTCAACCCCAATAAGCTGCCATTCCAGCGCAACCAATTCGGCGGAAGCCTCGGAGGTCCGATAATCAATGACCGCGCTTTTCTCTTCGGCAGTTTCGAGGGGCTGCGCACGCGTAGGGGCGTGCCGGCGATCTTTAGCGTGCCGAGCAGGGCCGCCAAGCAGGGAAACTTGACAAGCGGACAGGTAACCGTCGCGCCGTCGGTCCTGCCCTATCTGGCGCTCTACCCGGATCCGAATCTGCCCTTTACGGGAGACTTTGGGAACTTCACTCGAAGCTTCAAAGAGAGGACAAATGAAGACTTCTTCACTGTCAGGGCGGATTACAAACTGACGGGAAGCCAGTCGCTGGCGGCCCGCTACACCGTTGACGACTCCGACCTTACCAAAGTCGGAGGGCTCATTCAGAATCAGGTGCTGGACAACCGGAACCAGTACGTCTCACTCGAAGATCAGGCGATCGTCGGCGCGCGCGGGGTCAACAGCCTGAGGGGCACCTTCAATCGCTCGAATTTCAATAGCGACTTCCAATTCGTCGATTTGAACAACAATCCTGTTACCCTCCCCGCGAGTCTGGGGTTCCTCCCGGGACAGCGGATGGGCAGTTACTCTATCCCCGGGGTGGCGGTCCTACGAGAGCTACTGTCCGACACCCGCAGCTTCGTGCTCAACCAGTTCGAGGTGAATGACCAATTCATTTACAACGTGGGCGCGCATTCCATCAAAATAGGCGGTTCGGTCCGGCGCTATCAGCTCAACGGCGATTCCGCCACTCTGAGGGATGGAGCCTTCTTCTTCGGGAATGGAGGTTTCGCGCAATTCCTGTCCGGCGCCCCGGACTTCCTCTTCGCCACCGTGCCTGGGACCGATTTCACCCGTGGCATCCGCCAATCCCTCTTCAGCTTATACGTGCAGGACGATTGGAGGGCGACGCGGCGCCTGACGCTCAATCTCGGAGTGCGGTATGAGCCGATCAGTACGCCAACGGATAACAACGGCAAGGTGGCCAACCTGCGCAATATCACGGACGCCAACACAACGCAGGGAGACTTCATCGATAATCCCTCTTACACCAACGTGGCGCCGAGGGTCGGCTTCGCCTATGATGTTTTTGGCGACGGTAGCACATCACTGCGCGCCGCGGCCGGCGTGTTCTATTCGGCGATCCTGCCCATGCGCTACCGATTCGAGATGTCGAACCAACCGCCATTCGCCCAGTTGTCTGTATTTGGAGGCCTCTTCCCTAACGCCTTCAGCTCTCCCGCCTTCGTCGTCCCGGCTGGGGTTATTTCCCCGTACCAGTTCGACGCTGAGCAGCCGACCATTTACCAATGGAACCTCAACATTCAGCGGGAGCTGGGGCGAGACCTGGTCCTCAGCGCCGGTTATGTGGGATCTCGCGGCGTAAATCTAGAGTCAAGGTACTCCCTCAACGTGCGGCCTGATTTCCAGATCGTCAACGGCCAGAAGTTCTTCCCGGCCCTTCCGCCGGGCGCAAACACCCCAAGAGTCAACCCAAACTTCTCCTCTATAAATCTTCACGATTTCAGCGCCGACTCCTATTATCACGCGCTGCAGCTCAACCTCACCAAACGCTTCTCGTCCGGCCTCCAATTCGAGACCGCCTATACGCTGTCGAAGTCTATAGACACCGCCTCGGCGACTGAGTCGGTCTTCACGAACGGGGCTTTGGGTAGCAGCTTCCGGCAAGATCCATTCGATGCGCGCGGGCAGCGGGGGCTGTCTGATTTCGACTCGCGCCAGAACTTCGTCGCCAACTTCCTCTATGACCTGCCAATCGGCAAAGGGCAGCGGTTTGGCGGAAGTCTTTCGGGCGTGGCCGGCAAATTCATCGAAGGGTGGTCTACGGGCGGCATTGTTAATCTCAGGAGCGGGTTCCCCTTCAACGTGTCGCTCGGCTTTGACCGGGTCGGCAGCGGAATTGATAACCCACAATACCTGCGGCCAAATGTCGCGCCCGGCAGGAACATCGAGGACGCGATCACCGGCAACCCGGATAGCTTTGTGGATCCCTCCTTCTTCCAGCTTCAGCCGGCCGGGTTCTACGGAAATTCGCCGAGGAACGCCCTGAGGGGGCCGAATCTGAAGACCTTCGACATGACGCTAACCAAACGGACGGCGATCAACGAACGCTTCCGGACCGAGTTCAGGATCGAAGCGTTCAATCTCTTCAACCGCGCCAACTTCGCCCCGCCGAATGCTAACAACCGAGTCATCTACACTGGCGTGGACGTGAATGGCGCCCCGATCGTTAACCAATTTTTCGGGCAACTGACGAACACCTTCACCTCCGAACGTCAACTCCAATTCGGGTTCAAGCTACTCTGGTAGGGACAAACCAGAAAATAAGCAGCAGACTCCCCCACAGTCTGCTGCTTCCGTTTTCCAGATGCTGATATCAAACTCGCCTGACATCAGCATCTGGAAAACGGATTTATCAGGACGGGATATGGTAACGAAGGAGCGATTGAACTATGGGATCGATGCGCCCGGCGCACTGATTCGCGACGGCGACGCCCGCAAGATCGACTTTCCGGATGACTCTTTTGATGTCGCTGTCACGAGCCTGGCGCTCCACAATATCCGCGAGAAAGCCGAGAGGGACCAAGTGGTACGCAAAAGCATTCGCGTATTGAAGCCCGGGGGGCAGGTAGCGAACTACGCCGTCAAACGCATCTCCGAGTACAGGCAAATCTTTATCGAGCCGGGGATGGAGCATGCGCAACTTGCCGGCTGGCTTTACTGGCGCCTGCTATTTTGCCACCTCCTGACGGCCACAAAACCCGAAAATCGCTAAACCCGGAGGTCATAGAGATGAACACGCAAGATATTACAACCGGTTTCACGGCAGTCGATCAAACGTCCGACCCGAAGTTCTTTGTCCGGTTATTGGATGAGGCAGGTAGCCTGGATTCCATCCAGGATTGCAAACATAAGATGCTCAAACTCCTAGACCCACAAAAGGGCCATCGCATCCTTGATGTGGGCTGCGGCGCCGGCGAAGACGTGATGGCGCTAGCCCGCTTGGTCGGAAGCGAGGGACTCGTAACAGGCTTGGACAAGAGTGATACCATGATCAAGGAAGGCAAAAAGCGATCTGCCAACTCGGGCTTGCCGGTCGCTTGGGTCCTTGGCGACGCCGAGAGTCTCGACTTTGCCGATGACACTTTCGATAGTTGCAGGGCCGAGCGCATATTTGGCCATATCGACGACCCCCGCAAACCGCTTGCCGAGATGATTCGCGTAACCCGGCCCGGCGGACGGATTGTAATCTATGCTCTTGATGTCGACGCATTCATTTTCAACGGCGCCGATCGCGCGCTCAATCGCAAAGTGGTTCATGCCTTATGTGACAGTTTCCGCAACGGCTGGAGCGGCCGTCAATTGCCCGGTATGGTTCGTAACTCCGGACTGGTAGATACTTTCATTATTCCGCACACCATCATAATTCCCCTGACAACGTTGATGACGGGAATGGAAGGCGTATTGGAGCGCATGCAAGAAGACGGAGTGTTAACCAATGATGAGATATCGAGATGGCGTCAGCAACTGGAAGAGGCTGAACGACAAGGCAGTTTCTTCGCCGCATCGCCAGGTTTTTTTATAGGCGGAAGAAACCCTTTTAAAGAAGAGTAAGACATATAAAGCCAGTCCGACATCAAATATGAAGCAGATTGATCAGAAAAAAGACGATCCGACCCGATCCGGATATGCCCCCGCAGCGAGCCGAATCTACTACGGTTGGATAGTAGTGGCTGCGTGTTTTTTAGTCATCGCGCCGGTCATGCCGCTGATGCTCCCCGCCTTTGGAATCTTCCAGGTACCGATACTAGATGAATTCCACTGGGACCGTGGCGATTTCGCAATCGCTCTATCCATACATCTGGTTTTCAGTGGGCTGGCGGCCCCGGTTGCGGGCGGACTGATCGATCGCTTTGGGCCTCGCCGTGTCATGCCCATCGGAGCCCTGATGACAGCTCTGGCCCTGATATTGATGAGCCGGGGCAGTGCGCTATGGCATTTTTATGTCGCCTTTGGACTGATGGCGGCGGCGGGCAGTTCACTGCTTCAAATCGTGCCCTTGACGACACTTGTCTCAAACTGGTTTGCGCGCCATCGCGGCACGGCCATTGGCATTGTCAGCGCTGGAACCGGCGCCGGCCAATTGGCGTTGCTGCCCTTGGTAAAGTTACTCATTGACCAGATCGGCTGGCGCCAGACCTATCTCTTCTTCGGGTTGGTGATACTGGTTATTCCGACCACCCTGATCCTGTTGTTCCTTCACACACGGCCGGAGGACCGCGGCCTTTCGATCGAGGACGAATCGGGTCGGCGCCGCGGGCGCGACGAAGCAGGCGGAGGAGAGCCTGAACAAGGTAATCGAGGCGGCCGCCGGACCGAGGCGGTTATTCTCAATAAGGAGTGGGCCGAGGTCGATTGGACCCTGGGCAAGGCGTCGCGTACATTTCGCTTCTGGACTCTGGCTCTCGTAATGACGATATTCTCCGCCGGAATGTTACTCGTCTCGGTGCAAATCGTGGCGTATCTGGGAGACAAGGGCTACAGCTCGATCATCGTCGCGTCAGTCCTTTTTTTGCAGGGAGCGCTCAATATGGTCGGAGAGTTCTTCGGAGGATTTCTGTGCGATCGCATCGGGCGGGAGAAGACGCTGACTTTGAGTCTCCTTTCATTTTGCGCCAGCATCGTTTTCCTGAACCTGGCCGGGGCCGTCAGCACCCCAACGCTCGTCTATGTCTTCACGCTCTTTTACGGAATAGGTCAGGGCATGGTGGCGCCGGCCCTGATGACCTCCGCCTCAGACCTGTTTCAGGGCAAACATTTCGGATCGATCCTGGGGGTGATCTTCCTCGGGGGATATTTCGGCGGCGCATTCGGCGCATGGCTGGGCGGCCGCCTCTTCGACCTCACGGGCGCTTATCAGGTTAACTTTCTAATCTCTGTACTGGCAATGCTGATTTCGGCGGCACTGATCTGGTGGGTGAGGCCTGGCAGCGTACGACAGATGCGCAGTGTCGAAACGCTCTGATCCAGGCAATGACTTAATCCTAAAACGCCTTACAGCCTTCCTGACAGCTTGCTCTGCATTGGGGTATTTCTTGGTCTACTTGGGGTGCCTCACATCGGTGAAATACTTTTCCAATTTCTACATTTTTTCAAGTCGCCACAGGGATGGGCCTTAGCTCCAGACACTCGCCAGCCTCTTACTAATCAATAATCTCGGCAAAATTCTCCCTGTTTTACGTCTCTCATATATAAGAGGGGAAGTGTGTGATTGCGTCCCCCAAAAGAAATGACATGACGGGAGAAGGTTATGCCTGCTTTACTATCGAGTGGTTCACAAATGGCCCGATATCTGCTTGGCAATATGACTCTGGATGAGTCGCGGCGGATCGAAGAAGCAATGCTCTTCGACCATAATCTCAGTCGAGAAGTCGAGACCGCTGAGGAGGAATTGATCGCTGCCTATGTTGTTGGGAGGATGCGCGGGGAAGATCGGCAGAAGTTCGAGACCAATTTTTTATCGTCCGACGAGCGGACGCGCAAACTCAAGTTCGCCAGAGCCTGGTTTGAAAATGGCGGATCCGCCTGTCCCGATTTAACCTCTCCTCTTCACCGCTTTGTTCTTGGCGCCATGACTCAGGATGAAGAGGTCGAAATGAAACAAAAACTCATTTCTGATGAGAGTTGTCGGGGACAACTTGAGTCCGCGGAAGACGAACTGCTCGTTGCTTATTTCCATGAGACATTGCCCGATTATGAGAGAGAATTGTTTGAGGTCAATTACCTCGTCAATGACCGGATAGTTCGTAAGCTCAGATTCGCGCACATTATGCGTGAATATGTGAAACGGGCCTCGGCCGTCGCTTCTTAAAATGGCGAAAAAGGCGGCGAGTCATATAGGGCGAACGCTGCAATCGAAAAGCTGATCAAAAGACACAAACCCCGCCTATAACGAGTCAGCGTTTGGGTGGGGTGGGCGTCTTCACTCTATCGCGCTGATCAGCCGGCAACTTCTTCGGCAACTCAAGCTCATCATCAATCAATACGTCCACCCAGACCCCTGCGATTTCGGCATACTTCAGTAAGACTGGCAACGGCGGCTCACGTGTCCCCAATTCATAACCAGAAACGGCGCTACGATAAAGCCATTTAGCCAAGCCCAATCGCTCGAGCATCTGATCTTGTGATAGCTCCAGGCTGTTGCGAATTTTGAGAAGCTTCTCTCCCAATCGGTATGGTTTCGGACGAGCAATTCTTCCCATCAGATTTCGCCTCCTGACAAGGTGGGATTCATTTCCGGGCGGAGGCGTTCATAATTTCTATTGCAATGCGATGTAGATGCTCCTGATGGGATTCGCGGTGGGGACGTAAATACGTCGAATATGACCTGCGGTATTGGGATCGCCAGGAGGTTTTCGACCCGACAGCTTACAGTATCGGAAATCGTTGAAATAGAGAGTCTATCCAGGTTCATGAATTAGCGACCCGAGCAAAAGCCCTCCTTCATCGTCAGATCGCGCCACAAATTTAGTTGATGAGATGTTGATTGGCAAAACTCTCCTGCGATTTTCGAGATTAATTCTCCAGACAGCAAAACTGCTTGTTTATGCGGAAAGTTTCGGAGTGAAGCGTCACAAAGTCAAAATGTTCAGCAATTAGAATCCATACGACATTTCACCCGAAATCTGCCACGCCCAATAAAGAGAGAATCGGCAATTTGTAGTCAATCAGAAATGCGCCGTCAGTATTAGCTCGTGGTGATTGTGAAGCGCGCGACTTTCTTGATAAGCTTCGCCAGCAATTACAGCACCAAGTCATTCAGACAGAAAGATGTGATCACTGTGAATTCACGGTCAAAAAACTCCTTAGACACGGGAGCTTGCGGGGTGGAGCCTGATCTGGAGACGGATTCGCGCTGGGCGCTGATGCAGCGAATCATTAATAGTCCGCACTTCGTCAAATCGGGCCGGCTACAGGACTTTTTGTTGTATGTCTGTCGATGCGCGCTGGAAAATCGCATTGACGAGATTAGTGAGCAGAGAATCGGCGAGCGGGTCTTCGAGCGGGGGGCCGGTTACAACCCGAATGAAGATAATATTGTTCGGTCTCAGGCGCGATTGCTGCGCCAGAAACTGGACGCCTATTTCGCATCCGATGGAGAACAGGAACCAGTCGTCCTGAGGATCCCAAAAGGCGGCTACGCGCCGGAATTTGTCGAGCGGCATGCGCCGGCGCTTGACGGACCCGCCGAATCGGTTTCGACCGCAAACTCACAGTGGCGGACGCCGGTTGTTCGCGGGTTATTGGCCGCTGTCGCTGCGCTTGTCGTGGTCGTCATTGTGTTGGCCTGGTCGCTGGGGCGACAAAAGGATTCGCCCTTGCCGCCTTCGCCTTCTTCATCCGCCGTACGAGCGTTATGGTCGCAATTATTCAGCGCGAACCTGTCAACCACGGTCATCGTGCCGGACCACACATTCGCCATGGTACAGGAGGCGTCCAACCAGCATGTGGATTTAGCGACCTACCTGCGACGATCGCCCAGGCCCGAACACGAGAACCTGCGCCAGTTGGAGAAGATTCTGCCGGCCTTTTCCATTCGCCGATACACCACGTTCGACGGAGTGAGCACGGCAGTTCGAGTCTCCCAACTGGCCGAGCAGTTCGGCGGCAAGGTTGTCGTCCGCTATGCGCGCGACATGACTCTGCGTGAATTATCGCCCGGTCATGTGGTGCTGGTCGGAAGGCCGCTGAGTAATCTGTGGAACGAAATGTTTGAGAACAAACTGAATTTCCACTTCTATTCCGACTTACAGCGCAATCTGATCATCTGCCAGAACCGATCGCCCCAGCCCGGGGAGCAGGCGGAATACCTGCCCGTGGACGAAGGAGCCAAGAGGACCGTGTACGCTTCTGTAGCGTTTCTGCCAAACCTGAACAACGCCGGCAACGCCATGATAATTGCGGGGAATTCAAGCGGGTCTCAGGAGATGGCAGCCGAGTTCGCGACCAATGAGAAGTTGCTCAAAGGTTTCACAGATAAGATCCACCAGGGGACAGAGCGCTTACCTTATTTCGAGCTATTGGTTCGCACGACCACACTCGCGGGCGTGGCCCAGGAGTCTGAAGTAATCTCACACCGTATTATCAAACAGTAAGTTCTAAATCGAACCAGGCGACATCGGGACACGGGTACAGTACCGCGCGAATCCAAGCGACAATCGATCCTCGTCTGGAACACAAGCGGCTCAGCCGAGCGGGATATCGCATTCATCCCTTGAATTTCGTTGCGCCGTGTTAAGCCATGATCTATCTGAGCGGCGCGCCAAGATCTGGATCGGAGGCGAGACAGCGTAGGGGCAGACCTGCGTGTCTGCCCCGAAGCGGCGCATTTGCCTAGTAGGGGCAGACCTGCGTGTCTGCCCCGAAGAAGCGCAATTGCCTAGTAGGGGCAGACACGCAGGTCTGCCCCTACGCTATGTGTGCCGAGCATCTGGACACAACCCCGCGTCGATAGCCGTTTTTACTGTAAATTCACTGTAGTTACACCTGCATTTCCGATTGCGCTCGTGCTAGGGTGAGCAATCTAAGCGCACTTCATCAATTTTAGGCATTTATGTTGACTCGCGTAGCCAATGGACGTGGCGATTGTTTCACGGCGAGCATCCAGGGGGGTATGACAGGCGCCTGGCATTAATCCGCCGGCGTAGACGTGATTTCAGATCAGGATTTATTTGACAACCGCCATTCCGCAAAAGGCCGGGGGAACGCAATCACTAATGATGGGAACTCAATTGCTTATTAAACGCTGGGTATGTGGCGTATTTATTGGAGCGCTCGCGCTCGCCGTCACGCCTTCCTTCGAATCTTCGGCGCAGAGGGCCGGCGTGGCCAGGACGATCAAACCGGCCCTCCGCAGGATTACCGAGACTCAGTATCGGCGCACGATCGCCGATGTCTTCGGCCCCGGTATCAAGATCAACGCGCGTTTCGAGCCGGAAAAGCGAGAGGAGGGGCTGCTTGCAATCGGGAACGCCGAGCTTTCACTGACATCTTCCGGTTTCGAACAGTATTTCGCGCTCGCAATCTCCATTTCTGACCAGGCGCTGGGCGAAAAGCAAAGAGCCACGTCCGTGCCGTGTAAGCCCGCCAACCCCAACCAGTCCGATGACGTGTGCGCCCGGCAGTTCATCGAAAGCTATGGCGAACGCCTCTTCCGCCGCCCGCTGACGGAATCCGAAACTTTGGCCCGGCTCAAGACGGCGTCGGCGGGAGCGGAGAGATCGGGCGACTTTTATGCAGGTCTGAAACTCGCGCTGACCAGCCTATTAGTGGCTCCGGAGTTCATCTTCAGATTGGAAACGGCCGAACTCGATCCAGCCAATAAGGGACAATACCGACTCGACGGTTACACCAAAGCTACACGCGTGTCGTTTCTCCTCTGGGACTCGGCGCCAGACCAGGAACTTCTCGCCGCGGTTCGCAACGGCGCCATCCACACCGAGGCGGGTCTCAAGCAACAGCTCAATCGGATGATATCGTCTCCCCGCTTCGAGGATGGCGTTCGCGCCTTCTTCATGGATATGCTGCAGCTGGACGGATTTGAGAACCTGGTCAAGGATCCGGCGATATATCCCAAATTCAACCAGACTGTGTCTGATAGCGCCAGGGAACAGACCCTGAAGACGGTTATCGATTTACTGGTTCGCAAAAAACGGGATTATCGCGACCTCTTCACGTCAAACGACACATTTATCAATCGCCCGTTGGCGGCGGTCTACCGCATACCGTTTGCGTCTAACAACGAGTGGGCCTCTTACACCTTTCCGCAATCGTCGGGACGGTCGGGAATTCTGACTCAAGTCAGCTTTCTTTCACTCTTCGCTCACCCTGGAACCTCATCTCCCACCAGGCGCGGTATCAAAGTGCTTGAAATCTTCTTGGGCGAACTGACCCCGGAACCCCCGGCAAATGTGGATTTCTCCAAGGTTCAGGACAGTTCCAAAGGCACAGTTCGTGGCAGATTGCTCGATCACATGAACAACAAAGGCTGCGCCGGTTGCCATCGCCGCACTGACCCACCGGGCCTCGCGCTTGAGCATTTTGACGGACTGGGACAACTGCGGACGACCGAGAACGGCAAGAGTATAGATGTGAGCGCCGAGTTCGACGGCGTAAAGTTCGAGGGCGCTCAGGGTCTCGGCAAGTTACTTCGCGATGACCCAAGGGTTCCAGCCTCTCTAGTGCGCAACATCTACGCCTATGGGGTTGGCCGCAAGACGGAGGAGCGAGACGAGGCTTTTTTGTCCGATCAAACAAAGGCTTTCGCCAATATCGGATATCGACTGCCTGATCTGATGGCGCAAATCGCTTCCAGTCCCGAGTTCTTCAGGGTCGTGGTTCCGAGCGGAGTCCATCGCGCGTCCTCAACCCCAGTGGCCCCAACGACGGCGCCTAAAAAAACTAAAGGAGTTTCCCGATGAACTTACCAATCGATCGACGCTCGTTCTTGCGTGGCATGCTAAATGGCGCGGCTGTCTGTGTGGGTCTTCCGTTCCTTGACCGGTTCTTAAATGGCAATGGCACGGCATTCGCCGACGGAGCGAGGCTGCCGGTCAGGTTCGGCGCCTATTTCTGGGGGCTGGGTTTGACGGACACGCCTACAGGCGGCACCCGCTGGGTTCCAAGCAAGACTGGCCGTGACTATGAAATCATGCCAGAGTTGGAATCGCTGAAGCCCGTCAAGGACAAGGTGTCAATCTTCTCAGGCTTCCGGGCGATTGGGGACGGGCGGCCGAACCTTGTTCACTGGAGCGGCCATGCCTCGATTCTGTCTGGCGTCGCGCCGGCCACGACGGGCCGGTTCGACGGTCCATCTTTCGACACCAGAATCGCCGACGCCATCGGAACTTCAACTAGATTCAAAGTGATCGACATCGACGCGTCGATGTCCCGCCAGCCTGTCAGTTACTCGACCCGCACGGGAAATACCTTTGCAACGCCGGAAACCACGCCGCTCGCCCTCTACACCAGGCTGTTCGGCGCGGGCTTCCAGGATCCGAACAGCGACGACTGGAAACCGGACCCCTCGATCATGCTTCGTCAGAGCGTGCTCTCCGCGATCAAGGACCAACGCCAGGCTCTGATGGCGGGCGTCGGCAAGGCCGACCAGATAAAGCTTGACCAGTATTTCACCTCCCTGCGCGACATGGAGAACCAGTTGGCGATACAGCTTCAGAAGCCTGAAAAATGCGCCGCCTGCGCGCCGCCTGCCGCTCCGAAGGAGACGCCGAGGTCCGCTTCGGTTGACGCCGTCCGCGCCAACACCAGGGCGATGGCCAGGCTGTTGGCAATGGGGCTGGCCTGCAACCAGACGAGGGTGTTCAACTTCGTCCACACATCGGGGACATCGGAAACCTACATCGCCGGGCAAAGCAAGATCTATCACCAGATCACGCACGACGAGCCGATCGACGCCAAACTCGGCTACCAGCCGGAAACGAGCAAGCTCGCGAGCCTTGTCATGGAGGCCCTGGGCGACTTCCTCGTCGAATTGGACGCGATCAAGGAGGGGGAGGGAACTTTGCTTGATAACAGCCTGATCATGGCGTTCAGCGATACGGGCTACGCCAAAATCCACTCCATCGAAAACATCCCGATGTTTCTGGCCGGTCGGGCCGGCGGCCGGCACAAGGCGGGTCAACACATCCACTCGACGGGAGAATCAGTCACGCGCGTCTCCCTGACGGCAATGCAACTCGTCGGGGCGCCGGTCGGCGAGTTCGGCTCCGGCACGATGAAAACCGCGCGACCGATTACTGAAGTCGTCGCTTAAGAGGGAGGCCGCAATGAAGCGATATTTGATCGCAACCGCAGTAACGCTGCTGACCATCGCGTTCCCGGGCTCCGCCATTGCGCAGCAGCCGTCCAGGTCCGCCAAATGGACGAAGACCTATGTCGTCGAATGGAACGAGCCGGCGATGTATTACGGCGCCAAGACAGGCGTCATCGATCCTGGAACCGACTGTCCCAATGGAACCAATCCGGAAATCGATTGGATTAAGGTTCTGGTGGACGCGGGGTATACGCTCGAAGAGGCCAAGTGGCTGCGCAATCCCGCCAACCCGACGCGCAGCCCTGTTCACGGCCAGAATCAGATGGCTTTCCGTGGCAAGGATCGGGCGAACGTATATGTCAATCCTACCTCGACGCCGGATCCAGGTCTGGCCCCCGTGAATGGAACGATCGGCGAAGGCGTCAATCTGGATGGTGATGAGAAGACCGGCTTCACCGGCCCTACGGGCGAGAAGGGCATAGACAACAACTTCTATAAGTGTCTCGGCTGCTGGAAGACCTATCGCGGCCCGCGAAGGCTTTCGAGTGGGGCTCTACAATTCAACGACTCGATGCGGAATGGCGCGTGGACCACCGTAATCGTGGTGGCCGGCGAAGGCGCCGACCCGATGAATGACGACAAAGTTACGGTCGGCATCTATGTGAGCAACGACAAGATGGTGAAGGATGGCAACGGCGCCATTGCCAGGGACTATACCTTCCGAATCGCGCCCCACGCGAAGTATGAAGGCATCCTCCCGGCCAGGACATCGAATGGAAAGATCATCTCGACGGCTCCGGCTGACATCATGCTTCGTGATCCGGGGTATACCAGGGATTTGGAATTGCTGCGCGCGCAGGTGAATCTTGAGATGACGCCGGACGGCGCCCTCACAGGTTACGTCGGCGGCTATCGCCCCTGGGAGCCGGTTTACAAAGGTTGGGTGAATGCCCGTGGCCCGGTTATCGAAGTGCTGACGTGGGTGCAGTTGCCTGCGGTCTATTACGCCCTGCGACGCAATGCAGACTACAGTCCAATGGGAACCGGCGGCGAGAAGACCCATATCTCATTCGCGCTCCGAATCGACGCGCTGCCCGCTTTTGTGATGACGCCGGATGCGAGCAAAGAAGTGGCTTCGGTTGAATCCTACAAGGCGATTGCGCCGAAGGAGGCCGATAAGCCGGCCTTGGGAACATATGTCGTGGACGGCATCGTCCCCGACCGCAGCGGCAAGTTCCAGGCGGGGCCGAACGCGGTGATTCTCCCTCCCTCCGCCAGCGCTACAAACAAAAACCAGTAACACTGCGTATACGGGTCAGCAATTGGTTTGCGGCAAAGAAGGCGTCAATAGAACGCTGATGACGCGGACGAGCGCGGATCATCGCGGATAAAACCAAAAAATTTCAACGTCAATCCGCTCTATCAGCGTCATCCGCGTTCTATTAACCCATATACTGATCTGAAAACCTCTATAGTTTAACGCGAATTTTCTGACGCTGTTGCAAATCGCGCGCGATACACATCCAGAATGACAGCCGCAAGAATGACGCAACCCGTGACGAACCGCCGCGTCGGTTCTTGCGCTCCGATTTGCGCGAGTCCTGCGCCCAGCACGGCGATGATTAACACGCCAAAAAATGTGTTGATTGCGGAACCGCGCCCGCCCGACAAACTCGCGCCGCCTATGACGCACGCGGCGATGGCTTGCAACTCGGCCCCGGCGCCTGCGTTCGGATCGGCGGAAGACAAACGCGCGCATTGCAAAACAGCGGCGCAGGCCGCGAGCAATCCGCTCAGGCCGAATATGGCGATCTTGATCGGACGCGGATTGACGCCGGAATAACGCGCGGCATCTTCGTTCGCGCCTACCGCCAGGGAGTAACGCCCCCAGACCATTCGCGTGAGCGCGAAATGCGCGAGAATAACGACTACGATCGCGCAGGCGAAGGGCGCCGAAAGGCCGAAAAGCGAAACCGCGCCGATGCGTTCGACCGAGGCGCCTATATACGTCGTTCGCGAATTCGTAATCAAATACGCCGCGCCACGCGCGACTTCCAGCATCCCCAGCGTCACGATGAACGAAGGCAGTTTCCAATGCACGGTAATCAGCCCGTTCACCAAACCGCACAGCAACCCCGTCAATAAACACGCCGCGAGCGCGGGCATAAACGGCCAATGCCACTCGGCCAGACAGACGCCGAGCAAGGCTCCGCTCAAGGCCATCACCGAGCCGACCGAAAGATCAATGCCGCCGACGATCATCACCAACGTCATCCCGACAGCCAGCATCACCGAATCGGGAATCTGATTGGAGATCGTGCGCAGAGTTGTAAACGAGAGAAAATGATCCGTCTTGAGGCTGAACGCGACAATCAACAGCAGCAGCGCGCTGAGCAATCCAGCGTATTGTAACAGCAGGCCACGCCAGGCAGGAGTTTTAAGGTGGTTTGTTTTATTCATTCAGCGCCTCCGCCCAACGTAACGAATTACATCCCCAGGCGCTGTTGAATCAATTCGCCGATGTAAAACTTCATGAACTCATCGCGTTTCGGTTCGAGGCAGACCGTGACGGGTTTCCCGCGTTCACGGTCAATTCGCGTATAACCTTCGGCGTCAACAATGAGCGGCAAGACTTCCTGTTTGCCACAAAACGTGGCGGGACTGGCCGCTTCCGCGACGGCCAGTTGATCGTGCAAGGTCATGCGCGAGTTCGGATTTTCAATCCAGAGCCGGTACAGGCATTCGAGCGCAAAGGTGAGCGGCGATTTGTAATCGCGCACCTGCTTTCGCTCTTCATCGGTCAGGCGCAGATGGGTTGTGGAATCTAGTGGGACGATGGTCAACGGCAATCCAGCGCCATAAACAAGCTGGGCGTCCGCCGTCGATTGATAGACGTTCCATTCGCGTATGGGTTTGTCTTTGTTGGTAGCCGTGCCATATACGCAACCGCTCATCAGCACGACCCGTTTGACGTACTTGCCTAGATCGGGTTCCTTGCGCAACGCGTCGGCGACATTTTGCAAAGGGCCGACGGCCAGCAAGATTACCTGGCCCGGGCGCCGCTTGACCTGCTCGACGATAAAATCGGCGGCGGATTGTTTGATCGGACGTTTGGCGGTGAAATCTTCGGCCCACGTATATTGATGCGCGTAGCCATCCGAAGTCTTGCGCCCGACGGCTACGGGGACCGAATCGCGCCTGGTAATGTGCAGCATTTTAGCCGCGATCGGCGCGCGCGCCGGCGTATTGCCGTGCGCAATCGTCACGCCCAGCAAATCAAAATTCTTATGCGCGAGAATAAACGCCAGCGCCCATGCGTCGTCAATATCATCTCCAATATCCGTGTCGAGAATCACCTTGGCGGGCGCGGACTGATCAGGATTACCAGCTGTAGTAAGCGGCGTTACGCCAAATAGCGTCAACAAGAGGCAAAGCAAGATTGGCTTCATTAAGGCTCCTCGGAAAATAACCACGTAGTAACGACTTATGGTCTTTGAAAATTAACCACAACCACGCAATTCAACGTAGGGGCAGACCTATGTGTCTGCCCCGGCCCGGGAAGCGCGCACACAATCCGGGGCAGACACGTAGGTCTGCCCCTACG
>DATCXQ010000803.1:0-18950 GCA_036565725.1 Blastocatellia bacterium
CCGCGTTGCCGCCGCGCCCCGGGCCAGCGCCGCCGCCAGCGCCGCCGCCAACGCCAGTTCCGGAACTACGCCCGATGCCGCCGCCAGTTCCCGGACCTGGGGAAGGAGGGGCGGGAACGCCAGTTGGGTCTCCGATTGGGCCTTTAGGCATCCGCAATGACGGATCGCCATAAGTCGTCATGGCCACCGGGAGAGTCGGATTTTTGATCTTCGGCGGCTCCGGGTTGGGCAGGACGATCTGCGGGGTCAAAGCCATTTGAGGCGGCACGCCTTTGCTCGGCGGCTCCGGTCGCTGACGTCCGCCGCCGCCGCCGCCTGACGCCGGTTTCGGTTTCGGTTTGCTGCCGCCGAGAACCTTTTCCTTGACAGGTTTCTTCTCGGCCTTGACTTCTATCTTCGTCGTCTCTTCGATGGTAGGAGGGATCATCGCAATAAGATCGAGTTTCTCTACTGGCGCCACACAACGACCGGGGAAGATGCGGTTGTAGAACTCGCAGTTGTTGAGAAAAATCGAGAGCAGCAATATCACAGCGACCGGAGTCCAGTTGACGAACTCCAGCACGACTTTCGGCGCGGCGAATTTGCCGGTCGTTCGATAGACCAGCCGAAAGAGCAGAAACACGCGGGTCAGGAAGCAGGTCAATAGAAAGGCCCCGAACCCGGCGTGAAACAGATTGGTGTGCAATGGATTCGCCCTGCCCAGCCCGGCGAGCGCCATCGATAAGAAGTAAGCTGTGAAGACGCCGGTCAGCGCCAACTCCGATCCGGCCAACAGCGCGTTACGGCGGAAGCGGTTGGTTCCCTCGCCGCGCACAAATTCGGAGATGAAGACTCGCGGGTTACGCCTGAACTCATTCAACGCGCCTATTATTTCGCGCGCTATGCGGCTGAGAAGCGGCTCGTCTTTCAACAGGAACTGGAAATCGCCCGTCGCGCCGGCGCGCACCCGCGTGATTTTCAAATTGTCGCCGATGCCTCTCAAACCTGCCAAGAGTCTTGCGATCAAACTCGGCGATTCGGGAATTGAAAAGCCGAAACTCGAATATTGAGAGACTGAACTCGAAGTTTGAGCGACTGGTCTGGCCGGAGCCGGTGGAGCTACGGGACGGCTTTGAGTCGGTCTGCTTTGACTTGGTTGGGCGATTGGTCTGTTCGGAGCCCCCGGAGTTGATTGAATTGGCGGTTGCGCTTGAGGCCAGGAACGCGAGGGCTGCGGTGGAACTTGAGGCGCCGGAATCCCGCTATAGCCCGCAGGCGGTTGTGGGCTAGCAGGCGGGCGTGGAATTGATGGCGCGTCGGGCCTCGGCGCATTCTGCGCAGGACGAACCGGTTCGGCGCGTGGAGGCTCGGGACGAAGCGGCCCGGTCTGCCTTTGGCTAAAAGGCTCGGGGCTGCGGGGTGGTATCGGGATCACGGGAGATCGCTCGATAGGTTCGTTCATCGGCGTGGGAGTCGTAGGCTTTGTGCGCCGCGCGTATTCTTCACTGGCAATCAAATGTTCAGTATCGTTCGGGCAATACTGAAAACCGTTTGGGAATTGTTGTTGACATTTTGGACAGATTTTCATTCCAGCCTCACCTCTGGTGGCAAATATTAATCTTCGCCCCAGTCAAAATCAAGATAACACCCTGCGGCTGCCTGCGCTCTGAACGGCGCCCGCTGACGTTCTTGCGCGATGCCACGTGAAAAGTTCAATCAGCGCCGACTTTTGCGGCGAGCGTCAGTCTGACATAGATGCATAGATGTTTTATCGTAAAACGCGCGCTTCGATGGTTGATTGTGCAAAGGGGATGCAGCCTGTCCGGGAGCAGTAAAATTAAATCAGCCTCAATATGCCTGGCATAACTGAGACCGGACAAAGTTTGATAGGAAAACATGGCGATGTCAACCACGGGATTGCGGATTGCGGATTTATCGATTTCGAGAATCCTGCTCTTGCCATGTCGCATCTTGCGAGAGAAGGGCATTGACTATCATCCCGCACTCGGCGCCCCTGTCGTTACTTCTTGTATTGCTCGAGTTTGCGGTAGAGCGTTTTACGTCCAATGTCCAACAACCTCGCGGCTTTCGCCTTATCTCCGTTGGTGTAGACGAGCGTTCTGGTGATCATTATCCGTTCGACCTCTTCCATAGTCATCGGGATGGAGAGTTCAACGCTGCTGATCTGGTCCGGCGAAGCGTATGCGCGGATCGCTTCGGGCAGGTCTTTTTCGGTGATCGTGCGCCCAGCGGCGACGATCACGGCCCGCTCCATGCAATTTTCCAACTCCCGCACGTTGCCCGGCCAGTGATAGCTTTTCAGAATGTGCAGCGCTCGGTCCGAAATCCCGGCCACTCGCTTCCCGCTCTTCTGCTGGAAACGTTCTATAAAATAGGCGACGAGTTGGTCGGTGTCTTCGCTGCGTTCACGCAGCGACGGCAGCCCTATCGGGTAGACGTTCAGGCGATAGAACAGGTCTCGACGGAAGCGGCCCTCTTCGATCTCTTTTTCGAGGTCTTTATTAGATGCCGCGATCACACGGACGTCGGTTTTGATCACCTCGTTGCCTCCGACTCGCGTGAACTCGCCGTCCTGCAGCACGCGGAGCAGGGAGACCTGGGCGGCCAGACTCATCTCGCCGATCTCGTCGAGGAAGAGCGTGCCGCCGTTGGCCTCCTCGAACTTCCCGATGCGGCGGGAGCGCGCGTCGGTGAACGCGCCGCGTTCATGGCCGAACAGCTCGGTTTCGAGCAGCGTCTGCGGGATCGCGCCGCAGTTGATCTTGATGAAGTCGCGCGAGGCCCGGCGCGAATTGAACTGGATCAGGTTGGCGATCAGCTCCTTGCCCACGCCCGATTCGCCCTGCAGCAATACGGTCGTGTTGCTGTCGGCCACCGAGAGGGCCATTTCGATGGCGCGGCGGATCTTCTGCGACGAGCCGATGATACGCTCTCCAGCCCGGGCGTCGTTCAACTCCCGTTTGAGCCTGATCACTTCGGCCGCGAGGCGGTCCTTTTCGAGCGCGATCGCGATCTGGCTTGAAATGCCGTTGAGCACCTGCACGTCGTAATCGGAGAAGTGGGCCGACTCATTGCCCCAGACGAGCGCCATGATCCCCAGGACTTTCTCTTTGACGTTGATCGGGGCCACCAGGGCCGATTTGCCTTTGATGACGTGAGTGAACAGGTAGCGCGCGATCGGCGATTGGCGGGCGTCCTCGAGCTTGAGCGTGCGCCCCTCGTCGAGCAGCGCGCTCACCGCCGGGTGGTCGGGCAGCCGCAACGTGCGGGCTTCACGGTATTTCGACTCGACCGACTTCCGCAGATCGAAGCCCCGCCGCGCGCGCAGTTCGTCGAAATGCAGGTATTCGCCCTGGTTGTCCAGGATGGCTATGCAGCCGTAATCGGCTTTGAGGAGTTCGAGCGCGCGGTCGATCACGAAATCGGTGATCTCGTTGAAATCGGTCCTGGTGTTGATGTCGTTCGAGATTTCGAGCATCAACTTGGTGATCTCTACCTCTTTCTCTTTCTCGTGGTAGAGCCGCGTGTATTGCAGCCCGATGGAGACCTGGCCGGCCAGCCACTCGACCAGCTTCACTTCAGTCTCCGTCCAGTGGTGCGGCCGGTTGCAGTAATGCAGCCCCATCACGCCGAGCAACTCGTCGCGGAAGACGAACGGGGCGACCAGCACCGAACGCGTGCCGATCAGTTGCAGCGTCGTTCGCACCCACAACGGAATGTTCGCCGACTGGATGTCGTCTATCGAAAAATGGCGCGCGTTGGGCAGATACCGTTTGATTGTATCTATCGGAACCACAGTCTTCGGGATGTTGAAGCCGAGTCCCGGCTTGAGGTTTTCATCGCCCAGGTATTCGTGGCTGACGAGAAAGCCGCCGTCCGGGGCCGGCGTGATCACGTTGCAACGGTCGACGGCCAAACGCTGGCCGACCTCGGTCACGGCGGCCTGCAGAAACTTGTCGATGTCGACAATGACGGGGACGGAGTCCGGGCGCGACCCGTCCGAGCTGATCCGGTTCAGGATAGCTTCCCGCGCCTCGTACATCTCGATCAGTTTTGATTGGAGCGCTTCTTCGAATTGCATTTCGGTCAGACAGAGATAGAGGTTACCGAACCGTAGTCATGCGACAAAACAGTCCTGTGAATTTGGCGCCGCTCGTCCAATCCGAGCAGCTCGTTCCAGTCGCGCTTGATCGGCAAGACCAGGTCCGACGTCAATTCGCCAACTGTCATCCCATCCAAAAATTTCTTGTCGTGCGCGCGAAAACTGTGCGGCGGAATCATCAGAAACTCGCCGCGGAACTTGTCCCGCGCATTCAGAAAATCGACGCCCGAAAGGAGGCCCGCGACGGTGACGCCTTCGCCGAAGAAGACGTTTTCGACCGGGACCGCGTGAAGCCGGGTCCCGAACCGCCGGTTCATCTCTTCGACGGCCTCTTGGAGCATCGGGTAGAAGATCAAACCCGTCGCAAGCGCGCCGTAGATCCTCCTCGCCTGCGATTCGCCGAATTGGCCGCGCAGACGCATTTTTTCCAGCTGCTTCATCCGCTTAGCGTGCGCGTCGAAGAACTGCCGCGTCATTCCCACGCCGTCTTCGATCTGCGGATATTCGTCGTCTTCCGCCGCGCGCCCGCGCACGATTCGATAATGCGATTTTGGAGGAATCTTTCTGCCAGCGCGAATGTAAAACTCATCGCCGAGAAATGCAAAGACGGTTCCCAGTTTTCGCCTCAAGTCGTTTTGGATCGGCGCGACCAGGTCGATAGTTTCCCGGCAAAATTCGTCGGTCACCGGCGTCAGCCGGTCGCGGTATTTGTGCTTGTCCGTGACGCCGAGCGGCACGATCGCGGTCGAAACCACTCCCGGGCTCAGTTCGGCCAGGTCGTAAATCGTCTTCTTCAGACGCTCGCCGTCGTTGATCGTGGGGCAGAGAACGACCTGCGCGTGGATCTCGATGCCGCGATCGATGAAGTATTTCATCTGAGCGATGACGTCGACCTTTTTGTCGATGCCGAGCATGTACGCCCGCAACTCGGTGTCAGTCGTATGGACCGAGACGTATTGCGGCGACAGCCGCTGCTCGACCACCCGCTCGATCTCGGATTTGGTGATCGTCGTCAGCGTCGAATAATTGCCGTACATGAAAGAGAACCTGACGTCCTCGTCGCGCACCCACAGAGACGGGCGTGAGCCTTCGGGGTTCTGCTGAATGAAGCAGAAGACGCAATCGTTGCCGCACTGCCGCGGCGCCATCGGCTCGAAATCGATGCCCCAGGATTCGCTCTCGTCCTTTTCGACCTCGACAATCCATTCTTCGCCGCCGGCTTTGACGACCTCGATCGTCAGTTCCTCTTCCCCCGACGTCAGGAACTTGAAATCGAGCGCGTCGCGCACGCGACGCCCGTTGATCGTCCAGACGCGATCGCCGATTTCCAGTTCCAGTTCGGCGGCGAGCGAGTCAGGCTCGACGCCGATTATCTTTATACCTTTTGCCATCGGTTCATAAATACATCCACGAAGTCACACAAAGCGGCGCGAAAGATGATTTTGGTTTTCTCCGTGGTTCTTCGTGCAACTTTGCGGATGATGTTTAGATCAACTCGTCAATCGGTTTATATTTCAACCCTTGCGATTCGGCCACGCCCTCATAAGTGATGTGTCCCGCGTAAGTGTTCACGCCTTCCTTCAAATGCCTGTCTTTGGCGATCGCTTCCTTAAAGACTTTGTTAGCCAGCTTTATAGCGATGGGCAGCGTCGCGTTAGTCAGCGCAAAGGTCGAAGTGCGGGGGACCGCGCCGGGCATGTTCGCGACGCAATAATGTAGCACATCGTCGACGTAGAATGTCGGGTCGCTGTGCGTGGTCGGTTTGGTGGTCTCGATGCACCCGCCCTGGTCGACCGCCACGTCGACGATCACCGAACCTTTGTGCATGGTCTTTAGCATATCGCGCGTGACCAGCATCGGCGCGCTCGCGCCCGGGATCAGCACCCCGCCGATCACCAGGTCGGCGTTCGCGCACGCGTCCTGAACGGTGTAAGGGTTTGAGACTAGCGTTTTGATCTTCGCGCCGAAGATGTCGTCAAGGTAGCGCAGCCTCTCAAGATTTTTGTCCAATACCGTCACGTTGGCGCCCAGGCCGACGGCCATCTTGATGGAATTGATGCCGACCACGCCCCCGCCGATGATCACGACTTTTGCGGGCAGCACGCCCGGCACGCCGCCCATCAGGACTCCGCGCCCGCCCTCGGGCTTTTGCAGGTAATGCGCGCCGACCTGCACGGCCATGCGCCCCGCGACCTCCGACATCGGCGTCAGCAGGGGCAGGTGGCCCTCGTCATTGGTGATGGTTTCGTAGGCCACGCCCGTGATCCCGGATTCGAGCATCGCCTGCGTGAGCTTCCGGTCTGGCGCGAGGTGCAGGTAAGTGAAGAGTATTTGCCCATTGCGCATCCGTTTGTATTCCGGGCCGACAGGCTCTTTGACCTTGACGATCATTTCGGCGCGCTGCCAGACCTCGTCGGCGGTTTCGACGATCCGGCCCTGGGCCGCGCCGTATTCCTCATCGCTGATGCCGCTCCCGTCCCCGGCCCTCGTCTCGACCAGGACCGTGTGCCCGTAATCGCTAAGCGTCTTGACCCCGGCCGGGGTGAGGCCGACGCGGTATTCATTGTCTTTGATCTCCTTCGGTAGACCTATGATCATTACGTGTTCTCCATTTCTACATCGCGCCGCGCGAGTGGCGGCTGGCGCTTATTTTTCCGGCGAATAGTTACTCCCGTGACAATATGCCTGTATGGCGCCGAAGAGCCGCTGACAGCTTTGATCGTTTTGCAGGCCGGCGTCGGAGCATTTCTTCAACGTCCAGTTGGCAGACTCCATTATCTCATTCTGCTCCGGGACGCCGTCGCAGAATCCCGGCGATGGCTCGCTCGCTTGCAGACAGACGATCAGAAAACCTTGTGTCGAAATTTGTCCCGTATATGACTTGTCGCGTTTGTGGCGCGCCAGGGCTTCCTTCAAACAACCATTGTTGTCGGTCTTCGCGCCGAACTCCTTAGCCTTTTTCCCCATCTGTTCAACGGATTGAACCAACCTGTCCTTGTTCTGATAGACCCAATAGACGACGCCGGCGACGGCGATGAGCGCCAGAAGGAACAGCCCACCGATGATCGAAAGAACGATTGCCCAGGTTTTAGACATAGAACCTCCTGCGGAAAATATCGGGAGTGGGGAGTGGGGAGTGGGGGAAAGATACCTTATCCCCACTCCCCATTCCCCACTCCCCACTCCCGACGAGCATTATGAGCCTGCTATCTTGAACTCGTCTATCTGCGCCTTCTGCAATTTGCCGCTGTAATCGACGTAGATCGCCTTCCACTCCGAGAAAATGTCGAGCGACGAAGCCATCGCGCCTTCGCGGTGGCCGTTGCCGGTGGCCTTGGTCCCGCCGAACGGCAGGTGGACTTCGGCTCCGATGGTCGACGAATTGACGTAAAATATTCCGGTGTTCATCGCCTCCATCGCCCGGAACGCGCGGTTGACGTCCTGCGTGTATATCGAGGCCGACAATCCGTATTTCACGCCGTTGCCGATATCTACAGCCTCGTCCAGGCCGCGGCATGGGATGACGCTCAGCACGGGGCCGAAGATCTCTTCCTGAGCGATGCGCATCCGGGGCGCGACGTCGGTGAAGATCGTGGGTTCGATGAAATATCCGTAACGGTATTCGCCTTTGTCCAGCCGATTGCCGCCCAGATGCAGCGTCGCGCCGTCTTCGTTTTTACCGACTTCGATGTAGTAAAGAATCTTTTCGACGGCGTCCTCGTTGATTACAGGCCCGACCTCCACGTTCTTGTTCAGCCCGGCGCCTACGCGCAGGGGCTTCGCGCGTTCGGTCAATTTATCGACGAACTTTTTGTAGACGCGTTTGTGAACGACGATCCGTGACGCCGCCGTGCATCGTTGCCCGGTGGTCCCGAACGCGCCCCAGACGGCGCCCTCGGCGGCCAGGTCCAGGTCGGCGTCTTCCATCACCATAATCACGTTCTTGCCGCCCATTTCCAGCGAGCAGATCTTATCAGCGCGCGCCGCGTTTTCGGCGACGACGCGACCGGTGTCTGTAGATCCGGTGAATGAAACCAGTCGCACGCCCGGATGCTCGGTCAACGGCGCGCCCGCCGTCTCGCCCACGCCACTCACGATGTTGATCACGCCTGCGGGCACGCCTGCCTCTTCGGCGGCCTTGACCAGATTGAATGTCGAAAGCGGCGTGTCTTCGGCGGGCTTAATGACCAGCGTGTTGCCGCAGACCAGCGCGGGCATCATCTTCCACGAGGGGATGGCCATCGGGAAATTCCACGGCGTGATAAGCGCGCAGACGCCGACGGGCTGGCGCACGCACATGGCTATCTTGTCGGGCAGTTCCGAAGGCGTGGTGTAACCATGCAACCGCCGCCCCTCGCCCG
This sequence comes from Blastocatellia bacterium, assembly GCA_036565725.1. Taxonomy (GTDB): domain Bacteria; phylum Acidobacteriota; class Blastocatellia; order RBC074; family RBC074; genus JAJVID01. Next base: position 8,464 of record DATCXQ010000803.1, read on the forward strand.
CGGCGTAAAAGGTCATATCGATCGCTTCCTGCACGTCGCCTCGGGTTTCTTTCAATACTTTGCCCATCTCGCGCGTCATGTCGTGCGCGAACTGCTCTTTTCGCTCGATCAGGATCTGACCCAAACGGAAAAGTATTTCAGCGCGCTTAGGCGCGGGCGTGGCTTTCCATTTTGGGAAGGCTCCGCGCGCGGCGTCGACCGCGGCCCCGACGTCTTCGGCGTTAGAAGCCGGAAAGAGGCCGACGACGTCGCGCGTGTCCGCCGGATTGCGGTTCTCCATCATCGCGCCGCTCGCGGGTTTGACCCACCGGCCGCCGATGTAATTTTTGTAAGTTTCGGGTTTTACCCTCGATTTCGATGTCGCTTGAGCCATAGCTGTACCTTTGTAAAAATCCACCATCTATTCGGGTTTTGAAGCAGTCGATGATTGTAAATCGAAACAGGCGTTAAAGGAAAAACGTCCGCGAGGCCGCACGGCGCCCTGAGTAAATAAAAATGGACAGGGTTTACAGGATTTTTCAGGATTCTATGAATTGGGTTGAATCTTGAACAATCTTGTAAACCCTGTCCATTTCCCGATGAGGCGCCATTGGTTCGAGATTCAGTTTGCGCGCCGCAGCATAGCGACAAGTTCGTTGATTTGCCCTGCGTTCAGGTTGAGAGCGTTGGCTTCCTTCGGAGGCTTGTGGCATCGGGTGCATTCGACGCGCGCGTCGCGCCATTTGTTGGGGTGTTTGTGTTGAAGTTCCATCTCTTCCAACGTATTTGGGGTGTGGCACTTCAAACACTCTTCACGCAATTTGGCGGTCAGGTGCTCGGGCGGGGCGGGGCTCATGGCTTTGGCCTTGTTCCTGGTCGACAGCCACAACAGGCCCCCTACGACGAGGACGACGATTGCGATAAAGATCATGTCGCGAGACTTCATTTTCATCAGATGATCACCGGTGTTGATTTATATTTGATTTGCTACCAGCGAAATTCGGACGGGCAATGTAACAAACGATCCGCCTTTTTGACCAATCGCATCAGACCTCTCAGCGAACCTTCCCCATCAGCTTTTTGATGAAAGGAGTCAAGGCCAAAAGAGCCACGGCCGCGATGATCGGGGCCGCCGCCAGCTTGCTGAATAATCCGAACATCGCATCCTGCGTACCGCCTCCGAAGTAGCCTGCGGTTATGCCAGCGGCGAAATTGCCGAACGAGATCGAGAGGAAATATAAGCCCATCATCAGTCCGGCCAGCCGGGCCGGCGCTAGCTTTGTCGTCGTGCTGAGGCCGACTGGATATAAACAAATCTCGCCGATGGTGTGCAGAGCGTAAACCCCTATGAGCCACCACGGTCCGACCTTGACGCCGCCAGTCGCGAAGGTCGATGCGATAGCGAGCAACGTTGCGCCCAGCCCGACGAACAGCAGGCCGAGCGACAATTTTACTGGACTTGAGGGTTGCCGGTCGCCCATCCTCAGCCAGAGCCACACAAAGAACGGGGTCAGAGTAACGACGAAGAGTGGCGCATATGTCTGAAACCATCCGGCGGGAAACTCGAACCCGAACACATGGCGATCGGTGAAACGGTCCGCGAAGAGGGTGAAACTGGACCCTGCCTGCTCATAGCACGCCCAGAAAATGATCGAGAAGAGGATCACAATTACGATCACCGCGACGGGTTTCTTTTCGTCAGGCTTCAGGAAGGCGAGAAACAACCAGCCCAGAAAGACGACCAGAGAACCGATCATGATCCACATCTTGTTTTCAACCACGATTTCGGGGCCGAAGAAAAGAACGCCTACCGCCGCGCTGATCGCGGCCATAAACAACACGCCAACCACGGCCTTGCGCCTCGTCACGGCCGCGGTCTGAATGGGCGGGGCTCCGACATGCTCCAGGCGTTTCTGGCCTAAGACGTATTGAATCAAACCGAGCGTCATCCCGACGCCCGCCGCGCCGAAACCGAGATGCCAGTTGATCTTCTCGCCGAGGAAACTGCATACGAGCGGCGCGGTGAGCGCGCCGATGTTGATGCCTATGTAAAAAAGCGAGAAGCCCGCGTCGCGCCGCTGGTCTTCCTTACTGTACAAATCGCCCACGATCGCGCTCACGTTCGGCTTCAGCAGCCCTGTTCCCAGGACGATCAACACCAACCCGATATAGAAGCTATAGATCGTCGGCACGGCCATCGAATAGTGGCCGAGCGCGATGATGGCGCCTCCGACAAAGACTGCCCGCCGCGTCCCCAGGACGTTGTCGGCAATCCACCCGCCCGGGATGGACATCAGGTAAATCGAGCCTGTATACGCGCCGTAGATGCCCAGGGCGGTCTTATCGTCATAGCCGAGCGCCTTCGTCATATATAGCGTCAACAGCGCGCGCATGCCGTAATAGCTGAAGCGCTCCCACATTTCCGTGAAGAAGAGCGTGGTCAATCCGCGCGGGTGCCCGCCGATCCCGGATTTGTCCTGTGAGGAATCGAATACATTTGTTTTTATATCGGCCGCCTGAGTCGCCATTTTTCTCTCCGGTTGAAAAAGGTGTGAAAAGAGCACGCAAGCCTAGCACATTCGCGTTCGCCTTTCACGTCGTAACAATTGTTAAAAGGTTTTGCGCTGTGGGCGAAAGAAGTTTGGGGTCAGAGGCCGGTTTCGGTGTAAACTACGCCTACTATGGACGAACGAGATTTCTACATCGAGAAGCAGGAAACGAAAACGGCCACTTATCCATGTCCTAAGTGCCGTCAAACTTACGAATTCCAGATCCGGTGGATGCGGCGCTCGAGGAAGAAGGAGTTGCCACGCGGCGCAGGCGATCTCGACCGGGCCAAGTTCGCGAAAGCCCGCGATTACCTGGTTCGCATTGACGATATGCTTTTCTGCCCTAACCCGCGCTGCCGCGCCAAATTCGAGATCCCGAATTCGCAAACCGTTGTCTTCATCTGACCTGATCGTTCGCGTCAGATCAGGCTTACCTGAAGGGAGGGGGAGAGGCGGATTCCTTACCATTCGCCGTCGTCCTCCCTTTGATTTTCGCCCGCTATGACTTTCGACCAATTCGAATCGAGTTTGAGTCGACAACAACCGCCCGAAGGATTGTCGCCCTATTTGACCGCGCTCTGGCGCGACAGGCGTGGCGATTGGGACGCCGCGCACGAGATCGTTCAGGACATCTCGACGAAAACGGCCGCCCGCCTCCATGCTTATCTGCATCGTAAAGAAGGCGACGAATCGAACGCGCGTTATTGGTACCGCCAGGCGGGCGAAACTTTTCCGTCGGGCCAGACGCTCGACGAAGAATGGCGCGACCTGGTCGAGCGCCTGCTTCAGTAGTTCCTCCTAGGACAACCATCAACGAAGCCACACAAACAAACACGAAGATAAGAGAACCCCTTCGCGCCCCTTCGTGTGACTTCGTGGACGGTTTCACTGAATGAAGAAAATGCTTTGATTGTGTGGCGAATCGCTGCTACGCTGCGCGCTCACGCGTTTCAATTCAGATCAAAATCAACCAGCTATCTCAAGGAGAAGAGATCCAGTGAACAAGATTCGCTTCGCCGCCCGACACGCGTTTCTCACAGCGACCGCCTGTTTCATTTGCGTCGCCGGCTTTTCCGTTCATGCTCAAAACACGGCGCCTCAAGCCCCGCCCACTCCCGCCGACCTGAAGGTCCCCGAAGGGTTCAAGGTCGCGGTTTTCGCCTCCGACGTGACCAACGCGCGACTGATGGCCGTCAGCCCCGACGGCGCAATCTTCGTCGCCCGCCAATCGAAAGGCGACGTCGTCGTGTTGCCCGACCGCGACAAGGACGGCAAGGCCGACAAGATGGAGATTGTAGCCAGCAACCTCACGCGCCCGCACAGCCTGGCTTTTCACAAAGGCTTTCTATACATCGCGACGAATCCGGCGGTGCTGCGAGTGAAATACGCCAACGGCAAGATCGAGGGAGATCCGGTCAAGGTGATCGATCTACCGGTTTCCACCACTCCACATTGGACGCGCACCATCGGCTTCGGCCGTGACGGTAAGCTATATGTCGCCATCGGTTCGTCATGCAACCTCTGCGAAGATGAGGACCCGCGCCGCACGACGATTATGGTCTATAACGCCGACGGCGGCGCCGGACGCCCTTTCGCCAAAGGCATGCGCAACGCCATCGGTTTCGATTGGGATCCGAAGACCGGTGTGCTCTGGGCCGATGATATGGGCGAAGACAAACATGGTGAAGAGAAACCCGCCGATGAAATCAATCGCATTGAAGACGGCAAACATTACGGCTGGCCATACTTCATCGAAAATAACATGCCCAATTCAAACCTGACCGATGCGAAAGGCTCGTTGAAGGCAGCGGACGCCACGCCGCCGGCGTTGGGTTTGCAACCGCACTCCTCCCCGATTGATCTGCGGTTTTACACTGGCAAGAAGTTCCCGGCAGCCTATCGCGGGGCCATGTTCGTCGCGCTGCACGGCTCTTCGCCTACGGCCCGCAAAGAGCGAATCCCCGGCAGCGTCGTGCGCGTCGTGTTCAAAGACGGCAAGCCGGTGGGCGTGGAAGATTTCGTCACCGGCTGGATGAAGGACGGCCAGGTTTTGGGCCGGCCGGCCGGCCTGATCACCGGCGCGGACGGCGCATTGTATGTTTCTGATGACAACAAAGGTTTCATCTACCGCGTGACTTACGAAGGGAAATAACCCCTCATTCGGCGCCAAGCTACTTCATAGCCTTCGTCTTACGAACAATCTCGATGAGTTTTTGCAAGGCGGGAACCTTATTGTCCTCCCTCCAAATGGCGGACAACTCCACGGTGAGCCGCAGATCTTCTACTACCTTTAATACCACGCTGTCGGGCTTCCTTTTCTCTGCCGACTTGATGGTGAAACTGAGCCCGATCCCCCCGGCGACCAGGCTCAGCATCGTTGTTTCATTGTTCCCTTCCTGCACGACGTTCAGTGTGAGGCCCGCGGCATGACAGGCAGTGAGAACCCGATCGTAATAAAGGGGAGCCGCCGCGCGCGGAATCCAGACAAACGGCTCCTCTTTTAGATCCCCAAGTTTCACTCGCTTTCTTCTGACAAGCGGGTGCGATTGGGGAAGGGCAAGGACAATCCGCTCGACGCTGATTCTGTGAGCCTTCAATTGAGGGAGATCAGTCGGAAGCGCATACACGAACCCCATGTCCAACTGGCGCTCGCGCAATTGGACGCCCGTTGCGACAGAAGTGCTCGGAAAGAGGTCCAGCCGCACGTCCGGGCGCCTGTCGCGGAAATCGCGCAGGATAGAGGGGAGCTCCCCGCTGTATGTAGCGCCGTCGGCGAATCCGATGCGCAAGCGTCCGACCTTGCCTTGAGCTACGAGCCTGGTTTGCTCTACGCTACGTTCAAGATCGGAGAGGAGCCGCCTCGCATCTTCAAGGAACGACCTGCCGGCCTCTGTCAGGCGCACGCCACGCTTCAATCGCTCAAAGAGCGCGTATCCCATCTCTGCTTCAAGCTGCTGTATCTGGCGCGTCAAAGCAGGCTGCGCCACGCGCACTCGCTCGGCCGCCCGCCCAAAATGCTCTTCTTCCCCAACGGCGATGAAGTAACGAAGGTGTCTCAGTTCCACAAAAACTCCAATAGCGAGAAGTTATCAGTGTAGTGAAATAAAAGTATTGGACGTTATCACTTGTCAAGGCATACGATCGCTCAACTGATGCGACGGCGCTCAGTAAAATCAGAGGTTCTTCCGGATCGAACTGAAATAGATCGTCATTAACGGCGAGGTTGACCAAAATGAATGCTGATTACCTGCAAAACCTAAATGACGCGGTTGAACAGATAGTGAGGCAAAAGACTTTTTCGGAAATGGTCGAGGGTTTGAAAAAAGACCTTAGTTACACCGATGAGCCTTTTGTCTGGTCTGTTATTGACCTGGGGTCTGTTAATTGCGCCTTGCCTGAACGAATCAAGTCAGGCTGGGTCTTTGTTCTGAAGAAAGATGTCCCCTCCGGCTGCCATTACCATCCCAATAGTGTCCAGCACATGGTGATGATTGAGGGGCAGGGACAATCCAGCGTAGGGAATTTACGTAAGGAGATGGTTAGATTCGGAACGCCTGATCAGCCGCCGGAGACCGTCTGGTATGTAATAAACGAAGGCGTTCCTCACGAGTTCTTTCCGGAAGTGACAGAAATAGTGGTCGTCTCATTTCACACTTGCGAGGCGCGTGAACTGGAAGAAGTCTCATGCGGGTCAGGCGCCGAACGGTTGTACCTGGGTTAACACCTGAAGCGAAATCGCATTCTTCCTTGGCCTCCTTGCAGTTTGTCCATGTTCAGTGAGCAGGGATTAGGCGCCATTCTCTCGTTTATTGCGCATCGCGCCCTGGCTCCAGCGCGCGATGCTTATCAAATCCGATGTAGATTCGCGCGCTGGCTGTCCGCGCGAGCTCGCGCAGCGTCTCAAGCTCCTGCAAACGCAGCAGCGCCGGGTGCGCCGAGTAGGCTTCGGCTGCCTGTTCGCGCTCTCGCAGGGCGTTGATTTCCGCTTCGGTCTTGACGCGGGTCGCTTCGGCCTCGGCCTGCGCGGCCAATTTCAGGGCCGCGACCTTAGCCTCGGCTTCCGCGCGATGCGCGTCTGCTCTGACCTGCGTGTCGATGCGCTGGGTTTCGGCCTTCGTGCGGGCCTCGACCAACTGCGCCTGGCTCATGCGTTCGGCCGCGAGCACGCGGTTCATGATCTCCTGTAGATTGCCGGGGAAGACCAAATCCTTCACGTCGGCGCGCAGAATCGCCACGCCGTAATTCGCCGCGGCCTCTTTGACGTCGCGCAGGATGTCCTCGCTCAGCCGGTTGCGATTGGTCAAAATCTCTTCGAGCGGCATCGAAGCGAGCGATCGGCGCGCCGCCAACTGCACGTCGGTGTACAGACGCTCTTCGAAATTGGACACTTCATGCATCGCCGCGCGCGGATCGCTGACGCGGAACTGAACGATGATGCTGACGCGGATTGCCACCTTATCGGCGGTCAAAATCTCCTGCCCCTTGATCGTCAAGTCGCGCTCGCGCACGTCGACCAGCGTGACTTCCACCTTCGGGCTTCGGAAGAAGCCAAGATCGACCTGGCGCGGGATCGTGTGACGTCCTGCGCCCAAAATCTCTGTCAACACGCCGTCCTCATAGCGCAATCCGCGGTGTGTGTCCTTGATGATTATTTCTCGTTTCATAACTTTTCCGAAAAGAGTTTGTAGTCCCGCCTTCAGGCGGTGGCTGGATTGCCGAATCAAACCGCCTGAAGGCGGGACTACAAACTCTGAGACTGGCGGCCCCGTAGCATTCTCGATGTTGAAGAACAAGCTCTCAGATTGGCAATCTGATGAGCCGGAGTCGAACCGGCATCATAACCTTTGATGGCTAGCTCCATTAGAAGGCCGGGGCCATAAACTTCGGTTTACCGATGATTCACTTCATCCTTTACTGCCAGCGGATGATCATTCTTCAGTTTCGCGGTCTTCAACTCTTTATGACTGAGCTGTTTCTTTCGCAAAAGTAAAAGTGACGCGCTGCTGATTTCGGGGATCAAGATCGACCGCAGTGGCTGGTTCGCCTGATCACGGTCATCCTCATTTTTATAATTCTTGAACTCGATGAAGTACCAAATCCCATTCAATTTGGCGTAACACGTGTTTATGCTCAGCAAGACGCGATTGACCTCTGGCGCGTCTCTTTCCAATTTGCGCAATTTGCGGAGTCGCCTCTCCGAAGATTCGTTGTCGCTCCAGCAGAGTAAGCCGGTTCGCGGATCAACGTAAAACTCATAGATCGGCTGATATCTCCTGCCGTACTCCAATTTGTACAACTCTCCGTCGTCTCCGATCAGCGCATGCGTTTCAACCTCCCATTCAACGTGCTCGAAGACGTGACGTCCCGTTACTGTGCGGTCGTCGAGAATCTCTTTCATCTCGCTGTAGACCAGGTTCCACGGCCTGCCGACGTTTTTACGCAGGAAACGGCGCAGTGGGCCAATCAGATCAGAGAAGTCCTTGATCTCGCGAGAGCGGATGTATTTGCTGCGAGAGCCTGAGACTCTACTCGGCAAATCGTCATATTCTTTATCCGGATCGTAACGCCGGATGCGCAATCGGGTCTTTCTGCTAGGCAAACCATGACCCCATCGCGGCCGTTCGATCACGACCTTCGACATATCTTCACGCATAAATGTCCGTTGATTCGGCTGAAGCCTTTCGGCCGATTATTCAATCTTCCAGCGCCGTTCGCTGCAGCGGCTGAACCATATTGCATTACCCGTGCAGTATTCCGATCCGCCGCCACGGCGGTCGGCGCTGGTCCGCGCAGACAGGATTCACAAGATTGATGGAATGCGTTTCAACGATCCCTCCTTTCTTTCCATCCTTTTCATTCTTATAAATCCCGTCTGAGGCTTTATCCCTTCACGCAAACGACCTGGCGCAGCGTGTGAGCGATCTCGACCAGGTCGCTCTGCGCGTTCATTACTGACTCGATGTCTTTGTACGCCGCAGGAGTTTCATCGATCACGTCTTCGTCCTTGCGGCATTCGATGCCAGCCGTCGCCTTCTCGTGATCGGCGGTGGTGAAACGGCGCTTCGCCTCGTTGCGCGACATCGCGCGGCCCGCGCCGTGCGAGCACGAATGGAAGCTCTCGTCGTTTCCAAGGCCGCGCACGATGTACGACCGCGCGCCCATCGAGCCGGGAATGATCCCCATATCGCCCTTGCGCGCCCGCACCGCGCCCTTGCGGGTGACGAAGACCTCTTCGCCGTAATGTTCCTCGATTGCGACGTAGTTGTGATGGCAGTTGACCGCAGTCTCGGTCAGCGCGAACTCGGGGACTTCGCCCGAATCGGCCACCGCGTCAACGATCTGCTCCATCATCAGCTTGCGGTTGTACATCGCGAACTCCTGCGCCCAATGGACAGCCTCGACGTAATCGTCGAAATGCTCCGTGCCTTCGTCGAAATACGCGAGGTCTTTGTCGGGCAGGTTTGCAATATGCGCCCGCATGTCGTTCTTCGCCATCTCGATGAAGAAGGTCCCGATGCGATTGCCCACGCCACGCGAGCCGCTGTGCAGCATGAACCAGACCTGGTCATTCTCGTCCAGGCAGACCTCGATGAAGTGATTCCCGGTTCCGAGCGTGCCCAGATGGTTGACATTATTGCCGCGATCCAGCTTCGGATACTTTTCGATGATCGCCTTGTACCCGATCTCAAGCTGTCGCCACACGCCGATCTGACGGCGAGGGAGGTCGCCCCACGCGCCTTTGTCGCGCTTGCCGCCGTTGTCTGTGCGGCCGTGCGGCACGGCCTTTTCAATCGCGCGGCGGATGTTGCGCAGATTGTCCGGAAGGTTATTCGCGTTCAAAGTAGTCTGCGCGGCCAGCATCCCGCAGCCGATATCGACCCCCACAGCCGCCGGAATGATCGCGCCTTTGGTAGGGATGACGCTGCCGATGGTTGCGCCTAATCCCCAATGCACATCGGGCATCGCGGCGACCCATTTGTAGACGAACGGGAGTTTGGCGACGTTCAAAAGCTGCTTCTTGGCTTCGTCCTCCAGCTTTACGCCTTTCGTCCAGGCTTTGATGGGGACGCCGTTTTCGATTTCGATGAGGTTGTAATGAATGTTGCTCATTGTTTTTGGACCTTAATTCTTTCCTCAAACAATCACGGCTCAGTGCGCAATTGCGGCAGGTAGAATTCGATGAATCTAGGATCAGACTCATTCAAACACTCAATCCCGCTGGTGAATCTAAAGAGGTCTTCTGGAAAACCTAGAAATATTGTGAGCAATCTATATGCCGCTTTTACGCTCATTACGGCGTGAGTCGTTACATCGGTTATAGGGCTAGAGTGCAAATATTGACAGCGGATATTTTTATAGATTCGCTTTAGTTCGTCAGAGAAATCTTCCTCAAAGTAGCCCCATTTTGCTAAGGCATCAATATTTTCAACCCAATCATTTGATGCCCCTTTATTCCATAAATCCTTTATTTTCGCGTGATGCTTATGCAGTTGAATTCGTGCAAGGTTTAATACTCGTTCAATTGTAACGCAGGAAGCTGAAACGGCAGAAAACATCATGCCAAGCACGTAGCCGCGTTCAATTTCGTCGATGACTAATTGAAATTCAGGAATCACACAAGCAAGCGGCGGCGAAATCTCTAGGTAGCGATTCACCATTCCATCGCTTACCAGATGATCTGGAATCATATTATCAGCAATACCACCCATAGGATCTTGCGGCAGCAGGAAGAACTTCACACTGCGCCTCGCTTCGGCAAGGCCTTTATCCTTTGGCAAAGCTCGTACTAAATTTCGAGAGGCGTTCAAGTTTATAGTAAAAAAAGATGGCATATGTGAGTCATCCTCCTTAACTTACGTGTCTAATCTCTTAGAGCGGTTTGCAAATCAATGTAGGGGCAGACCTGCGTGTCTGCCCCGGTGGTCGCGTGTAGACCCAGTCCGGGGCAGACACGCAGGT
>DATCXQ010000807.1:0-8965 GCA_036565725.1 Blastocatellia bacterium
CCTCCCGCCGTGGCGGTGTTCAGATTTCTGACCAGATCGCGAATGTATTCGGGCTTCGTGACGTATTCGACGGCGGCCTGAGTCCCGTGCGTCGTAATGCCGGCGAGGATCAGCATCCTCTTCTTGCCGTCGAGCCCTTGCAAGAGGCTCACCACCGCATAGTCTTCCGAAATCTGGCTCCGCGACGGGCCGTCCTGCTTGGCGAGATAACGCGGCTGCTCGTCGGGCTGCGGGTTGGCGTTGATGATGCCAAAGCTTTTATTTCCGTTGTCGTCCGGCATGGGCTTGAAGATGAAGTCCTGCTTCTGAGGCAGATCGCGGAGGAAGAAGTTCTCGGCGGGCGAGCCGAGCACGACGATGTTTTCGGTCTTCAGGTCTTCCCAGGTCAGTAGCAGGCTTCGTTTGAGACGCGAGGCGTGCCCCAAACGGGCGAAGAAATCGCCTAGGAAGTAAGACCCCATCACCTCGCCGATGCCTGTGTATAGTTCTGTCACCGGCTCTCTGCTCCCGCTCTGCGGGATGCTCGGCGAGCCGAGACTGCTGCCCGGGGCGTCGAGCGGCTTGAACAATTTCATTCCGTCTTCCACCGTGCCTTGAAAGAGCGTGTTGCTGTACACGAGCAGTATCGGTTCCGAGGATCGCAACAGATCGCCCCATAAAGGCTCGACTTCGCGGCGATCGAGCGCGTTGTTTTCGGCCCGCGCTCTGTTCTCCACGACCTCCGACATTTCAACCGCCCTGGCGCGATAGAAGAACGCGAGCGCGCCGAGAGTGACCGAGATCATGGCAAGAGCTAACGCCGAGATCCGCCATAGCCTCGCTGACGCCGCCGCCGGATCGATAGCGCGGGTCGCCTCGGTCACGACGCCAGCAGGCGGCGCGCCCGCCACGTATCGGGCGGAACCGTTGTCGTATCCGGCTTGCGCTAAGCCCGGCGCCTCTTTTGGATTAGAGACGGCGTCTATAGCCAAAGAGGAGTCGGTGGCTTCGTTGTCGTCATCGCACTCTTCCGTCTTCTGCGCATAGCAAAAGACCGGCGTGTATTGGCCTTTCGGTAGACCAATGATCACACGGTCGTCTTTGCCTTCAGTCTCATAATACTCATGTAATTTTGTCCTGAGCCTGCCGGCCTGCACCCGGACTACGGAATCGACACGCGAATCGAAATCGTTCCCGCGCCCGAAGACCTCAGTCGCGATGACATACTCCTTGAGCTGGCCCTCGTGATCCTTGATCGATCTGTCTACGATGAAGCGAAGGAAGGCTTTGAGGTTATCTGATCCGTGCAACGCGCGGCCGTGCAAAACCCTCTCCAATTGCGCAAGTTTTTCTTCACTGGCGATGTGCATGGACGTTACATGAAAACCTGTAACACTGATTTAACGCTCTGTAACACAATGAGTCAGAAGGAAGTAACCGTATTATACGCTCTGTAACTGTCAACGCAAGCTGATAGACTGATATGGTGGCGTTTCCAAAACCTCCGAGGTGAGTGACATTAATTCTACAGGCGATTTTTTCGATTCCGGGCTTTTGGAAGTCCCTGATCGCCACTCAATCTCATCACTAGCTCATTGCTGGGAATTTCAATGACTTTCGGGCGGGACCCGTACGACCCGAAGACATCCTTAAAACTAATCCGCTTTGCTGGGAAAGATCATCCTTCGTCTTAAACGTTAGAAGAACTGGCCAACCGGCGCTGCGCATCGACTGACTACAAGTCGGCGCCGGTTTGAAACAATGAAAGTGCGGGACGGATTTCAGTCTGCGCTTAAGAATGAGCGTGGACAGATTAAAGCCCGTCACACACTTTCGAAGGAGAAAATCTATGAGAACCACCAGCAAGGTCCCTCCGCTCGGGCTGAGTATGACGCTTTGCCTCGCGCTCGTCGCCGCGACATTCGGCACGACGTTCGGGCAGGCTGTATACGGCAGCATCTTCGGGATGGTGACCGATTCGTCTGGCGCCGCAGTGCCGAACGCGACGGTGACGATCACCAACACCGGCACAAACGTGAGCGAGACGACCAAATCCAACGGGTCCGGCAATTACACCCAGACGCGCCTGATCCCGGGCACGTATCGCATCAAGGTCGAAGCGCCCAGTTTCAAAGCGGCGGTGGTTGAGACCGTCGTCGTCAACGTCGACACCGCCTCCACGGTCAACCTCACGCTGCAAGCCGGACAGGTCACTGAGCAAATTACTATCACGGCTGACGCGCCGCTGCTCAAGACGGACCGCGCCGACGTGGCGACCACGTTCGAATCTAAGCAGATTTCCGACCTGCCGATTCTCGACCGCAACTTCACCAAGTTCATCCTGCTCACTCCGGGCACACAACAATTGGGCTGGCAGCACGCCGCGAGCGAAAACCCGCAAGGCTCGATCCAGACCATGGTCAACGGCCAGCACTTTAGCGGCACCGGCTATCAATTGGATGGGACCGAGAACCGCGATCCGATCCTGGGCATCATCGTCATCAACCCTAACTTCGAGGCCATCGGCGAGACCAAGATCACCTCGCAGAATTACGACGCCGAGTTCGGCCAGGCCACTGCTGGAGTGGTTTCGGTCTCGACTAAAACGGGGACGAACGACCTGCATGGCGCAATCTTCGCCTTGCGCCAGAACGACATACTGCAGGCGCGCAATCCATTCTCACAGTCCAAGAAGAATGACCAGACGGGCAAATTCATTCCCGACACGCTCCGCAATCAGTTCGGCGGCGCGATCGGCGGCCCCGTCATTAAGGACAGGTTGTTCTTCTTCGGCGATTATGACGGCATCCGCAGCAAGACAGGCGGCACCAAGCTGCTGACCGTGCCGACGGCGGCGGCGCGCGCCGGCAACTTCAGCGCTTATGGGGTGAATATCTACGATCCAACGACCTCGGTCTTCGACGCCACCGGCAAATTGCTGAGCCGCCAACAATTCGCTGGCAACATGATTCCAACCGCCAGACTGTCGCAGCAGGCGATTAACATTTTGAACCTCATCCCGCTGCCGAACGCGCCGGGACGGCTGAACGGCACGACGGATAACTACGTCGCTTCGGGCATCGAAGGCTTCGATAAGGACAGCTTCGACGGTCGCATTGATTTCAGGTTTACAGAGAAGCTGAGCATGTTCGGACGCTATAGCTTTTTCGACTTCACCCGCAACGGACCGACGGCTTTCGGCGCGGGCGGCGGCTCCGAATTGGTTTCGCTAGGAGGCTCCTCGAAAGTCCGCAACCAGAGCGTGGCCTATGGCTTTGACTATAGCTGGTCGTCAACGCTGGTGACCGACTTCCGCTTCGGTTTCTTCCGTTACAAAGTCAACGTGCTGCCGTTCGATTTTCTGAAGAAAACGGCTGACGATGTCGGGGTTCGCGGCCTCAACCTGGATGACTTCAGCTCCGGCCTCTTCGCCGGTTTTATCAAGGGCAACGGCGGTGTGCCGGATATCAACTTCGGTTCGGGCCTGGGCGTAAACCGCTGCAACTGCCCGCTGGATCAGGACGAGAACCAATTACAGTTCGTCAGCAACACCACAAAATTCGTGGGCAACCACACCTTCAAGTTCGGCGTTGACGTGCGCCGGGCTTACAACCTGCGTGTGCCGAGCGACACGCACCGCGCCGGCGAATTAACTTTCGGCAACGGCAGGACAGCCAACCCCACCGAAGGCGGTCTTGGGTTGGCTACATTCCTGCTCGGTGATGTGTCGAGCTTTGGGCGTTACCAAAGTTCCAGCACTGACGCCCGTGAGCGTCAGTGGCGCCATTTCTATTACGGCCAGGATTCCTGGCGCGTCACGCCGAAGCTAACAGTCAATTACGGCGTCCGCCTCGACGTGATCAATCCGCAGTCCATCAACAAGGCTGGCAACGCCGGCTACCTGAGTCTCGACACCGGGATGGTCAGAACCGTCGGCGTCGGCGACACCAACCTTAGCGGCAACGTCGAGAACTCGTACAACTTCGCCCCGCGTCTGAGCGTGGCTTACAAGGCGACCGACAAACTGGTGGTTCGCGCGGGCTATGGCCGCAGCTACGACATCGGCGTGTTCGGCTCGCTCTTCGGCCACTCCGTGACGCAGAACCTGCCGGTCCTCGCCATCCAGTCAATCAACAACGGCGACTTCAATCGGGCCTTCACCCTGGCAGGGGGGGCTCCGGCCTTCACCGCCTTCTTCGGCCTCAACAGGCCTCCGAATCAGGGCGGAACGGCCAATGCGACGCTGCCCACGAACGGTCAGTTCTTCCTGCCTGACGGCATCGCCGCCTTCGTGCTGCCCGACAAGCAGACCCTGCCGACCGTGGACGCCTACAATTTCACCGTGCAATACCAGTTGACGAACAAAACGTCGATTGAGGCCGCCTACGTAGGCAACAAGGGCACGCATGTCTTCGCGGGAGACGGCCCTGATGTCAGTCCCAACCAGATTTCGCTTGACGGTTTCACCCCGGGACGAAATGGAACGCTTGCCAGGCCGTTCTTCAAAAAGTTCGGCTGGTCGCAGGACTTCAGATACTTCTGCAACTGCGCCGACAACCACTACGATTCGCTACAGCTCAAACTGGACAAGCGTTTTTCGGACGGGTACTCGATCCTTATGCATTACACGCTGCAGAAGCAGACACAGGAAGACGGCCAGTACTTCTTCTTCGATCCGAGTCTGAACCGCGGCCCGGCGGGCTGGCAGCGGAATCACAATTTCGTGTTCTCGCAAGTCTACGAATTGCCCATCGGCAAAGGCAAGAAGTTGCTGGGCGACCTTTCGCGGCTCGGCGATATGCTCATCGGCGGATGGCAGTTCAACTCGAACACTTCGATCCAGAGCGGCCTGCCTTTCGACAACTGCTTCAACACGACCGGCATCTCTGACACAGGACCTTGCCGTCCGAACGTCAACGGCGATGTCAAGACAGGGACCACGCGCAAAAGTGACGGAACAATCCTGTATTTCAACGATCTGAGCGTCTTCAGCGTCCCGACAGTCGGGACGTTCGGTAACCAGAAGCGCAACAGTCTCCGTGGCCCCGGCTACTGGCGCACAGACGCTTCGCTCTTCAAGAAGTTCAGGTTCACGGAGCGCGTCGAAGGCGAGTTCCGCATCGAGTCGGTCAACTTCTTCAACCATGTCAACCTCAATAACCCCGATGGTAACATCGGCAGGTTCGACAGCGCTGGCAGGCTTGTCCCGAGCGGAGGCGCAGGTGTGATCAACGCCACCGCGTACGGCGGCGCGGACCCGCAACGCAACTTCCAGTTCGCGTTCAAGCTCAAGTTCTGAGAACCGAACGCAAGCTGATTTCAATGAGAGGAGGGGCCTGCAGCAGGCCCCTCCTCTTTTTTTGCCACAGAGGAAGCGGATCGGCTGGATAGGCTGCGCTTGGAGCCAGCGGCTTATCTACTACGCGATTGCAAACCGATATAGTAACCCTCTGTCCTTGAACGCGCTCACGGCTTTCTCGTCTTCATCTTCTCCATTGCGGCCCGCGCGCGGTTCAGGTTTTCGCGGGCGCCGGCGTGGTCGGGATTGACGCGCACGGCCTTCTCAAACTTATCCAAGGCCTCCGCAAGCTTCCCCGCCCTGCCATATAAAACGCCCAACTCGTTCAGCGTCTCGGCGTTCTCAGGCTTGAGCCGCAGCGCATGCTCGTAATGTGTGATGGCCTCGTCAATCTTTCCCTGTAGCGTGAGCGTGTAAGCCAGATTGACGTGGGCGTCGGCGTTTTCTGGGTCGAGTCGAAGCGATTCGACGAACTCCGAGACGGCCTCGTTCAATTTGCCCTGTGTCGCGAGGGCGCTTCCCAGGCTGTTGCGCGCGCCGGAGTCGTCGGGCCGGAGCCGCAGCGATTCGCGCAGGTGAACGAGCGCCTCATCGACTTTGCCCGCCGAGAGAAGCGCGTTGCCGAGGTTGTAACGCGCGTTGGCGTAATCGGGCTTGAGCCTCACCGCCTGGCGATAATGATTGATCGCAGCTTCCGCGTCTCCCGCCGTCTGAAGCGCCGCGCCGAGGTTGTTGTGTACGATCACGGAGTCGGGCCTGGATCGCAGCGCCTCTTGATAATGGGCGATCGCCTCTTTGACCTTCCCCGCCGACTCCAATACCGCGCCGAGGTTGAAATGCGCCGTGAAATCTGAAGGGTATTTCTTCAAACGCCGGCGCATCAACGCCTCCTGCAAAACCATTCGCGCGTCTTCACTTGAACGCGGCAATACCTGAAGCCACAAATGCCCCATCTCGTCCGTGGCCTTGTCGCCCGCGACTATGCGCTTCGGCGGGCTGTTAGGGTTGCGCGGGTTGGCGGCGGAGTTGTCGTAAGTAAACCGCATCGAGATCACCGTACCGGCCGGCAGAAAGACTGGGCGCTCGTAGCGATAGACCGCCTGCCAATTCAAATCCCAGTCTTTGATCCACACCAGCGGTCTCTTCGTTCCGTCGGGCAATGCGGCGAGAGCCTGCAGGTCTTTTCCGGCGTAATGCGCGTGTGGGTAGACGGCGAGCGCATCAACATCCACCGGCAGCATGAACTCATCGGTGATGACGAAATCTTTCTTTCCCGGCGGGATGTCTATCGCGCCGTCGTGTTCGAGTTGCAAAAGCATTGGGAATTTCGACGGCGCCCGGTCGGTGAAATACAGCCCGATCCGCGCCTTGATCGTTTCCGGCTTGCCCGAAGGCTGCATATGAAGATTCAAGACCAGGTCGGTCCCCGGAGTGAGCGGCCATGCCATTCCGTCAGGCTCTACCCACGGCGCGGAGCCCGGCTTCCAGAAGAGGAAGTGACTGTCGGGGTCGAAGCTCTCTGACTCGATCGCCACGTCCATTCCTCCGAATCCGACTTCGGGGTCCTGCTCATCGCGGCGGCGCGACCCTCCGGTTCTGTCGATCAGGATGTTCGCGTGGTGGAAGATCTTCTTGTCGCCGGGCAGAAACTCCACGGCTTTGACATACCGCGTCTTCGTGACCGGAAGCGGGATCACGAAGTTGCGGAAGAGGTCGGTCGTTCCGGCGGGCAGCGTATAAGCTTGCGGCATTTCGACGATCAGATCGGGCCGGCCTATCTGCCATGCCTCATTGAAGCTCGGCGCAGGAGGGAGGTCACTTTTGTCGCCTTCGATCATTCCCTGTTCCACCCACAAGCGAACGGTCTTGATCTGCTCGTCGCTCAGCCTCCGCGCGTCGGCGAACTCGCCGTAGCCCGGTTCGGGAAGCCAGGGCGGCATGTAGCGGCTCCCGGTCACAGTCACGATCTGCCTCGCGCGTTTTTTGATCTCTTGATATTCGATCAGGCTGAACGGCCCGGCCCCGCCCCCGTGGTGGCAGGCGGCGCAGTTCGCGAAGAGGATCGGCGCGACGTGTTTGTTGAAAGTGATCTGCTGCGGAAGGCGTCCGGCCTCAGCCCGTTTGGAGATCACTGGCGCAATGAAAGCGGCGGCAATCAATAGGCAGAAAAAGAAAATACGGGATATGGCGCCACGGAGTCGCCGCAGGGCGCGAGGAAGCGCAGAGAGAGAATGAGAAACGCCATCTGGCTTTTCTCCGCGGCGCCTCTGCTCCTCTGCGGCGGATAATCCGATGAGATTGATCATCACGTTCATTTCAGATCCGAAATGTAACAACCGACCGCCGGAGTAGTTCTGAGTTCAACCGCCGCGCCTTTGACGACAGTGGTGAGAACGTCTTCGAGATCGCGAGCGGCCGGCGCGGGGCGATGTTTTCCTAACGCGGCGTACCGATCGTCAATGCGCCCACGATAGATCATCCGCGCGCCGGAGCGATTGAAAACAAACACCGCCGACTCCGGAGTCACGCTGACGCCGGTCGCTTTGACCAGTTCGTGTCGCGGGTCGCGCAGCGCCCCACAGTTGTAATCGTATTCTTTGACGTGCCGGCGAATCGAGTCGGGCGGCGTGTCGGCGTCAGGATAGACCAGCCAAAATTTGACCTTTTCGGGCGCTAACGACGCGCTCAATCGCCGCACTTCCGGCGCATAACGGTTTGAAATCGGGCAGTCGTGTCGAATAAAAATGAAGACAACGGCCTTCACGCCCTGATCCGCGAGCGGGTTGACGCTTTTACCTTCGAGATCAAGCAATCTCAATTGTGACAGAGAAGCTTTGTCCCCATAGACCGCCGCGGCCGTCGAGAATGCGGCGGCTATCACAATGAAGCTCGCGATCAGACTTCCCCTCATGCGTTTGACGACTCCGAAAATCGGGTTGCGGTTCGGTGTTTAGACCAAAATACTACAAAAGCGCTTCTCTGTCCGCCATTTTTGGGAATGTGAACCTCTTCAAACGGCAAATGACAAATGACAAATGACAAATGACAAATGACAAATGACAAATGACGATGGCGCCTCCCTTGCTTTCTTAAACTTGGAGCAGGGAGAGAGAAGAATGTCCGTAGTAGCCCTCTTAGAAGGGCCTGAAGATCGGCTTTGTGACTCCGTTACGGTAAGTAGATCAAAGCGATGGTGAAACACAAGCCCCGCATCCTGATCATCGAGGACGATGAATATTCGCGCGAAGCGGTTGAACATCTGCTCAAAGCCGAGGGCTGTGAAACGAGGTCGGCGGCCGGCGGCGTCTCGGGCTATCGCGCGGCGCGGCGCTTCTCGCCCGACGTCATAGTTCTCGATCTGAATCTGCCGGATATCGACGGCCAGAGGGTGCTCAGAAAACTTCGCGCCAATCGCGTCCTGGGCCAGGTTCCGATCATCGTCATCACCGGCTACAGCCGCGATGAAATTCCGGCGGGGGTCAGTTCCAGCGCGGATTTCTGCATCACCAAGCCGGCTTCGTTCGACGACGTGATTCAGGCGGTCTTCGATCTTCTGCGGCGCGTCGCGGCGTCGCGCTCCAAAGGCTAGAGCGGATTTCAATTGGATGTACGGGAAGGAGCGCTCCGTTACGGTACCGGGAGCGGTAGCGACCGGGCGCCAGTGACCCGGTCGCTACCGCTCCCGGT
>DATCXQ010000814.1:0-3385 GCA_036565725.1 Blastocatellia bacterium
GAGGGGCGATAAGATAAGGATACGGAACAAACGGAAATAATGGAAACGCCCCGCATATCCGCCCGTTTCGGCGTATTCCGCGCTTAAATCCGATTGAACGCCTCAATCGCTTTCTGCAGCGATTTATGCTGTCTGATGAATGGGAACATGCCGCGCTCGCGGTCGTCAATCTCCTGAGCTTTTTTCAACACCTCTTCGGCTCGTTCCTGGGGCACGACCACGACGCCGTCTTCATCGGCCACGATTAAATCGCCCGGGCGCACCGTCACGCCCGCGCATTCGACGGGGACGTTCCTGGCCACGGTCGCGTAATGCCCCACGGCGGTTCTCGGGGAAATCGAACGCGCGTAGACCGTCAGCCCCATCCGGCGTATGTCCCACACGTCGCGGATGGCGCCGTCGAGCACCATCCCCGCCATCCCGCGAACTTTGGCCGCCGTCGCCATCAGGTTGCCCATCGCCGCGATCTCCAGCGTGCCCTCCATCACGATGACGCCGACCTCGCCGGGCTTTGCGTTGTCGATCATCTCAACCGAATGTTTGGTCGAAAGCGCGGGGGTGGCCTGTTCCGGCGGCGCCGGTTTCACCAGCGAGGTGACGGCGCGGCCGACGATCGGCGTTCCGTTGACCAGCTTCATATCGTGCCGCATCGTCCCGTTCTTGCCGGTCACCAACTCGACCGCGTCGGAGACCGAGGCCGGGTAGGACTTCTTAAACCCGGCGATCAACGGGTCGACGGGAGCGGTAGGGGCGGATTTCTTCTGCGCCGCGGCATAGCCCAACACGCCGCATAGCAGGACGACGGAGGCGCTGAGCCACATAACTTTGCGGCGATCAAAACTATTCTTCATTCGCGTGTCCTTTCAAAGTTTATTTCATGCCTTTGCGCTACCAGGCGAGTCAGTCGTGGAGACGGTTGGATTAACAACGCTTCCTGTCTGTTGAATGAACTGCGCGATCTCGCCGAGAGCCTGAAACGATTCGGGCATTCTGAACGCGACGAAAACCGGCCATACGTGAGGCAGGCCACTCCACACGCGCAGGTTGACATTGACGCCGCAATGCATCGCGCGATCGGCCAGGCGCGTCGAATCATCCAGCAGCACCTCGGTGTCGCTGACTTGGATCAGCAGCGGGGGCAGTTTTGAAAGATCGGCGTAAATAGGCGAGGCAAGCGGATCGTGCGGCGAAGCGCCTCCCAGGTAAATCGGGGCCATCCATCGAACGCCGGCGCCGTAAAACATCGGATCGCGCTCGTCGTTGGCGTCGAGCGACCGTCCGGCGCATGCCAGATCGACCCATGGCGACATGAGGAAGGCTGCGCGCGGCAACTGCTCGCCCGCGTCGCGCAGCGCGAGCAGCGTCGCCATCGTCAGTCCTCCGCCCGCCGAATCGCCGCCGATGACGATCTCCTGCGGATCAACGCCCTGATCGAGTAGCCATCGATAGCCCGCGACGGCGTCTTCGACCGCGGCGGGAAAGCGATGTTCGGGCGCGAGACGGTAATCGAGCGCGAATACGCTTGCGTTCGCCGCTCGCGACAGCGCCGAAGTGAATGCGCGGTGAGTCTCCGGCGAACAGGCGACGTAAGCGCCGCCATGCAGGTAATAGATGGTCTGCCGCGGTTCGCCGTTCAACCGCAGCCATTCGCCTTTCACCGATCCGTCTTTCACTGCGCTTACCGCCCGAAGGTCAACAGGCGCGATCAGAGCGCGAATGAGTTGCGAAAGCTCCAGACTCGAGCGAATCTGATTCACTACGTCCGCCTCGCTTCCTTTGGGGCGGCGCTTCACCATCATCCGAATGAGAATCGAAACCAAGTCAGCCTGCCAACTCGCCATAGCCTATCTCCGGATTACTTAGTCATCATCTCGATCATCTTGCCCATCAATTGCCAGTATTTCACCGGCGCCCATCGTTGAATGCGGTCCATCATCCAGGCGTCGGCGCCGACCAGGATTCGCTCTTCATTCCGCAAGACGCCGCGCACGATTCGGTCTGCGGCCTTCTCGGGCGAGGTCCGCGCCGCCATATTGAAGATCTCCCTCTCCCTTTCGATCGCCGCCCGGTCCGCCCCGGCTCCGGGCTTGGCGTTATTGGCGATGTTGGTTCTGACGCCGCCGGGATGGACTACTGAAACCTTTACGGGGCCGCCGGCCAGTTCGTGGCGCAGCGCCTCGGTGAAGCCGCGCACGGCGAATTTGCTCGCCGCATATGCCGAATGTCCCACCGGACCGACGATGCCGAAGACCGATGAGATGTTGACGATGTGGCCTTCAGGCTGCCGGCGCAGGATCGGCAGAAAATGTTTGACGCCGTAAACCACCCCCCAGAAGTTGACGCCCATCAACCATTCAATGTCTTCGATCGAAAGCTGCTCCGCCATGCCGAATAGCCCGACTCCGGCGTTGTTGATGAGCAGGTTGGCGTGTCCGTGCGCCTCGACCACCTCGCGCGCAAACTCCGCGACCCTTCCCTTATCCGAAACGTCGACTATGTGCGTGGTGACTTTAGCGGATGAGCCGCCCTTTGACTTAAGCCCTTGGGCCGTTTCGTCAAGCTCCGCAGCCTTGATGTCTGCGATGGCGAGCGACGCGCCCTCTTGAGCCAGGCGGGCGGCGAGCGCTCGGCCTATCCCTGAAGCAGCGCCAGTCACGACTGCGACTGTGGTGTGATCAATCTTCATAAATTCGATCCGTATTCTAAATGGGGAGTAGCGAATGGGGAATGGGGAACGGCGAATGCGGAATGCGGAATGCGGAATGCGGATTAATGAGCCTTTTTAACCGCGGGTTCGAAATTGAGATTGAAAGTTTTATCAATCCGCATTCCGCATTCCGCATTCCGCACTCCCTTTTTGTTCCTCTTGCCCTTTTTGCTTCCTTCTTCACAGGCTATATTTGGTCATACCAAAATTCGCGTGGCTTATTTCGGGCAATCAAATCTCAAGCGCAACTTCGAGGCTGGGTTATGAAGAACAGTAGACTAGCTCTTGCAGTGGTGATTGTTTTCGCCGTGTTGGTAGCCGGGGCGTGGCGTTGGGCGTCGTCATCTTTCGCCGCGACGAATCCAAGACAACAATCGAAAGTCGATTTCGTCAGGGAGATTCAGCCGATCTTTCAAGCCCATTGCTACGGCTGCCATGGCCCGAACAGGCAAATGGCGGGGCTGCGGCTCGATTCGAAAAAGATCGCGCTGGCCAAAGTCGTCATTCCTGGCAGAGCTGCCGGGAGCGCGCTCTATCAACGCGTCGCCGGAATGGGCGATCAGGCGCGCATGCCGATGAATGGCGAAGCTCTGAAGTCGGATCAAATTACTTTGATCAAGACCTGGATTGATCAAGGGGCGGAGTGGCCTGAAGGCCCGCAATCCGCAATCCGCAATG
>DATCXQ010000817.1:0-9479 GCA_036565725.1 Blastocatellia bacterium
GATTGCGGATTCTCTGATTGCGGATTACGGATTACGGGACGCGAATTCTCGTCGCAATCCGCAATCCGCAATCCGCAATCCGCAATCGGTAGAGGCCTGGGTAGGGGTGAACGGTTCGACGCGGGCCGAAATCCTCGACAACCTGGACGCCGCGATTCAACTGGGCGCGGACGCGGCGGTGATTGCGCCCCTCGCCATCGAGGACCTCGCCGAACGTGACATAGTCCGATTCTTCCAGCGCGACATCGCCGGTCTGATCGAGGCGTCGAAGCGCGATCTGCCGATATTTCTTTACGACAACGCCGACATCAACGTCCAGGGTCAACCGCCGCACATCCGCACGCGCATCGTCAAACACCTGAGCCGGCTGCCCTGGGTGCGCGGCGTCAAAGTCTCGGCCTCGCGCCGAGTGATCGGCAATTACACGAAGGCTGCGCTGCATTACAAACTGCCCGGCGAATTCGGAATCTACATCGGCAACGCGATGCTGATCTTTGAAATGTATCGCCCGAGTCACGGCCTGCTCGGGCGGTTGCGCGAAGGGTGGCGCGATCATCTGCTGTACTACACTCCGCCGATCGGCGTGGTCTCCGGCCCCGCCAACTGCATGCCGCGCGAATGGCAGAAGGCCTGGCGCGTCTGCTGGGCCGGCGACGACGAGTTGACAAACGTCTACCGGGATCTCTGCTCGCGCTTCGAGGAGATCTGTGGCTTCGACGAAGACGGCGGGCGCGTGATGAAGACCATCGCATGCATAAAATGCGCGCTCGAACTGGACGGCGTGATCTCGAGCGCGGCGGTCGGACGAGGAACGAAAGCGCTATTGGACGAGCAGAAGAAAACCTTCAGCGATAATTATCACGCTCTACGCCACTGCGCGCGGAAGAGGATAGAC
The DNA here is from genome assembly GCA_036565725.1 of Blastocatellia bacterium. Lineage (GTDB taxonomy): Bacteria > Acidobacteriota > Blastocatellia > RBC074 > RBC074 > JAJVID01. Next base: position 896 of record DATCXQ010000817.1, read on the forward strand.
GCGAATTGGCGGACGGTTGCTGATCAAGCGTGAGACTATCTATTACATCACTTGGCGCCGCGCTGTGTGTGAAGAAATGTTTTTGCTGGCTATGATTCTAATAGCTTGCAATAGCGAGAAGAGGGACTTATAAGGGCGGCAAGCGGGGAGTCGCTTCTTTCCAATATCATCAACAAATTACGCGGGAGGACACCATGACAAACAAGGTCAGGTTTTCTGGGCTGAGCGCCGTTATGTGCGTGGTAATCATCCTCGCTGCTGCCGTCGCAATGAGTTTCGCCGCGGGCGATAGCATGCCCCGAAAGCAATCGCCAAAACGAACCGTGGCGTACCGCCGCCTTCATCCCAAAGGGGTTAAGGCCCCTGTTGTAATTCACGACATTACGGTAGACGGGAAGGAGCTGAGACTTAGCGAGATCGGAGCGATAAAGGAAGGGGTTGCCAGACTGGTTGACCCCGCCTCCGAATTTGAGGCGGACGACAATTCATTTGTCGAAGGCATCAGATTCAAAGTGACGAACCAATCAGATAAGACGATCGAATTTATCCGATTTATGATTCACCTCTACACGCAGGAAGGAGTCCGCGCAGGCAGTTTTGATCTTGCTCAGCCTTTAGATTATGGGCGTACCCCGATGCCCAAGGATTCTCCATCTGAAACCCCGCTGAGACCAGGTCGAACGGCGACAATAGCAATTGATTCTTTGCCAGACCCTTTACTGAAGATTTTGCGCGAAGCCATGGCAAAGCTGAACGCTGATATAGTCAGAGTTGGCATTGTCATTAACACCGTGACATTTGAAGACGGCTCAGAATGGTATTTTGACGGACGCACCGGCAGGCTTCGCATAGCTTCATGGGGAGGGATGTCCATCAGAAGACACCGTAGCCAGCTTACGTAATAAACATTCCTACAATGGAACGCGGATGACACAGATGGAGCGGATTCACGCTGATCTTTTTTAGTTCTTATCCGCGATGATCCGCCGTATCCGTGTCATCCGCGTTCTATTTGCCCGTACACCGATCTGATAAATGATCTAGGGCGAAACGAAGCTCGTGATACTCTGGCCCGGCAGCGACGTCGTGAAAGCCCCCCCGGAGACGCTGATCGGCGTCAGTGTCGCGAGATTCTCGCCTGCCGAGGTGCGAAATCGGTTGAATGTAGTCGGCGCCGAGCCCCCCGTGACGCTGAAGGTCTGGTTCACTGAGTTGGCGCTATTATTGACCGCGACGATCACGACCTTGGCGCCCGATTTGTAGGCGCTCACATACACGCCGGGGTTCGGGTTATACGTGGCGTTCACGCGGACAAAGCCCGGACGCACCCACCGCGCATACTGAGCCATTACGCAGCCGCGCTTAGTGCGCGCGCCGTTATCGTCAATCGGCCCATAGAACCGCTTCAAATACCACCAAAGATAAGCATTGTAGTTGCCCAAGGCCAGGCAGTCGTTGATTTCTTTGGCGGTTTGGATGGCGCCTGTGGTCGAGGTGTCAGTGTTGAGATGCTCAGTCATCCAAACCTCTTTCCCGTTATTCCGGGCCAGCGGATAATCCGAGAGGCCGCTGCCGTAGATGTGGCCGCCGATGATGTCCACGTTCGTCCGCGCAGCGGGATCGTTCAGGATCGGATCGGTGTAAGTTTTGTCGAAGTGGAACGACTCGGACATGACCACCCTCGTCGAGATCGCGCCGGCGTTATTCCTCGCGAAGTTGAGCAACTGGGCCGCTGTCCAGTCACAGGACTCGTAGGTGACGCTGATGTCAGGCTCGTTCTGAACCGAGATCGCGTAGAGACTCACTCCGTTCGACGACAGGTAACTGACGAAGCTGTTGAGGTAGTTCGCGTAGTTGGCGTAATCCGATGTCCTGAGCTCGCCGCCTACCACATTGTTGTTGGTCTTCATGGAGGCGGGCGGGGTCCACGGCGTGGCCATTACAATCGCGCCTCGGGCCGTCGCCTTCCTGGCGTTCTCCAGTTCGGTGGTCCAATTGCGGTCAGGGGCGATTCGGACCCGGAGTATGCTGAGACCGATCGTGCCGGGACCGCTACCGAACAGGGTATTCATTTCCGCGTCGGTCAATTGGCCTATCCAGGCGGTCGCGCCGCCAAAGCCGCGAATCGTTTGCCGGACACCGGAAAGATCCACCGATGCGGTCGCCGCCAGGAGTCCGGGAGGGAATAAAGTAGCGATTGTGAGCGCGGTGATGATGAACGCGCAGATACGCTCGCGAGAGACGCATTGCAGCCAAGCTCTCATGACTCGTCCTTTCTTGAGTATTGGGGTTGTTGATGTTCAGGGACGAGCTCCTCTCGAAATCGCGCTTCAAAAACCGTGATCGTTGAGACGCCGATGGACGGATTATCTTGTCAGGAGGTTAGAGCGCGCCCCTTTTGCCAAAGGATTTAGCGATCAAAGAGCGATAGATGAGCAAACTCGATACGGACGAATTGTTCTATGAAAGCGGTATAAAGGATCTCAGAACCGATCAACGGGACCTATAATTCGACCATCGAACTATATTACCAACAAGTACCCTTCCAACAGGGAGTTTAAAGAGTCATATATGCTGGCCATCCAGCTAAAGCGCTCAATTTCTTATGATATGTAAAGCGAAAGAGCAGTATGACGAGATCGGAACAGATAAATGATTCGACTGTCGAACTATATCATCACCGATAGCTCTTTCCAAGCGGCTGAATTAATTTCCCGTCAGGCCGACGCCTAGCTCTCATCTGGATCATCCTCACCTCGCCCGCTCTTCACCAGATCCAAAAACGATTTGGCCGCGTGCGATAGCGACGATTCGCGCCGGTAAACGAGACGTAGAATCTTTTCGATCTTCATTCCCTTCACGGGAACCTCAATCAGTTTGCCCGACTCGATTTCACCTTGAACCACCAGCCTCGGCAGTATCGCTATGCCGGCCTCCCGCATCACGAAGTCCTTGATCGTTTCGAGCGTGGACAGTTCGATGCAGATGTTGAGCGGGGTGTGGTTTTGGGCGAACAACTCGAAGATGCGCGCGCGCGAAGGCGTCTTTACATTGTGCGCGACGAACTGTTCTTCGCCCAGTTCTTTCACCGCCACCTGTTTACGCCCGGCCAGGCGGTGCTCCGGCGGAACGACCAGGACGAGTTCGTCGCGGTGAACCTCGAGTGATTGCAGCGCCGGGTTCATAGGGTCGTAAGAAAGAAATCCGAAATCCAGGTTGCGCTCCACGACCTCGAGCGGGATTTTTTCAGAGATGTTACGGAAGACTTCGATCTTAATCTGCGGGTGGCGCTTGCGGTATTCGAGCAGCAGCGCGGGCAGCACGTAAAATGAAGTGCTCTCGTTCGCGCCGATGGTCAGCCGCCCGCGGAACATACCGCGCAACTCGCCGATCGCTTCCCTGGCCTCATCGCGCAGGTTGATCATCTTTTGCGCGTAGGAATAGAGAATCCTCCCGGCCTCGGTCAGCGTTCCTGATTTGCTGCTGCGGTCGAACAGAATCTCGCCCAGGTCTTCCTCCAGCCGCTTGATCGCGATGCTCAAGGCAGGCTGCGTCCGCAGCATCTTTTCAGCCGCTCGGGAAAAGCTTTTCTCGTCGGCTATGCGCAGAAAAATTTCCAGTTGCGCCAGATCCACTTCTATCTCCTCTGAAAATGGTGCGCCCGCGAGGACGCGGGGGCGCCGCCTGATTTTAATTGTTTCAGGGCGTCGCAACGCCACATGAAGGCTCCTGCGGAAAATCGGTTCGTAGTCCCGCCTTTAGGCGGAAGCGTCAGACGCAGACACATTCTATGACGTCAAACGCTTCCAGCTAAAGGCGGGACTACGAACTGCGCTTTCATTCTTTCAGGTCGTCGCGACGCGACAGGTCGAATTCGATTGAAAAGGCTAGGGCAAACCGCCTGGGAGCGCAGGCAAGGATGGGCGGCGCTCCCAGGCAGATTGCTCTACTCTCGCGCCCCGATTTTAATTCTTTCAAGGCGCCGTACACTGCGGCGTGACCGATCTCCCCTATAAATCTTGCTTATTAAAACGTAAATATTATAAACTTTGCAAGCCCTCTGGGCTGGGCTATGATGCCTGAACTTTACGGACGGAAGTCCACACTTCACTTGTTGGTTTTCCCTGAGTGAAATTTTCGAGAACCTATTAAGATAAGGAGAGACGCGAATGAGCGAACGGGTAGCTATATTCGACACGACGTTGCGCGATGGCGAGCAGTCGCCGGGATGCAGCATGAACCTGGAAGAGAAATTGAGGATGGCGCGGCAGCTCGACGCGCTAGGCGTGGACGTCATCGAAGCCGGGTTTCCCATCGCCTCAGACGACGACTTCGCGGCGGTGCGCGAAGTGGCGAAGACCTGCCGTCGCCCGATCATTGCGGCGCTGTGTCGAACCACTACCGAAGACATCGAGCGCGCCTGGGAGGCGCTCTCATACGCCGCGCGCCCGCGCATTCACACCTTCGTCGCCACGTCCGACATTCACCTGCAATACAAACTGCAGAAGAACCGCGAAGAGGTTTTGGAGATGGCCTGCAAGGCCGTGCGGCTGGCGAAGGGTTTCACCGACGACGTCGAATTCTCGGCCGAAGACGCGACGCGCAGCGATCTGGACTATCTCTGTGAGATCATCGCCGCGGTGATCGACGAAGGCGCGACGGTCGTCAACATACCCGACACAGTAGGCTACACGATCCCTTCTGAATACACGCATATCATTCAAACGCTCAAAACGCGCGTGCCCAACATCGATCGCGCGACGATCAGCGTGCACTGCCACAACGACCTGGGGCTGGCCGTGGCCAACTCTCTGGCCGCCGTGGCCGCCGGAGCGCGCCAGATCGAATGCACCGTCAACGGCATCGGCGAGCGCGCCGGCAACGCCTCGCTCGAAGAGATAGTGATGGCGCTGCGCGTGCGCAAAGACCTGATGCCTTATGAATACGCCGTGACGACAGAAGAACTTTTCCGTTCGAGCCAGACGCTCTCGAACATCACCGGCGTGATGGTGCAGCCCAACAAGGCCGTCGTCGGCAAAAACGCCTTCGCGCATGAAGCGGGCATACACCAGCACGGAGTGCTGAAAAACCGCATCACCTACGAGATCATGACGCCCGAATCGGTCGGCGTGAAGACCAACAGCATCGTGCTGGGCAAACACTCGGGACGCCACGCGCTCAACAAGAAATACGAGGAGATGGGCTACACGCTTTCGCGCCCCGAACTCGACAAGGCCTATAAGCTCTTCACCAAACTGGCCGACCAGAAGAAAGAGATTTTCGAAGAGGACCTGATGGCGATCCTGCACGACGGCATCGCTCAGATCCCCGAACGATTCAAACTGCGCGCCGTCCAGGCCACGGCGGGCACTTCGACGCTGGCCACGGCCCTGGTGACGCTAGCCGACACCGAGACCGAAGGGAGCGGGACGCAGACCGCCGCCGGCGACGGCCCGGTAAACGCCATCTACGAGGCGATTGACAAGATCACCGGATTGAAAGGCGACCTGATCGATTACACCGTGCGCTCGATCACGCGCGGCGCCGACGCCGTCGGCGAGGTCTTCGTCCACGTAGAATTCGACGGCGTGTCGTACACCGGCAAGGCCGCAAGCACCGATATCGTCGACGCCAGCGCGCGAGCATACTTGAACGCCGTCAACAAGGCTCTCTATGCGAAGGAGAGAAAGAGACTGACAGAGGTCGAAGCTCAAAGCGCAAAGGTCGGTGATTAAAGGTTCGGCTCGTCTCAACCCTGAGTCGTCAAATGGAAGGACCGGGACCACTTCTAGTCTACATTGCCGGCCTGGACGGCACAGGCGAGTTATTTTACAAACAGGCGCCCGCGCTGGCCTGCTCTTACCGAGTCGTGACGTTCCGGCTGCGCGAACAGGGCCGATTCACTTACGACGACCTGACTGAAGACGTGGCGGCCGTCATCAGAAAGGCCGGCGAGTCGCGCGCGACCGTCGTCGGCGAGTCTTTCGGCGGGACGATCGCGATGCAGCTTGCGATTCGCTTCCCGGAGATGGTTGAGCGGCTGGTGGTCGTGAACTCTTTTCCGCGGTTCCGCCCGCGCTGGAAGATCAAGATTGCGGCGGCGTTCGCTCCGATTGTTCCGCCGCAATTCACATGGTTGTTGCGACGCGGGGCGAACCTGCTCGGGCTGATGCAGGACGGCGTGAGCGCCGAAGATCGCCGCCGATTCTTTCAAGCCGTGCGCGGCGTGAAGCATGAAGGTTATGCGCGCCGCCTGCGCTTGATCGCGGAGCTGGACATTGGAAATCGCCTGTCGGAGATTCGGGCGCCGACGCTGTTCATTGCGGGCGCAAAAGATTACCTGGTCAAGTCTGTCCGGGAAGCTCGACTGATGGCGGCGCGCGCTCCCGTCGCCGATGTGAAGATTATTGACGGAGCGGGCCATGCATGCCTGCTCGGAAACAAAGTCATACTGGCCGACCTGCTGGCCGAATGGATCGCGCAAAGCAGGCGGCCATTTGAGGAATAATCGTTATGGGAATGACAATCACTGAAAAAATCCTCGCCGCGCACAGCGGGCGCGATTCAGTTGCGAATGGCGAGATCGTCAACGCGAAGATCGACCTGATCGTCGCGCACGACGTGACCACGCCGCCCGCCGTGCAGATGCTCAAAAAGCTGGGCATCAACAAGGTCTTCGACCCGACGAAGATCCTGGTCACGCCCGACCACTTCGTCCCGAACAAGGACATCAAAAGCGCGGAACTCGCCAAACAGTTGCGCGAGTGGCGCGAAGAGCAAGGCATCACGCGCTATTACGAGATCGGCAATCACGGCATCTGCCACGCCATCGCCCCCGAACAGGGACACGTGCTGCCCGGAATGACGGTCGTCTGCGGCGATTCGCACACGACGACGATGGGCGCGCTCGGGACGTTCGCGTCGGGCATCGGCTCGACCGACCTGGCCGCCGCGCTCGCCACCGGCGAACTCTGGTTCAAAGTCCCCGAATCAATGCTCTTTGAACTGAAAGGTTCGCTGCCCTTCGGCGTATATTCAAAAGACATCATTCTTTACATCATCTCGAAAATCGGCGTGGACGGCGCGCGGTACCAGGCAATGGAATATTGCGGCGACGGGCTGAAGAGCCTGACGATGGAAGCGCGCTTCACGATCACCAACATGGCCATCGAAGCCGGCGGCAAGAGCGGCATTATGCCCGCAGACGAAGTCGCCGAAGCCTACGTCAAGGCGCGGAGCAGCGAGTCGTATACGATCTACAACTCGGACGACGACGCGGTCTACTCCGAAAGATTTGCGATCAATCTGGACGAGTTGGAGCCGATCGTCGCTCTGCCCGACCTGCCCTCGAATGGACGCTTCATCGGCGAAGTCGCGCGCGAAAAGATGGACCAGGTCTACATCGGCTCATGCACCAACGGCCGCATCGAAGACCTGCGCGTCGCCGCGCAAATCTTCAAGGGCAACAAGGTGGCCGCCGGCACGCGCGCCATCGTCGTCCCGGCGACGACCGAAATCTGGAAGACCGCGATGCGCGAAGGGCTGCTCGAAATCTTCGCCGACGCCGGATGCGTTGTCTCGACCGCGACCTGCGGCGCCTGTCTGGGCGGGTTTATGGGCGTTCTCGGCGCGGAAGAGAAATGCCTTTCGACGACCAATCGCAACTTCGTCGGCCGTATGGGGTCGCCGAAATCGAAGGTCTACCTGGCCAGCCCCGCAACGGCGGCGGCGACGGCCATCACGGGGACGATTACGGACCCGCGCGAGTTTTTGAAATCGGCCGCCGCCAAAGCGGCCTAGCGATTCGGAGAGAAAGTTCATGCCAGAACTACCAACCAACTTGAAAGGCTTCGCGCACGTTTACGAACGCGCGCACATCAACACTGACGAGATCATTCCGGCGCGTTACCTGAACGTTCACGAAGAGGCCGAACTGGCCAGGCACGCGATGGAAGACATCGACACGGCCTTCGTCAAGCGCGTCCAGCCGGGCGACGTGGTGATCGCCGGCGACAATTTCGGCTGCGGCTCGTCTCGCGAACACGCGGTCTGGGCGCTGCGCGGCGCGGGAATCAAGGTTGTCGTCGCCAAGAGCTACGCGCGCATCTTCTTCCGAAACGCGATCAACAACGGTTTCCTGGCTATCGAATGCCCGGAGGCCGTGGAGATCGCAAATACCGGCGATGAGGTCGTGATCGATCTGGCCGCCGGGCGCTTGCGCAATCTGACGAACGGCAAGGAAGCGGGCTTCGTCCCGCTGAGCGACTTCGCTCGCGAGTTGATCGAAGACGGCGGCCTGCTGCCGCACATCCAGAAGAAAGCGAAGAGCGCCGCATAAATTTATCCACGAAGCCGCACGAAGAAACACGAAAGCTCTTTCATCTTCTTCGCGCACCTTTGCGTGACTTCGTGGATGATCACCCTTATGAAAAGCAAAATTACAGTTCTACCTGGCGACGGCATCGGCGTTGAAGTGACGCGCGAGGCCGTCGCCTGTCTCGAAACAATCGCGAAGAAATTCGGACATGAATTCGAATTCGGCGAGCAATTGATCGGCGGCGCGGCCCTGGACAAAACGGGCGAG